>DATEKC010000153.1:0-12331 GCA_035277665.1 Terriglobia bacterium
GCTCGCAGGGCTCCGCTCCGGCCCAGGCCCGCAAGAAAACCCAAAACCAGAAAAACCCAAAAAACAGAAAAAACAAGAACCACCAAAAGGGGACACTTCTAATGAGCTAACCAAGGGGACATTTCTAAAGAGCTTTGACAACACCCGATACGATAGCTTGACTTGGCCGGAAGGGGCGGGTTATCGTATTTGTTTGGGCTTTACAGACACGAACTTAACAGGGAGCCAGAGCTTTGAAGAGGACTTACCAACCTAATCGGCGTCGGCGTGCCAAGACACACGGATTCCGAATTCGCATGCGAACCCCCGGAGGGCGCCGGGTGATCAAGCGGCGCCGCCAGAAGGGGCGCCATCGTCTGACTCCGTGAATCCCGATTCGGCTGCTTTCCCCAAGCAATACCGCCTGCTCCGTCGATTGGAATTTCAACGGGTCTACAAGCAGGGGCAGCGCCGAAGTGCATCACTATGCACCGTCTTTTATCGACCGAACGGGCTGGCCGAGACGCGTTTGGGCATTACGGTGCCCAAAAGCGTGGGTATGGCCGTACTTCGGAACCGCATCAAGCGGCGGATCAGGGAGGTTTTTCGGCTCCACAGGCACGAACTGCCGGGGGGATGGGACATCGTGCTCAACCCTCGGCCCAGAGCTGCTACGGCCGCTTATCCTGCGCTAGAACAGGAACTGTTGCGCCTGTTTCCAGCCAGGCCGCCGGGTTCATCTTCCGCGGAGGAGGGTACGCGCTGAGGTTGTTGCTGCTGGGGTCGATCCGCTTCTATCAAGTTTGTTTTTCACCTGTCATTCCCTCGTCGTGCCGCTATTACCCAACCTGTTCGACCTATGCGTATGAAGCGGTGGCTAAGTGGGGTGCGCGGGAAGGAACGCGGCTGGCGGTCCGTAGACTGCTCAACTGCCGACCCTGGGGCGGCCACGGGCACGATCCGGTCCCGTAACATTCCCGAGCGCAGGGATCAGAGAGCTAGACAGAAAGCCTTTCATCCATGGACAACGAAAAAAGGGTCATTATCGCTTTCGCCTTGTCATTTGTCTTGCTCCTGATATGGCGAGTTGCATTTGTCACCACGCCGCCCCCGCCGAAGAAGTCTTCATCCGGCACGCAGCAGGCCGCCGGACAGAAAGAACCAGAAAAAGCCGCTGCAAAACCAGAGGCGCCCAAGGTCCCCCCTCCTCCGCAAATCCCGGTGGTGCAAGGCCAGCAAGCCCAGGATATCGTTGTCGAGAACGACCTTTACCGGATCACCTTTTCCACCCAGGGCGCCATCGTGAAGAGCTGGATTCTCAAAAAGTATGACGATGCTCACGGGAAACCTCTCGATGTAGTGGATCCCGCAGCCTGCAAACAGCTTGGCTATCCAATGAGTCTGAGGGTAGCGGACGATTCTCTGAATCAGAAAATAAATCAGGCGCTTTTTGTCGCTCAGCCCTCCGGTGCAAATCTGCGGGCTCCTGCAACACTGGAATTCACCTATAGCGACGGCCACGTACAGGTCCAGAAAAAGTTCGCCTTCGGCCCGGATTACAGCATGAAGGCCAGCGTCAGCGTGGCACGGGACCAGCAATACGTCCCTGTAAGAGTCGCATGGGTTGGAGGATTCGGCGACCATTCGCTTCCGGAGAATACGGAATTCTCGCAGAGCAAAGTGGCTTATGAAATCAACGACAAGCTGGAAACCACGGATCTGCACAAAATTGAGAAAGAATTGACCAAGTCCGGCCCGCTGGATTTTGCCGGGATCGAGGACAGGTATTTTGCTGGAATCTTCTTTCCGGAATCGGGCGATCAGGTTTTCGGCGCAGGGTATTCAACCTGGAAACCCGAAAACTGGAAGGAGAAAGAGCTGCCCAAAGCCGGCTACATGGAAATGGGCAGCTCCGTCCCGCAACCGGTAAAATTCAGCCTCTTTGTCGCCTCGAAGGACCTGGAAATTCTGGACACAACGCATCCCTCACTTGGGGGTCTGGTGGATTTCGGTTGGTTCAGCATTATCGCCAAACCATTGTTTATCGCATTGCACTACATTTATGACCACTGGGTGCACAATTACGGCTGGGCGATTGTGATTCTGACTATTATCCTGAACATGGCCTTCTTCCCACTGAAGCTCAAGAGTATTCGCTCTGCTCAGGAGATGCAGCGGATCGCACCGCTGGTGAAGAGCATCCAGGACCGCTATAAGCAATACAAGTTCAACGACCCTCGCAAGGCACGAATGAATCAGGAAGTGATGAAGCTCTACCAGGAGCACGGCATCAATCCCCTGGGCGGCTGCCTGCCGATGCTGCCGCAATTGCCCATCCTTTATGGATTTTATGAGTCGCTTGAGGCGCCTTTTGCGTTTCGCCACGCGCCGTGGATCTTGTGGATAAAGGACTTGTCGCAGCCCGATCCTTCCCGTATCATGGGTCTGCCGATCCCAATTTTGCCTGTCATCATGATTATCAGCATGTTTATCATGCAGCTGATGACGCCGATGATGATGACAGATCCGAATCAGAAGCGCATGATGTATATCATGCCTATTGTGTTCGGCATCATGTTCATCGAGCTTCCCAGCGGTCTAGTTCTTTACTTCCTGGCGGCGAATCTGGTCGGCATCGGGCAGCAGCTTTTCATCAACCGCTTTATCACCCCGAAGCAGCCGCCATTAGGGCCGGCGAAGACCGCTGAGGCAAAAGCATAGTGGGTTGAGCGTATGACAACGTCAATTCCGTCTGAGCAATCAGAAGGTCATTACCTGCAGGCGATCGAATCTCTGGTTGGACAAATCGTCCAGTATGGAGGGTTCGATCTGAAATCAACGGTGCGAAAATGTGATGCCGCTGGAGACGGGCCCAATACTCAAGGAATTGTTGTCGATTTCGAGGGCCCGGACTCCGACCTGCTGCTGGAGAAAAACGCCGCCCTGCTTGATGCTCTCGAATACGTTGTCCTGAAGGCTGTGCGCGTGGATGACGAGCTTTATGGGAGGATCAGCTTTAACTGCAAAGACTGGCGGCAGATCCGTGCCGAAGAATTGAAGCTGACGGCGCAGATGGCGGCCCGCCAGGCGGTTGAAACCGGATGCCCGTTCCACCTGACGCCCATGAGTTCGCGCGAGCGGCGCATTGTTCATCTGGCGCTCAAGGATGAAGTCTCGGTGAAAACGATGAGCGAAGGGACAGGCCCGTCCCGGAAAGTCGTGATCTACCCCGCAGCGTCCCCTTCCTGAAGCACCCGCAGGTTCCCGTATGATGAAAGAAGACACCATCGTGGCCATCGCCACCCCCCCAGGCCGCGGAGGCATAGGCGTCGTGCGCCTCTCAGGCAAGGACGCCATCGGGATAGCTTCCGGGCTAATCCACCTGTCGAAGGTCCCTCCCGAGGTGCAGCGCTCAACTTTGGGGAAATTCGCCGATCCACATACAGGCCAGGTCCTGGATGAAGTCGTCCTGATTTTCTACCGGCAACCGCATTCTTACACCGCTGATGATGTGGTGGAGATTTCCTGCCATGGCTCGCCGGTGATTATGCAGTATCTGGTGGAATGCTGTCTTGAGCTCGGCGCGCGTGCGGCAGAGCCGGGTGAGTTTGCCATGCGTGCTTTCCTGAACGGCCGCATTGACCTTACCCAGGCGGAAGCCATTCATGACCTGATCGAGTCGCGCACTCTTTACCAGGCCCGGGTTGCCGCCAGGCAGCTTGAAGGCTCGCTATCGGCCCGCGTGAAGCCGCATAAACAGGCCCTGCTGGACCTGATTGCCAGGCTGGAGGCGGGAATCGACTTTGCCGATGATGACGTTGACTTCATGGACTGGCCCGACCTGCTGAACCGCCTCGACGCCGTCAAGGCTGATGTTAAGAAAATGGTTGCGGGTTATGCTTTTGGCCGCATTGTTCGCGAAGGGCTAAGCCTTTCGGTTGTTGGGCGGCCTAACGTTGGCAAGTCCAGCCTGTTTAACCGGCTGCTGAATTCCGAGCGCGCCATCGTGACCGAGATTCCCGGAACTACTCGGGACCTCGTGAGCGAGAGCGCGTCGATAAATGGTATTCCAGTCCAGCTTGTTGACACGGCGGGCATCCGCACCACGTCTGACGCCGTGGAAAAGATTGGTGTGGAACGAACCCACCAGGCCATGGCCGATTCGGACCTTCGTCTGCTGGTGGTGGACACCTCGCAGGACTGGAGCGAAGAGGACGGGGAATTGCTCCACAAGATACGGTACATGGGACCGATGCTGGTGGTCGCCAGTAAGGCCGATCTCCCAGAACGCACCAGCAGGAGGGCCATCGAGCAGGCCATTCTGACCGAAGACGCAGGCGCACCCGGCCCCGTGGAGGTCGTCGTCACTTCAGCCAAAACCGGACAAGGCATAGAGGAACTGCGTGAAAAGATCATGCAGGCGGCCGGCGGCGGAAACCATCTCGGTCCGGAAGGCGAACTGGTGACCAATCTTAGACACCGGCAACTTCTGCAGGAATCGCTCATGGCGCTCGAGCGGTGCCGCCAGGCGGCTGGGGAACGAATGCACCATGAGATGCTGCTTCTCGATCTTTATGACGCGCTGCGGCCGCTCGACGCACTGAGCGGCGCCACCGATGTTGAAGATATTCTGGGGATGATCTTTTCCCGCTTTTGTATCGGCAAATAACGGGATAGAAGCAGGGTCGTAAGGAGCGCGCCCTCGCGCTAGCCGCGACTGCGGCGCAGCCGGCTGAACAACCGAATAGATTTCATATAATCATTCATCTCGCGGATGCGCAGCAGTTTTGCCGCAAGCCCCGTAAGAATCAGGCCCACCGGGGTGGCTGCCACTAGTATGATGAACGAGCCCAAGGTGCTGTGCCAATTTGCGCGGACTTCGATCCAGCGGACAACTTCAAATGCGCCCGCAGCCCCGACTGCAGAGGCGGCCGCGATCCTCAGAAAGAATCCAACTATCTCCAGGGTTGCCTTATTTTCCGTTGATCTGTAAAGCGAGACAAAAAGCGCTATGGAATAAACTGATATGCCAATCGAACTCGCCAGCGCGAGCCCCTTGAACTGCATCGACCTCACCAGCCACCAGTAGATCGGGAGGTTCAGGAAAGTTACGGCCGTGCCATATATTGCAGGCTGAAGGGTGTTGCGCCCTGCGTAGAATCCTCGCGCCAGGATCCCTTGCGAACCCCATGCGAACATACTGATAGAGAACAGAGCCAGCGCCGCGGCTGTCGCGTTCAGGTCAGGGACGTGAAGGCGCGTGTGGGAGAAAACGAAATAAACCAGCGGCCGGCTCATGGCAATTGTCAGCGCCGAAACCGGCACGATCATCAGCAGCAAGCCCTTCAAGGTTGTGTTGAAAGTGCGATTGAGCTCGTCATATTTTTTTTCAGCGTAAAGCTGGGCCAGAAACGGAAATGAGGCCACTCCTACAGCCTGCCCGATTACGCCAATAGGGACCCGCATCAGAATCTTGCCATAGCTCAGCCAGGTGATCGACGCCGGGACCAGGTACGACCCAAACCAACGGATAATCCAGTCATCCGAGTAGACCACCGACAGTGCCAGCATGACAGGAACAGCGAGCTTTATGAATAACCGAAAGCCCGGATGCCGAAGGTTGAGGTTGGGCCTGAATCGGGCCCCCACGGTCCGGGCGCCATAAATTTGAAGCAGAAGATTCCCAGCGAAGGCGCCGACCAAAACGCCAACAGAAAAACTTGTAATGCCTATTGAGGAGGCAAGCAGCAAACCACACAGTATGATTCCTGCATTGTAGATAACCGGGGCAAGCGAAGAGATCAGGAAACGTCCCTTGGCATACTGCACGGCGCTCAAGATACTGCCCAGGTAAAAGAAGATTTGCGCCGGCATCATCAGCCGGGTCAGGAAGACCGTATGAGCTTTTTCCGCCGATTTGAATCCCGGAGCGATCATGTGGAGGAGTGCTGGAGCAAAAAACTCTCCCGCCACCACCAGGATCAGCAGCAATAGCACCATCGAGGTGATAACTGTCGAGAAGACGTACCAGCCTTCCTCCTCATTTTCCTCCGCCATGTATTTGGCGAAGACGGGAATGAAAGTGATGCTGAGCGAGCCTCCGGCAACCAGGTAATTGACAAAATCCGGGAGCGTAAAGGCCGTGTAATAGGCGTCCGTGATCGCACTGGAGCCGAACTGGTGGGCGACCGCCCACTCGCGCAGAAAACCAAGCAGCCGGCTTGCCAAGATGCTGGCCATTACAATGCCGGTCGAGACTGCGATGCGCTGGTTTACAGAAGGCCCTGCCGCGCGCGAAGGTGTAATTCGATCTGGTCCATTGTAATCAGACATAAATTGTTGATGCCTAAAACAACAACCGGTTGTGATCCGCAAAAGATGCTAACCGTGCCTTCAAGTCCGCTGGCTAAGTGAAGAACAATGGGAAGCGGCTTTGACAGGCCCGACACCTTACCATGGGAGGGCGTCGAATAAAGCGTTCGTGCCATCGGCGTTTCGATCTTTGAAGATCAGCACTGCCGCATTGCGGACATCGGGGGATCACTGTTCCATCGGTCTCGGCTTCCGGCTCGGGTGAAAGGCGCAGTGCAGCCAGATGCCTGCTTTTGCGCGGTGGAACGGGCGCATCCGGGTCTTCGTCAGCCCACAACAGCCGACGGCGGCGACACCGGGAGCAGATCCGCAGACGATAGCCACATTTTTGAGCAAGGAAATACAGAATGCCGTGTCGAGTGCGCTCTGTCTTCGTTGCCCCACATTTTCTGCACGGCGTCGCCATAAGTAAGGAAGGGACAGGTTAGCAGATGACAAGTAATGCTTCAATTATTTCATTATAACCCCCGCCCGCATTATCGCGCCTTCATGTGTTTGTCAGCAAAATTGATGAATTGTTCCCAATCATAGGCAGTGACGTCGTGCGGACCGCACCGCAGGTGGAAACCGATCGTCGTCACCACGGGCCAGCCAACCCCAGGCATTTTGGAAGCGCCAAATCCGTCCGTGCCCAGCAGCCGATACACCGGATCAGCCGATTTCCCCGCCAGAAACATGCCCCGCGGGTCAGCCCACAGGTCTCCTGCCGCGGTTGCAATGTAGACGGGACGCGGAGCTATGAGGGCGAGCAGTTCGTGCTGGTCCACCGGCAGCGCGTTGACATCGTTGTTATACTTTCTGAAATTCCGGCAGAACCACCAGGGGAAACTCGTGTTGATGGCTTTTACGGTTTCGCCGAACCATCGCCTGCTGAGTGCCGCCCCACCTTCGCCAGAATCGTTGGAAATTACGAGCGCAAACCGCGTGTCCTGTGCTCCTGCCCAAAGCGCGGTCTTCCCTAACCGGGAATGACCTATCACCGCCACACGGTGTGCATCCACGTCTTTGTCCGTCACCAGGTAGTCCATGGCGCGGCTCAGCCCCCAGGCCCACGCCCCGATGGCGCCCCATCCATCGGCGGGGGGCTCCGACTGTCCCGGACGCAAGTAGAGCGCCCGCACACTCTGGCGGATCCCACCGTCGAAGTCGGGTTCGATGTCGCCATAATAAGCGGTGGCCAAGCCATAACCACGAGCAAGGATCATCTGCAACTGCCACTGGCAAGCATCGGCGCCTCGCGAATCCTCCGTGGCGTGATGATTCACAATGCCCCAACCGTACCTCATCCATCCCTTGCCGATCGTGATGCCAGGATCAAATGCTACAGTCTGGTTGCCGCCAAAGTTCAATCCCAGAAAAACCGGCTTCGGTTTGGGGGCTCCATTCGGCATGTAGATGAGGAGGTGCATCTTTGGCCCGCCCTTCTTTCCACTGAAGTTGATCACCACCTCCTTCCTGGTAGCCTTGCCGCCAAGAGCGTTCTTGTCCACGGAAACCAAACGGAACGTCATTCCTTCGGGCCGGCCGGGGCTGCGCCCGTATTCAAAAGTTTCAAAAAGCTTCAGGAGTTCCGGCCGCCGCTTTTCCATCCACATCCGGGCGCTCGTCACTCTTTGTCCGTTCGCCATCTCCAGTGGGTTAGGCAGCGTGTAGGCCGGCACCTTGGACTCGTCATAGTTCACGCCCTCATGCTGCGCGAGGCCCGTACTCGCAAAAATCAGCACCAGGGACACGGTTAGGATTATGGCCAGGAACGGGAACCATTCCCTTGCGTTCCTGGGCTCCCGGGCGCGCGCAGAAAATCGCTCGGGACTGTTCGGTTTTGTTGCAGCTTTCATTCTGATCACCCCTATGCAGGCGAGGCTGCATGCGTTTTGGTATGCGAAATTCTGCCTTTCCCCTGGTAGAAAATGGCCCGGGCAATCATTGCGGCATCCAAGCTGCGCCGCCCGAGCGTTGTCTAAGTGAGGTGCTGCAAAGTTTCCTCCAGCAACTTACGGACGCCTTCGTAAGGACCGCCTCGCCCTTCCCATTCCAGCGAATAGTAACCGCGATAATTCGCAGCCTTCGCAATATTGAAGATCCTCGGCACGTTGACCGTATAGAGCTTGCCATGCTCGCCAACTTCAGAGTCCTTCATGTGGCAAATGTTGTAGGCGTGGCGGAACATCAAGGTGAGAGCGTCATAGTTGAATTCCGCATCGCCACTCAGCATGGAATTCGCGAAATCCGGCAAGGCACGAAGATATGGGTTCCGGACTTTGTCAATGACCCGTACGATAAAGAACGCATCTTCAGTCAACAGGTCGTCATTTTCAAGAGTCACCATAACATTGCGCTCGGCGCCGTAAGCAGCCACGCGCTTCAGGCTCTCAGCAGCCCGTCCAGCATCGGGCGCAACACCCTCCACCCCTGCAATGTGCAGGCGGACGCTCGGCGAGCCCACTGACACGGCAATGTCGATCCATTTCTTCCCATGATCGATCGCCTCCTGCCGTTTCACCGCAAAGGGAGCGTAAAAGCTGGCTTCGCCTTCAACGGGGATATCGATGATGCGCGACCCGGCCTTTTCAACTGCAGCGTGTAATTGTTGCAAGTAGGCTTTATCCGTGGACGGGAAATGTTCTGCCAGCAGTTCCACGTTGTGAAGATTAAATTTCTCCGCCACCATCGCCGGGAAGTCTTTTAACGCCATCCCTGGAAGTTTGGGGTCACGCCATCGGTTTGTGGGACTTTCGATATACATGCGAAACGGCCATGTCGTCACACCAATTCTCTCCCGCGAAGGAACAGGAAACTTCATGTGGGGCTCAGCAGTTTGGGCAAACAGAACAGGTGCAGACAGGACGCTGACTGTTCCTGCGACGGAAGCGATGTTGTTTTTTAAAAAAGCACGGCGTGAAACATTTTTCATCTCGAACTTTTCCTCCCGGATCATTCGATTTGTAAACCTTTGCCGCATCCATACCGAGCGCGGCGGCTTTTCCATTCCCATTCGGGCCGCAATCTCGGCAGAACACACCGCGCGAGGGGCAACCTTCCCCAGAAATTGCGGAGTGTATAACTTACCAGCCGGCTCTCGCAAGGACGTGATTAAAGCAGGGGCAGTCTCTGCAATAATTGAAGCGGTCAGTCAGGCGTCGCCGGCCGGCGCCACTCAGGATTTAACGAATATGTTTTGGCCGATGCGTGGTCAAAGACGGGCAGCCGGGGGAAAATGCGTAAAACCGGTTGGCTTTATCGTCGAGCTCTTCCAGCCCGGCTTTGGAGGTGTAGAAACCGGAGATAGTGTCGTCTTTGAGCTGCCGGAAAAAACGCGTGCCATCGTTTTCGACACTTTTGTCGGCGCGTTCATCGCTGACAAGGCCAAGAATGGCCTCCTGCTGCCGCAGTTCGAGATCGATGAACCGGACTTGGTGCCGCCTCTCGCATTCCCTGGCCATCCATGTCAGACCGTCACGATAAGTTTTCTGGGGATCAGAGGTCTTGAACCGGCGCAGAAGCGGGGCCCCGTCATACGCCTCTGTTAGCGCGACCTGCTCCGGTGTCAGCCGCTCCGCCGCGTCACGACCTCCGCTGAAGCTATAAGTGCGAAGGTCAACCCACTCGGCCACTTCGTCCACGATGTTTCCACCCGAAGGTTTGGCGCCATCTGCGGATGGACCGGCAGGCTCTCCCAGCATCAAGGCGGTCAGCCGGTAGATCATCTGGTATTCATCACTGGAAAAAAACTGCGGCTCATAAGAACCAGTGCGAGGGCGGACGAAATCAACCTCACAGCCGGGCTCCATTCGATGGAAACGCGAATCGTCCTCCAGGGCCATACCGAGATGTCCAGAGGACGGAAGATACAGGCCCGGCGGAAGGGTATCCGCAGAGTTTTGCGGAGCGAGAATACCGGCAGACACTTCAGCACCGAGAGGTGCAGTCCTGCCTGCAATTCCCGCCAACGCGGCAGCCTTGCCCACGTCGATCAGCCATTTGCGGCGTGAAACCCCGCTCTCCTCCGGGCCGCTTTCCTGGTTTTTCTTATCGTCCTGAATTCCCATTACATGATTCCTGCCGTTTGCTGCAGTTCGTGGCGCCTATAAATCTCCCTTGCGATAAGCTTCGGCAATGTAATCGGCCGCGCGGGTGGCAATGGCCATGATAGTCAGCGTCGGTTCATAACAGCTGTTGGTCACGAACGAGGCGCCATCAGCAACAAAAACGTTTCTGGCGTCGTGAAGACGATTGAATCGGTTGAGCACACTGGTTTTCGGATCGTTGCCCATGCGAGCAGTGCCGCACTCGTGAATATTCTTGCCAAACACACTCAGATGTTCGCCCGGCGGCTGCACGTCATCGAGCTTCATCGCGTCGAGAATCGCCACCACGTCTTCCCGCATGGCTTTGGCCATCGCGTATTCGTTCTCTCCGTGGCTGGCGTGGATGTGCAGAGCCGGGATGCCCCAGGCGTCCTTTTTCTCCTTGTCCAGCGTCACATAGTTTTCGTAGCGTGGAAGCGTTTCCCCTTGTGCCATCATCCCGAAGCGATATGGAATGTTCTTGCGAACCTTTTCCCGGAAAGCCTTGCCGTATCCCGGAATCGAATATGCCTGTGAGTAAAGTTCCTGGCTTCCGTCACCATCAAACCTATATCCGCGAAGAAAATTCTTGTTTTTGTTGGATCCCACATTGGCGTACTTCGCTATCAAAAAGCCGGCGGGGTTGCCGGTCAGCTCCCGGACAGAAGACTTCAGACTGGCCATCGTCCCTCCAGCACCCTGAATGGTAAAGTGGTCCATCAGATAGTGGCCCAGCACGTCCATGGAATTTCCGAGACCGTTGGGATAGCGGCGCGTCCTCGAATTCAGCAGGATGCGTGTGGATTCTAGGGTGCTCGCCGCCAGCACCACCACCCTGGCCATGGCTTCGCGATGCTGGTGCGTTGTGCGGTTGATGTAGTGAACGCCGCTGGCCCGGCCTTCATTATCGACCATCACGTGGCTGACGACCGCATCACTCAGCAGCGTAAATCTGCCGGTCTTTGCCGCAGCCGGCAAGGTGACGGCCGGGCTGTTGAAATAGGAGGCCGTATAGCAGCCGCGTTGACACTCGTCACAATAGTGGCAAGCTGGCCGCCCGTTGTGGGGAACGGTCAGGTTGGCCACGCGGTCCGGCATCACCCGCCATCCGAATTTGCTTTCAATAATTTGCTTGGCCTGCAAACTACCGCACGACAGATTCATTGGAGGCAGAAACTTCCCGTCAGGCATCTGCTCCAGCCCTTCATGCGATCCGCTCACGCCGATAAAACTTTCCACCTTGTCGTAATAGGGTTCAAGGTCTTTGTAACTGAATGGCCAGTCTTGACCATAGCCGTCGCGGCTGGCAGCCTTGAATTCGTAATTGCTGTAGCGGTAGCTTTCGCGCGCCCAGCAGAACGTCTTCCCTCCAACCTGCCGGCCGCGAATCCACATGAACGGTTTGTCAATCGGGAAGGTGTAAGGGTGTTCGGCATCTTTGACAAAAAACTGATGGCTGTATTCGTCGCACGCATAACAGAGCCGCTGGATCGGCTGATCGATGAGACGCGCTTCGTGATTGTCAAACCCGCGGTACTTTAACTGGTAGGGCCAGACGTGTTCAGTGAAATCACGTGACGGAATGCGCGGGGGGCCGGCCTCAAGCATCAGGACCTGCATGCCAGCCTCGGTCAATTCCTTGGCTACCCACCCGCCGCTCGCTCCTGAGCCAACCACCAGTGCGTCATAGACAGTTCGATGAAGCGGGCTGTGTTGCATAGCGGGAGTAGTATAGGTTAGCGTTCTCGAAATCGCAAGTTTGGGTCAAGTCGTCTGTCAAAGCTCTTTAGAAATGTCCCCTTGGTTAGCTCATTAGAAGTGTCCCCTTTTGGTGGTTCTTGTTTTTTCTGTTTTTTGGGTTTTTCTGGTTTTGGGTTTTCTTGCGGGCCTGGGCCGGAGCGGAGCCCTGCGAG
>DATEKC010000154.1:0-7621 GCA_035277665.1 Terriglobia bacterium
GCCGCAGGAAATAAACAGCAGACTTGTCGCAAAAATCAGAATGCCGGCCACACGTGTTCGCATCGCCATGGTTACCCTCGCGGAGTGGAATTGAACGCGGCGAAATACTAGCAAATGCCGGCCGGGAACACAATGCCTTCCCGGCTGATGACAGCGAGACGCAATAAGTGTATAAACACTGAAACAGCAGGCGGGCCGATCGCTGGGAATACGAACGGCCCGGGAAGAAACAGGCTGCGTCCTGCTTTCTGCCTGTTCGCTTTCAGTGTTTTTTTCGTGGAACACGTCAGACAAAACGATCTGAACGCTAAGGAGGTATGGCTTGAAAACGAATTGTTTGAAGCGGATGGTGGTGGCAGCATTGCTCAGCACGGTGTGGCTGATGGGGACAGGCGTGAAGGCCAGGGCCCAGGACCAGCAGGAACATCGTCATGAAAAGGAATTAAGAAAGCGCGAAAAACAGGAGCGCAAGGAGGCCCGGCGCCGCGAAAAGATGGAGCGGAAACGCGGCCATTATGGCCGCATTCCCGATGACCGTTACCGCGCGTACTTTGGCCGTGAGCACAGGTTCCGCGTGACGCACATCAGAGTGGTGGAAGGCTACCACCGCTTCGCTTACGGCGGCTATACCTTCGGATACGCACGGCCCTTGCCGCCCGAGTGGAGGCCTGACGATCAGGTATATGTCGAGTACGTCGAGGGCGGCTACTTCCTCTGCAACGCAAGACGTCCCGGCCTTCGGATTTCACTCACTATCTTTTAAGTGGCCGGTCAGCGCGCTTTTGCGCGGAGCGCGTAAGAGCAAAGCAGCGGGGCAGGAAAGCGATTCTTACCTCCCTCCCGCTGCTCGTTTTGCCACTTTATCTTTCACACTTGCGCTTTCTACTCCCTGCCCGGCTTGTGTTAATATGCGGCGGCGCAAAGGGCGGCGAAATGTTTTTTCCAGACACTCCTGTACATTCCAATCGCCGGATCGTACGCGCCACCCGCTAATTCTCTTCCAATCTTTCCCGGCGCAAGCACTTCCCGTAGTAAGTCATCGCTTCGCTTGAATACGGGGGACAACCTTGCTAAAATTGCAGTTAAGTGTACACCAAATGGGTCGAAGGGTATCCAGCCCATGTTTCACACAAGATGTATCCTTCGCCTTTTCTCACTGGGATTTGCATTCTGCTTACCGGCTGGGCTATTGACGGCTCAAGTAACCCAAGTTGCTGAACCGACCCCGCCAAGCGAACAGGACCTGACGAAGCCATTCGTAATGAACAATTTCAATCTACGTTCCTCCCGGGATTACGTGGTCGCGGGCAGGGTGATGACCGTCGACCAGGATATCGTTCGCGGCGCCGAAGTACGTATAAGTCCGATGCTGAATGGTGATGCCCGTTTTTTCAAGACGGACATCAATGGTGAGTTCCAGACTATTTACAAAACGAAGGGCGCATTTGCCAGCGACTTTAAAGTATGGCTCACCATCAAGAAGCATGGCTATCAGACGGCCCGTGAGTTGATCGATTATGCCGATTTCCCGAAGCCGGTCTGGCTCCCCTTGACCCTCCGGCCAGGAGAGCGCGATCCGGCTTTGCTTTCCCAGCAGGACCTGCTTTCCGGCCTTTTGCCGCGGTTGAAATCGCTGGGCCCGGAGGACGGACTGGCGAACAGCAGCGAAAAAAAATACGCCAGGGGAGCCCGGGAATTTATGGAGAAGGGGCGCCCCGACCGCTCGCTGAGTGATCTTACGGATGTCGTCAAGCATAATCCGGAATGCGCCAGGTGCATGGTCATGCTGGCGCTGGCCGAGCTGGAATCCGGAAACTGGGACGACGCGGCGCGCCGGACCGACGCGGCAGTCAAGCTGACCACAGGGAAGAAGAACACCACAGTCGGCGCCCTGGAAGCCGTGGTCCTGGCCGGAGTGATGCGAAGCTGGATGCACGCACCCCAATACGCGATCGGATTTTTCGACTATGCGAACCACCACGAACCCGGTAATAAACTCGTTTTGCAGGAGCTTGGACGCGCCTATTTGCAATTGCATGAGTATGCACGGGCCGAAGCCTGCCTGGAGAAATCGGTGGCGGCCGGCGGCGGCCGGGACGCCCACCTGTTATGGATTCAGGCCTTGCTCGCGGAATACAAGGTTGAGGCAGCCGATACTGAAATGAACCGTTTTCTGAATGGCAGGGCCGTGAAGGAGATGCCGCTGCAGGTCCGCCAGGTGTGGGCAAATGTGCAAAACGGCAAGCAGGTGGAAGCTCTTTACGCCAAAACTCACAAGGGCAAGAAAAGGCCGGAGCGGAAAGAGGCCGCGTCCATTGACTTCCTTCATGACTCCCCGCAGCAGATGAATCTGAAGGACCTCGAGCCCGCGAAAAGCCAGGACGATCTGAAAAACATTCTGGCCGCTGCAGGGAAGAACGTCGCCACGCTCTATCACGATTTTCAGGATTCAACCTCGCTCGAGAAGGTCCGCCAGCAACAACTGCGCGGCAATGGCGAGGTTTCCAATGAAGCCTTCGGGAAATTTCATTATCTTTGCCTGATGCCGAGCGACCCGCATGTTCCCGCCTTTAGCGAATACAGGAAGAGCGCCGACCCGGCCTGGGCGGCGGGGGGAGTGCTGAAGGGTGGCTACATGCTCACTTCCGGTTTCGTTTCGGCGGCGATGGTCTTTTTCCCGGATTACCAGTCCGGATCAGAGTTTCGCTACCTAGGCCGCCAGAAGGTCGACGGCCACGAAACTTATGTGGTTGCTTTTGCCCAGATTCCCATGAGGACAAGGTTGGTGGGAAGTTTCACCATCGGCAAACATTCCGCTCCCACCTTCCAGCAAGGGTTGGCTTGGATTAACACGCAAAATTTCCAGATCGTCCGTCTGCTCACGGACCTCTTAAAGCCTTTGCCGGAAGTCCGGCTGAGCAAACAGACCACCGAGATTAATTATCAGGCCGTTTACTTCAAGCAAATCGCCCAGAGCTTGTGGCTTCCGAAGGACGTTACCGTTACCGTGGATTGGGGCGGGAAAACGCTTCGCAATGATCATGAATATTCCGACTTCAAGCTCTTCAATGTTGGCGCGGACGAAAACATCACAAAGCGCACAGCCCCGAAGGTTGAAGCCGGTTCTCAGAACGGCCAGCAGTAGCCTCTAGCGCTTGCTGCTCGTTTTCACCCTTCATCATTCAGGTTTTTCGCTGATAACGCTTGTGGAACTGCCGCCTCAACCCCGCCCAGTCTCGTCGTTTGTACTCATTTCAATCCGATGCCGGCGCCAGCTACGATTGCAATCTGCCCGCTCCCGGTGTATATGCTTTATCGATATGCCGCGTGGGTGGCGCCGGGAGCGGCCACACGGGTGGGATACGGTAAGTGAACGGGGCCGCCCGTCAAAACCGGCAACCAGGAGTATCCGATGCAGAGTGATTCAGGTAATGCGGGTTTTCTCCTGAAAGCCGTCGCGATTCTGGCGGCGCTGGCGGTTCTCTACGCGGGTTGGAAGGTCCTCCCGCTTTACCTTTCAAACGCTCTTTTTGAGGGAGATGTAAGATCGCAGGCGCGCCTGCTGGGCGGTCACGAGGAATTGAGTGCAGCTCTGCAGGACGCGATCTATAGAAATGCGCAGCGAAGGGGGCTGCCTGTCCAACCCGACGACATCCAGGTGGAATACGGTCCATCCGGCACGCGCGTTGGCGTGAATTACACGGTCACCGCTGACCTGGGCTTCATGCAGCTCCCGCTGCATTTCCATCCGCATTACCCGCAGCCGAAGCAGACTTTTCCTCCTCCCGAACGGGGATTCCTTGGCGGCATCGGGCTCATCCTGGGGCTCTACTGGTTTTTCAAAGGCTTCGGCATATTCCGCGAATACATGGTGGTTGCGGACACGCCGCTGGCGCCCATTCGCAGCGTCGCCATGGGCCGCGTGCAGGTCCACGGCAAAGCCGTCGGCGAGAAGACGTTGCGGAGTCCGGTTTCCAACCAGCTTTGCTTTCTGTATAAGGTAAACATTGATCGGTTCCTTGCCGGCCGGCAGGGCCAGGGTCGCTGGAGCCCTTATCTCACGGACGAAGGCTCTGTCAATTTCTACCTGGAAGATGATACCGGCAAGGTATTGGTTGATCCCGAGGCCGCCGAACTTGAACTGGAAGAAGCCTACCAGTGCGAAGTCGGCTGCCGGGAAATTGTGCCCCTCGACGAGCCGTGGCGTTCCGATGCGCCGCCCTCGGCCCCTGCCGGAGTTCCGACGCCGGATTCGGAACTGCGAAGGTACATCACGCGGGTGGCCGAAGGGATCAATTCGGCCGGCTTTCAGGGCGAGGACCTCGATTCATCGCTCGAGGCGGGATCGCGGCAACGGCAGCAGCGCCGTGGACGCAAAAGGGGGCAAGGTTTTCCGGGCAATCTTATTCCATCAGTCGGGCTTGACCGGATAGCCGCCGGCGCCGCGCCCGGCGACTATCGCCTCACCGAATATTGCATTGTTCCTGAGAATGAGTACGACATAACCGGTACATGCGCCATAAATCGCAGCGCCGGCAATCAGACCGACCGCCAGTTGATTACCCGAGGTGAGAACGACGCGACCTTCCTGATTTCAGACAAAGCCGAGCCGGGGCTTGAACGCGACCTGCATTATCGGGCGTGGCGGTCTATTCTTGGAGGCGGGCTGCTGGCCATCGGCGGCGCCGCAGTGCTGCTGGAGGCCATGGGGCTCCTCATGTAATCCAAATGTGATGCGCCGGCCGCGGCTATCGGCGGGCGGCCACGCGGTATAGCGCCCACCCGGCCCCGATCGAAACGACGACAAGCGCCCAGCCGTCGCCCGCAAAGACAAACAGCGCCGTCAAAAAAGGAAAGGTGACATAGGAAATGGCGCCCACCGGATGGACATCCGTCGCAAAAAGATACGCCGAAAAGAGAAAAGCAAAAAGCACGATGGCAAGCAGCGACGTTACCGCGCCAACGAGGCAGGCACGCGACGCCGTGGAAGTCCGCGTACCGTCCGCGAGGCGCGGGCCGGTCACGGCTCCGGCGATGGCATGGCAAAGCCCCACCGTTAGGGTGAGCGCGGGCGCCAGGCCTCTCATTCGAGCATTAGCGTGCCATGCAAAATGCTGCAAGACTAACGTCGAGATGCCGAAAGCCAGCGCCCCGGCTGCTCGCGGACTCTGCCTGACGTACGCCGCAAGAAGCTCCGCGTAATCCCTGACGTCGTCTTTGTTCCCCATCAACTGAGCCCCCCACCCAGTTCACACTATCGCGCGAAACAAAAATTCGCAACGCCGCCGCGTCTTTTTGCAGCAGAGGTAGCGCAGACCGCCGCCCTCGCGCTCTGCGGCCAGTTGTAGCGGCGACTTTACGTCGCCACGGTGGCGGGCTGAACCCGCCGCTACAAAAAAACTGCTGCCATCAAAGACGGCGGTCGACGCTTGTATCTACCCGCTGCTAACACTGCATTTTCTAGCCGTGCTCTGGCGCGGCGGGCGTCAGGCCGATCTGCTGCAGGAAGCTCATCACGTCTTTTTCCGACCACTTCTCGACCAGTTTTCCGTCAGAAATACGATGGATGGTTATGGAAGTCATCTTCAGGTCATTGCCCGTTTTCGGCGCGCCGGGCAAATCCCCTTCATGTTTTCCATACGAGGTAAGCCGAGTCACCACCTTGTCGCCCTCTGCGATCTGGTCTTCGATGTGGTGGTAGCCCGGCGTCGCCTTTTGAAACATCTGGAAAGCCTGCTTCAACCCCTCGCGCCCGGCCGGCAAGCCAGGAAAGGGCGGCGGGTTGTGATCCACGTAATCCTCGGCCACCAGCTCGTCCAGGATACCGATGTTTCCCTTGTCAATCTCTTCGTAGAAGCGGCGTACGAGAGCCTTGTTCGTCTCAGCCAAGCTCATGAGCACCTCCGTCCACCCAAGCTGTTATTTCACTCCATTATAACTGCCATATGAGTTCGCGGCCGGCGCACGGGTGGCGCCTACGTCGCGGCCTTTGCGATGTAGGCGGCCCTTTTTTTCAAGGATCGGTGGATGTAGCAGGAATATTCCGCTGGCGCATACATTCCACACAACGGAACGGATACGCGACCCGCCCTTTTCATCCTTCACACTTCATCCTTCTATCTCTGCCCCGCCCGGCTTGTGATAATATGCGGCGGCGCGGTGTGTGGCACAAGAAATTTTCCGAGACGCCACACACATTCCCAATTGCGAACGCATGTGGGCGGGTGGCGCAGATTTCGCGTTCTGTGCGAAGTCTGCGATCTCGCGAAGCGAGAGGCATTTGCTTGTTTTTACCCCACTTGGTCAACTGCTGCCATTGCGATGGCCCGGGACTGCCTTTTTCGTCCTTCCTCATTCAAAATTCATAATTTTCTTTGTCCCCACTCAGCTTCGCTGAACGCAGACATCAAAAATCGATATCTGCGCCACCCGCCACTTTCGAGCCTCTCGTCGCGAAAGCGGTGCTCAGTGTTCTCTCCCTGCAATTCCGAACAAATATCCATCTGTCCATTGAGCTTGCGCAGCAGTGCAACTTTTCTGACCTCGGGATACCCGCACCGATTAAGATTCCAAAATTGATGCCGCCCGCCAGTATTTCGTAATAGTTGAACTTCTTCGACCCTTTGGCGTCCCCTAAGGTCGGCGCGTACATGATGAGCTGCGACTCCCTGTCTGTACAAAGCGTGATCTTAACGACCACATTCGAAGGAAACCCCGCCTCACCCCTCAAGTAGCCACGTATGACCTCTTGGTATGGACCCAAGTGTACATCCGTCAGGACTCCTGCTGCCGGAGCCCACGTATGGATCGAGGCCTTCCATAGGAGGCCCAAGGCAAAATGAGCAAGTGCTCCAGTGTCAACACTCAAAGTGTTCGCACACTTGTAAGCGGCAACCTCGCTGCGCCCAACGGCAGGGGTCAGGCGCTGAACGGTCTCGAGTAATAAGAATCCCCTCCGGTTTGACATGACGCGAATCGTATACCTCTCGCCCTTTGCGCTTAGGAGTTGTTCGCACTCCGAGCAAAGCAGCTTGGCTGTCATTTGTCGCGATGTCCGGAAGGAAGCCTTGCCTGTGACCAGTAATGGGCTCTTGTTCTTTGAGTGTAAGCCCCGAAGGGCTTTGTAAAGACCCTTCGAAAGATAGTGACTCTCGCAGAGGTCCCGTTCCTGAAGGCATAATCTGCAGATTCCGGTTCTCTGCTCGCCCATAAGATTCCTTCCGCCAAGCCGCGCGCAACGGGCTGCAATTCAGGAGCACGGATTTCCGTCTAGGGCCCTGATGGACCACTACGCATGTCGCACGCATCGCGCTCCTTGCGATGCGTGTGAATCAGCCAAAGCGTAATCCTGCCCTGAAGAAAACCGCAGAGCAAGACAACACCTCTGCCCTGCCGGGCTTGTGATAATATGCGGCGGCGCGGCGGGTAGTGCAAGAGAAAAGGAACAATCAGGAAGTAGGAAATAGGGAGAAGGCGGCGGGCAGAAGTATGAAGCGTGAAGGATGAAGGATGAAAAAGGCTGCGGGAAACAGGGAATGGGGAGTAGGAAATAGGGAGAGGGCAAAATCCTGGAGACAAGGAGATTCGTCTTGTGCTGAGCCGGATCGGAAGGTCGGGATCG
>DATEKC010000155.1:0-4438 GCA_035277665.1 Terriglobia bacterium
GCGCTGTGCTTCGCCCCCGCTCAGTGTGGTGGCCGATTGTCCCAGCCGAAGATAGCCGAGTCCAACCTCCTCCAGAACACGCAATTTGTCCGTGATCTTCGGATGTCCGGAGAAAAATTGCATGGCCTCGCGCACGGTGAGGCTCAGCACCTCATGTATATTCTTGCCCTTGTAGCGTACTTCCAGCACACCCGGTTTGTAGCGAGTTCCTTTGCAGTCTTCGCACACCAGTTCTACATCAGCCAAAAACTGCATTTCCACTGTTACGGTGCCGTCGCCCTGGCAGGTCTCGCAACGTCCGCCCGGAATATTGAAGGAAAAATGTCCTGCCGTATAGCCCCGTTTGGCGGCTTCAGCTACGGACGCAAACACATCACGGATGGAATCAAACGCCTTGATGTAGGTCACCGGGTTCGACCGCGGCGTGCGTCCAATAGGCGACTGGTCCACCAGCACCACGTCAGCCACAAACTGTCCGCCACTAATTCGTTTGAACCCGCCCGCGGACGGCCCCGGACCTGCGGTGATTCCTTTCTCGGCGGCAAGCGCTTGATAGAGCACATCATGCACCAGCGTGGATTTGCCCGATCCTGAAACCCCGGTCACGGCCACCAACAGCCCCAGTGGAATTTCAACATTGATACTTTTCAGGTTATGCGCGCGCGCGCCTTCAATCCGGATGATCGGCACGCCCGGTGTACGCCGCATCGGTGGAATCTGGATGCGCAACTCCTGGTTCAAATAGCGCCCGGTGAGCGATGCACTGAGCTTTTTCAGGTCCTCATAAGGAGCGGCAGCCATTACGCGCCCGCCGTTTTCGCCCGCGCCTGGGCCAAGATCCAGAATACGGTCAGAAGCACGCATTACATCGGGATCATGTTCGACCACGAGGATGGTGTTTCCAAGGTTGCGCAGTTCGTGCAGGATGTTGACCAGCCTGGCCGTGTCGCGGCTGTGCAGCCCGATGGAAGGTTCATCCAATACATAAAGCGCGCCCACCAGCCGCGAACCGAGTGATGTCGCGAGCTGGATCCTCTGCGCTTCGCCGCCGGAAAGCGTTGACGCCAGCCGGTCCAGCGTCAGGTACTCGAGCCCCACATCGTTCAGGAACTTCAGGCGCTCCTGAATCTGTTCCAGGATCTTTCCAGCAATTTCCATCTTTTCCGGAGATAACTTCAAGTTTCGGAAGAATTGTGCAGCCTGCTCCACTGTAAGCGATGTTGCCTGGCAGATATTCTTTCCTTCAATTTTTACTTGAAGGGCCTCGGTGCGCAGCCGGCCACCGCCGCAGTCAGGACATTGCGCATAGCCGCGATAGCGGCTGAGGAAAACCCTCACGTGCAGCTTGTACTTCTTCCGCTCCAGCCAGGCAAAAAAGCCCTGAATACCGGGAAACTTGCCTTCACCTTCCATCACCATCTGCTGCTGGTCGCGGTCCAGGTCGTGCCAGGACACATCAATGGGAATGCCCTTTTGCTTGGCGAACTTGCGCAATTCGGTGTGCAGAGTGCGGTACTTGGGCTTCGTCCAGGGATCAATCGCCCCTTCGGCCAGCGTTTTGGTGGGATCAGGAATCACCAGGTTGATATCGAAATCAATGGTGTTGCCGAAGCCCTGGCATCGCGGGCAAGCACCAAACGGATTGTTGAATGAAAACAGCCTGGGCTCAGGTTCCTGGTAGGCAGTGTGGCAATTCTTGCATTCGAATTTGCCGGAAAAGCGCCGTTGCTGTGCCTGTTCTCCTTCGCGCGGGGCCGTCAGGAAAAGCACCTCACCCGACTCGCGGAATGCCTGCTCCACCGCGTCCACAATGCGTGATCGCTGGTCAGCGGCGATGGCAATCCGGTCCACCAAAACATAGAGTGCCTGGCTGAAATCAATGTCCAGCAATGACTCAGGAGTGGCGAACTCAAATACCTGCCCGTTTTGGAAGAGCCGGCCAAAACCTTTCTTACGCAAATCAAACAGCCGCTCGCGCAGCGCCGTGCTGGCGGCCTCTGCGGCAGCCGTGGCTTCAGCTTTCACTTTTCGCCCGCGAGCTTTTTTCTTTTCTGCCGTTGGCGCCGCTTGCCTCACCGGGAAAAGGATATTGAGCCGTGTGCCCTCGCCCATGCCCAGGATGCTCTGGGCAATCTCATCCACCGTATCTTTCTTCACCTCCTGCCCGCAGTTGCGGCAGAACGTGCGGCCCACCCGGGCATAGAGCAGGCGCAGGTAGTCATAGATCTCAGTCGCCGTGGCCACGGTGGAGCGAGGATTGCGCGTGGTGTTCTTCTGCCGGATGGCAATGGCCGGTGCGATGCCGTCGATCATGTCGACGTCCGGCTTCTCAATCCGCTCCAGGAACTGGCGCGCGTAGGCCGAGAGCGACTCTACGTAACGCCGCTGGCCCTCGGCATAAATCGTGTCAAAGGCCAGTGAAGATTTGCCCGAGCCGGAGACGCCGGTCACCACGGTCATGGCATTGTGCGGGACCTCAAAATCGATGTTTTTGAGGTTGTGCACCCGCGCACCGCGAACAACTATGCTTTCATTAGGAGAGATGGACATCTTGGAAACACAGCCATTCCCACAAGGGTACTGCCCCACTGGAAGCCCCAGGCTTGTGGCTGAATCTTTCTATTATACGATTACTGACGAATTCGGAGGCAGCATGGCGATCACCCGATATGAAGGCCGGACGTTCACAAAACAGGTATTTCAGCTGGAGGAGTGCTGGTTCGTGAACTGCGTCCTGCGCGAATGCTCCATCTTTTACAATGGCGGCTCTTACATCTGGGAAAACACCACGTTTGAAAATTGTGACTGGAAATTCCAGGGCGCAGGCGCGTTGACGGTCAATCTGCTGATGCAGATCGGGCTTCTGAAGCCGGGACAGACCCCGCCGCAAAAATTGCAGAGCTCAGGGCACGCATAACGCTTCCAAAACCCGCGCGGATTCATTTTGCGCTGCCTTCTTAGTAGCGAACGGTATGGTTTTCCCTGATTTCCAGTCCCACGGTTGATCCTGCGGGAAGTTGAAATTCGATTCCAGGAAACGAGCAATCATTTCCGATCAGAGTGAGGAGGCCGATGGGCGCCAGCGCCAGAAGAGGGGCATAGACAATGGCGATCAGAGCATATTCGGGCACAAGAAGGACTGCTTCCCACCAGTTATTCACGCCCAATGCCTCCTTCCACGGAACAAACCTGGCCGGCACCTTCACATCAGGACCAGGCGCGGCAAACTTGATTCTGGTTTGTACCGCTGTGGAGTCCGGCATCGTCAAATGTTCAAGTTCCCATTGAACTTCTCCGTTTTTGCAACTCGACCGAGCCTTCCTCACTTTGACCACTTTAGCGTTAACCACCTCACCGGCTTGCAGGACGGTGACCCCGTCGATGACCAGCGGGTCTGCCAGTTTAAGCGGCACGTCATCGCCCGGTTTTGCAGTTGCCGAACTGAGAGACTGGACCAGGTTGAACTTTAATCCGGTGTGGCGATGCAGCTTGAGCTTGCGGGATTTCGTTACTGCCGGCGCCTGCTGCCCGCCCTGCTGCGCTGCAGCTTGAGAGGCCAGTAGTGATAGTGAAAGACTAATTACAAGAAGTTTCCTGATCATCGCTGTGTCTCCTTGTCACGCAGGTTAGGCGGAGAACAAAACCGCCTCAAGCGGCAAAGCACGGCAAGGCGGCCATGACGTTGCTTGTCGCTGAACCATCGATAAAAGAGACAAGAATTCGAAATGACAATGGCCACCGGCAGCAAAACTAGCTTACAATGCAGGCATTACGCCGCTGAAATTTGAGTGCGGTTGAAGAAGTGAGCATCCCCCGTGCCTATACGAGAAGTGCACGTCACCGGTTACCGGTCAGTCCGCGATGTCAGGCTGAGGCTGCGTCAAATCAACGTCTTGACCGGCCCCAACGCTTCCGGCAAAAGCAATCTTTATAACTCAGTCTTTCTACTCGCCAAGGCGGCGCAGGGTGGCTTTGCCCGCGTCATCGCCGATGAGGGAGGCATGCCGTCAGTCCTCTGGGCGGGCGAGCGCAAAGGCCGTTCCATAAGCTCGTCGCGCCTGGAACCGGTGCGCATGGGACTGGGGGTAAAGACAGATACGTTCAATTACGACCTGGTCTGTGGCCTGCCCAAACCCTACCGCTCCGCATTTGACCTTGATCCTGAAGTCAAGGAAGAGCGTGTGTGGATGGAAGGCCCGCGCGGGATGAAGGTCACGTTCTTTGAGCGGAACTCCGAGCGCGCATGGATTCTCGACCGCGACGAGCGCTTGGCTGATTATTCCGGCGAACTCCTGCCCACCGAATCTGTGCTGTCACAGTTGCGCGAACCGCACCTTTATCCTGAGCTTTCCGCCTTGCGCGCTGAAATGAACCAGTGGCGCTTCTATCATCATTTCCGCACCGATCATGAGTCGCCGTTGCGCCACCCGCAGGTTGG
>DATEKC010000156.1:0-30336 GCA_035277665.1 Terriglobia bacterium
GGAAGTAGAGGGCTTTCTCGATGGGAAATATAAACGCCTGACCCCCGAAGGGAGTGAAGGGAAGTGTCACACAACCCACCAGAAACACAATCTCCATGTGGATTCGCTGGCGCGGTTGCCATGGTTCCATCAGGAGGCCGCCCTGCTTGAAGGGAAGCAATCCACAGACCCAGTAAAGTCCCAGCACGCAAAATCCCAGGATAAACGAACCGTGTGTGTTCACCCAGATCAGGAAGAGCGGAGGCAAAATCCAAAGTGATTTCTGCAGGCCCTGCTTGTAACGTTCCAGGCTGATGAGTGTGATGAGCAGGAATACATATCCCAGCAATTGCGGGCGAAGCGTGAAGCACATGGCTGCCAGCGGCATGATGAGGATGGTAGCGCCGAAAGCGGCTTTCGAATTACGGCTTCGAAGGCTGGCGTAGTAATACACGAGAACCAGGATTATGCTGGTCAGCCCAAAGAGCAGGGTATGCAGGCCCCTGAGTGCGGCGATTTTATAGGCGATGGCGAGGACAACCTCGCCCAGCCATTCATATGCAAGCGGATTGTTTCCGTAAGCCGTAAAAGAATAAATATCCGCTTTCAGCCAATGGCCCGTCAGCAGAATTTCCTGGCCAAGCTTGATGTGCCACCACGTATCCGGCTCGAGCCGGAAAGCCGGCAGCATGATGACGGCGTTGAATGCTACGAGCAGGGCGCCCATCAGTACGGGGAAGGAGAAACACTTCCGCAGCGCCTGTTGCAACAGGGATTGCTGTTGCTCTCCTTGGACCGGGATCATTGTTTCTGTTGCCATCCATCGACTCCAAATAAAACGTCTTGTGCTTCAAGCGCCTGCTGCCAGCACCTCGTGCTTTGCAGTGCCGCCTTCCGCTGGGGTTGCAGCAGTACTGTTCCCTGCGTGTGCTTCCACCGGTTCCCGCACAAAAACCGCGCTGATTCCGTCTCTGTAAACCTGTTTCCATCCCGGACTGGAAGCGAGCAGAACGGCCAGCGCGCTAGTCGGCGGAATCAGGCAGGACCTTATGTGATATTTGCTCAGGAGCGATTCTGTATCGGGCTTCAGAGCCATGATGGACATGTAGTCGTCAAGCACGCCTGAGTATTCGTAAATGTCCAACCGGCCGTCAATAAAAACTCCCTCTGACTGGCGCCGGTTCATAATGAGATAGCCGCCCCAGAAAAAATAATTGAATGTGGGGTCCAGATCGGGATGAGCGTGCAGGTACTGGACCGCCTGGGCGGGCATCTCTTCGGCCACAAGATGCTGCAGCCGGGCATTCGAAGGAAAGAATTCAACGATCCCCGCGATGATGAGTCCCACCAGCGCAAAATTTAAAATCGGGTGATCCTTCGATTCTGCATAGGGAGGAAACCACGGTGTGATCAGCTCGGCCAGCACAGGCGCAAAGACCGGCACAAACAGAACCATGAAACGCGCGTGCACAACAGTTTCACCCGTTGCAATCAGCAGGAGAGCCAGATCCTCCAGCCGAATGCGGACACGCCCCAAAATAGCGAACATCCAGAAAACCCCCACCAGCAACAGAAACAATTTTCCATAGGAGGAGGTCAGGGCAAGGGGTTGCCATTCCTGGATGATCTTGATGATCAGTGGCTGGGACCCGGCCATTTCGAGTGGATAAGCAGCCAGTTGGGTCCCGTAGGGCGTTATGACGGAGGCGACCAGGCAGAGCAGCGCGATGAGCTCAAGTTGTTGCCGTTCGCCTGGCGTCCATCGGCGGCTAAAAAAGTCGCCAAACTGGAATTCCTTCAGGCCGCTCAGCCAATAAATGCCCAGTACACCAAACCCTAACACAAAAGTCCCGTGACTGTTGGTCCAGAGCAAAAATAGAATTGGCAAAAGCCAGATGCTTTTCCTGGATCCCTCGCGGAACCGCCTCAATACAATCAGGGTGATAATCAGGAACAAGTAGCCCAGCAATTGCGGGCGCAGTGTCCATGAAATGGCCGCCAGCGGCAGCAGCACGGCGCAGGCAGCGAATGCCGACTTGACGTTCCTGCTGCCCAGGTAAGCAAGATAAAAGAGGGCAAGGATAATCACGCTGGCCAGCGCCATCATCATTATCGCCAACCCCTGCATGTTGCCGGCCCTCCAGGCGAGGGCCATGATCACTTCACCCAGCCACTCGTATGCAATCCACGGGCTTCCGTGCACGGTGAAGGAATAGGCTTCGTGCGTCGGCCAGGTGTGCGTTTTCAGGATCAGGTCACCCACCGTGATGTGCCACAGGGTATCACTTTCCACCCAGCGCAGCGGTTGAGAGGAGGAAAAAAGGGCCTGATGGACGTTTGTGAAAGTTCCGACATAGGCCGCGCCAATCAGCAACGCCGCCAGGAATGTATGGAAAGAGAAGACCTTTTTGAGCCCGGCTGTAATGGTAATACGCGGCTGGGCCGGTGAGGTCGTACCGGCGCTGTGCGCAGCAACTGTGTCACCACCAGGTGGAGTCAACGAGTCTGATGTAATGTTTCGATTCATCATTGGCCCAATAAGCTGAAAAAATCTCCTTCAAGACCTGGGGAAGCTCTTATACTCCCAGGGCGTTCGGCCCTGGATCAACCCTATAGATCTCGACGAGTGGGGAAGGGGCGATCTTGTGGCCCGACGAACAAATATTGCGCTGACAGTGTCAGTGTAAATCTCCTTCCAGTCAGACGTTCCTCTCAGTAAAGTGGCCAAGGCGCCTTGCGGCCGGATGAGGCAGAAATCAACCCGGTAACTCTGCAGCACCGCCAGTGCGTCCGGCTTCAGGTCGACAACATCTGCATAGTCAGAGAAGACCCCTGCCCAGTCATAAACGTCTCCTCGTCCGTCAATAAACACCTTGCGCTGGAGTGTCAATGACCAGACCAGATAACCACCAAAATTGTAGCTATTGAACATTCTGCCGAGTGCAGGATGTTCTTGAATGTAGCGGACAGCCTTAACGGGATTATCCTTGGAAATGTTTTTCTGCAGCGCGGTCTCGGAGGGGATGAACATTACGAAGGCTACCATCGCTACGAAGGTGAGGGCTGCGTTTAAGACGTACTTGTCCTTGCGGGGATCATAAGCGGGAGCCCAGGGGACAAAAATCGAAGCCAGCAGTGGCGCAAAAATAATTGCCAACAAGATCACGAAGCGAACGTGCACGAATGCGGCATATAGACCAATAAGGAAAAGGGACAACTCTTCGAGCCGATAGCGAAAACGGAACGCGCACTGGGCAAGGATGAACCCGAACAGGAAAATGAGCAGCAGCTTGGCCTGCCAGAAGTCTGTATTAATTGGCTGCCATTCGGCGACGTGATAGAAATTGAGAGGCGGGGAAGGTATAACGCTAAGGGGAACCGCGGCCAATCGAGTACCGTAAGGCGTGAGGGGAAGGACCGCCACGCTCAGCAGGCCGACCGTCTCGATGTGGAGCCGCTGTTCCGGCCGCCACCGGACTGCGTAGAGGCCGCCGGATTCAAAGCTGACCAGGCCGCTCAACCAATAGAGCCCGAGCACCATAAATCCCAGCACAAACGTCCCGTGAGTGTTGACCCAGAGCAGAAAAATCACCGGCACCGCCCAAAGATTTTTCTGTTCTCCTAGCCGAAACCGCTCGAGCAAAATCAAAGTGACGAGCAGAAAAATATAGCCAATCAACTGGGGCCGAAGCGTGAAGCAAAGGACGGCAATGGGCAGCAGGATGAAGGTGGCAAAAAACGCAGCGTATGAGTTCCGGCAACGAAGCCAGGCAAAGTAATAAGTCAGAATGACGATGATGCTGGTCAATGTGATGAGCAGCACGTCCATTCCGCGCAGGCCGCCCATCCGATAGGCAAGCGCGGTCAGCACTTCGCCGCCCCATTCATAGGCAATCCGGGGCATTCCATGGACTGTAAATGACCACGTGTCAACCGTGGGCCAGCGGCCGGTCTGGAGAATCATATCGCCGTACTTGAGGTGCCACCACGTGTCCGGATCCAGGCGCAAGCCGCGGACAATTGCGAAGTTGGCCGCTACCAGAATGGCGCCAAGAAAAGCCGGGAACGAAAACCATTTCTTCAGCAGCGTGATGGATGAAGGCTCGCTTCTGGCTGGCCCCGGCAAATCTTTGTTCGTTGCCTCGGGCGCGGCTGAACGCAGGGTCGCAATCTCCGGGTGTTCTTCGGTGGAAGTTGGCGAGTTATTCGTCATATGCGGCGAGGGACCCTGCAATACCTTTTTCGGGCGGCTCAGAAAAACGGGGAAGCATCCATTCGATCAACGCGCCAGAGATTTCACGGCGGAATGCGCATGCGCGGCTGTCCTGACTGATGTGCCCCGAGCCTCGAGTCATTTTGCGATTCTTTCGGGTACGTTGATGACGGAGGGCCTGTTCTGTTCGTTGAAGCCCAGGCGCTCGCGCACGAAATAGAGAGGTCTCCTCTTCGACTCCCCGTAAATTCGACCGACATACTCGCCAATGATCCCCAGGCAGATCAGTTGGACTCCGCCGATGAAGAGGAAGGCAATAACGGACGAGGTCCAGCCTCTGACCAGGTGAGCAGCGAAGAAGTGGGCGTACAGGGCGTAAAGAATGCCGAGGATAGCCAGTCCGGAGGCCGCAAAGCCCGTCCAGGTGGCCAGCCGCAAGGGCATAATGGAGAATGACAGGATACCGTCGGTTGCCAGCCGCAGCATCTTGAACAGCGGGTATTTGGTGGTCCCGGCAAATCGTGCCGCGCGCGTGTAGGGAACCGCCACCTGCGAAAACCCCAGCCAGCTCACCATGCCCCGCACAAACCTGTCTCGCTCCGGCATGGAGAGCAGGGCATCGACGGCGGCCCGGTCCATCAGGCGGAAATCGCCTGTGTCGAGCGGGATGTTCGTATCAGAAAGACGATTGATGATCCGGTAAAACACCTTGGCTGTCCAGAGCTTGAAGGCCGTCTCTCCCGGCCGGTCGGTCCGAACTCCGTAAATGACATCGTAACCTGCACGCCAGCGGGCAAGGAATTCGCCAACCACTTCCGGCGGGTCCTGAAGGTCGGCATCAATGATTACCACAGCATCGCCGGCTGAGTGTTCCAGCCCTGCCGTAATGGCGACCTGGTGCCCGAAATTCCGGGAAAGCCTGACTACACGAACGCAACTGTCATTTGCCTGCAACTCGCGCAGCACCGCGGCCGTCCCGTCAGTGCTGCCGTCGTCAACATAAATGATTTCAAAACACGTGGCTGCGTCACGATTGGCGGATTTCGGCTCACTGACCGGTTGCGGCCTGAGGTCTGGAGTTGAATAACGGAAGGCGCCTGCCGATTCCAGGGCTGACGTGAGGCGGCGATGAGCTTCGCGAAGCCCTTCTTCTTCGTTCTTGCACGGCACCACTACCGAAAGCAGGGCAGCCCGCCCGTCAGAGTATCCTGGAGCAGGCGATCCATGCCAGCGGGGGCGTTCGAAGAATGGGTGACTCATTTTGGACCCCTCATGGTGACGGAACTCTTTTGCCCGTTGCCGCCGGTCGGGGATGTCAGCCGGCGCCAGAGCTCAGAGTACAGCAAGTTGTGGGCCAATCGGTGCAGGCGCGGAGGGGAAAGTCAAATTATAGGGTTATCTGGTTAATTATTGGCGAGTACACTTGAGGTTACAGGTGCTTTGAGCCAGCGGAATCGAGCTAACCTCTTATGCATCAATGAGTAATGATATCTTGCGGAGACAGGCCACGCTCCCCAATGTCACCAGAAGTAGACACGAGTGACGGCCATTCTCAAGGTTGGAAGTGGGCAAATCACCAGGTCGCTCGGGTGCGAATTGCCGGCTTTACAGGTCCTGCACTGGCAATCAAAAGAGGAAGCCGTCCCCCTTGGCCCGTGGGCCATTTAAGAACGGCTTCCCAAGATGAACTGGTTGGAGGTTTTGCCTCCCTACGGCCTGTTATTCGATCAGCCGCACCGGGATGGGAGAGGCGCCGCCGGTGGAAATCGTTGTTCCTGTGCCTCCGGTCCCGCCTGTGCTGCCGCCTCCAGCGCCCGCGGCGCATGAGGAAACGTTCATGACGTAGGCGTAAACATTGCCATTATTGGAGCCATCCTCGTATTCAACGAAGAGTTGGATAAACCCAAGTATAGTTACATTCACGCTCGAAGGACACGAACTTCCAGGGCAGAGGACGTTCCCGTCATAAACGGGGATTGTGACAATCGAGTCAGAAGTGTCGATGGTTCCCGTCAGCCCGTAGGGATTGCTGGTGCCTGCGGTGATCGTCCAGGCGGCGGGGTCAAAAATGTCCATGCCAACCGGATTAGCTTTAGTGCCGCCCTGGTGGATGAGGCAATCGACACCCTGCTCGGTTGGCCCCACCATATTGCCTGTAATGGGTTGAACCTGTTGGGACCCGCAGACGATAGTGTTGTGATTGCAGCATTCGATGTTCTGCCGATAAAGCGACCCGCTGCTTGGGCCTCCGCCTCCGCCGCCACTTGCGCACGAGGGGCAGTCGCTGGCGACCGAGCCTACCGGAAGAAATACGGGCCAGAATTTGCCTGCGGAGGCGGTAAGTCCCCCGGTAGGGTCACCGGGTTTGATAATGATCACTTCGCCCTGGACTCCCCCGGAAGAAACCGGGCCGGGGTTCTGAATATCTCCCGTCGTGGAATTGATAAAGGGTTGGTAACTACCGGAACAATTGGGGTTGGTTGGCGATCCTGTGTGGTCCTGATCGCAATTCGGCAGCAGCCAGGGCTTCAGGCATTGTGTGCCGACGTTGGTGCTTGACCCGGAAGGATTGAAAGCTTCTGCTTTGGCTGCGGCGGAGACGTTTGCGCTTGTGATGCCGAATATTTTGACGAAGAATGTGGGCATGGCATTGCTGTGGATGGAATCGCGGGCGGCCACCACTTGGATCTGGGGATCGTTTGTACTCGTAACGGGAAAAGTGATGTCGGAGTCCGTGATACCCGGGCTTACGCCCGCAATCAGGTTCTGGTTTCCCACGGCTTCGGCCCTCTGCTTGGCAAGCGCCTGGCAGCCGCTCGAAATGTTCGAACTTGAATCTGACGTACACCCGCTCGTGACAAGCGCCCGAGCGCCCGCAAGCGCCGCCGCGTCCGCGGCGCGCTGTGCCTGGCTTCGCCCAACGTAAAGCGAGGCGAGATCGACGCCCAGACCTGCCATTCCCAGAACAAAGATCATGCCAACAGCCAACAGCACAATGCTGACGCCACGGTCGTTAGGGCGCCTTCCACGCAACTTTTCGCATGCTCTCATAGCTTCCTGCTCCTGATAGTTAAGGGTTCGCCATCATGGCATCGGTTTGGATACGGATAGGGTCAGCGAAGTTCGCCGAAGGAACTAACAGTTTGATGACCTGGTCGAAACCAAACGTCCAGTCATAGGGATAATACAGGGTTACGCGGGTTGAAGGGACCGTTACCAAAGTGGCATTGTTGGGGTCCGTGTAAGTAATCAGGACATTTCGTTCAATCTTTAAGCCATAGTTTGTTCCGCCACTGGTTGTGTAATAGGTTCCAACGCTGGTCGGAGAGGGAGTCCAGCTCATGCTTGAGGCAATGAAAGAGGTATCAACCCCGGCATTCTGCAGGTAGGTCGTGACATCGTCTTTAATACTCTGGACAGAAGCCGGGCTGGATTGGGTCGTGTCCAGCACACTTTCGGAACCGCCCATCCGGGCGCCCTCGCGGGCGGCATTGGCGAGCTTCTGTTTGAGGCTATAGGCATGCGCAAAGTCCAGCAAGCCCACCACCATCACCAGAATGATCGGCAGCGCCAGCGCGAACTCCAGAAGCTCCGCCGCGTCAGTTTCCCTGGCACGCGTGTGCAGCTTCAAGAGAATTGCGCTTAGCGGGCCGCGCCGCACCCTCAAGCCTGAAAAAGCGCGCGATGGCCCGCGGGTCCCCAAGGTTTTGATCTGGCAATTTGGTGTTGACACGGACCCTCTATCCTCCCCCTCAGAAGCTGGTTCCTACCGCACAAGTTGTAGGCTGGTTCTCCAGCCGCATTTGCACCGTCGTTGAAAGGTTGATGGTTGATAAGTTGACGCTGGTGAAGGGAAGCGAAAAAGTGTAAGGGTATTGAAAGGAAAGCTGTATGCCGCAAATGTACGGCGTCGGATCGTTGGGATCCAGTTGGACATACTTGATTGTGGGGTTAGTCACCTTTGTTGTATCCAGTTGGTCCGATTGCAGGACCGGATTGACGAAATTGGTCCAGATATCGTTGGCTGTATAGTTGGTGGCCCCAGGGCAGTAAGTTGAGTCGGCGCAAGGAGTCAGAACCGCCTGCTTGGCGCCCTCTCTCGCCGCCCGAGTGATGGTTTGATAAGTGTTCCAAGCCCTGCCGAAACTGACGATACCCAGCAGCAACATCAGGAGTATGGGAATAACCACTGCTGCTTCAACCAGTTCAGCGCCAGATTCATCCTTCCAGTTTGTAACCAGTTGGACACTCCTACACCTGTGGAGTGTACTCGGCAAATGACACATGTGGCCCCGTTTTACCCTTCCAGCGTAGAGCATTCTTCAATATCCCCTTTAGATATAAGCGCTTCCTCTCCACGCTGAGCTAAAGAAGAGCAAATTTCTTGCCACAAATGCCGTTCAACCGGCGAAAATGGGCTGAGTCCCCCCCGAACTCTCTCCATATTAGTGTCCATAAACTTACCCATTGTCAATAGGGTAAACACAGTAGACAGCACAATCAACTTTTCCGGAAACACCCATCCGACACGCGCATCCGCCTGTCCTCAGGCTCGAATCTGGTGAAATGCCGGCAACATTTCGAAGGGCTTGCGGGTGCTGGCGATGGTTTCGCCGAGTTGTTCAATTCTCTCTTCCTGCATATTGCCCAACAGCAGAGAAGCACGCTTGAGGTAATCAATTCTTTCCGGCACAAGCCCCATGATTCTGGCACAGGTTGCGTCGACGGCCACGGGATCATCCCCTGCTACCAGAACTCCGGCCATCTTGGGCGTTCCCTGGATGGGCCCGTTGCCCTCCATCCCCACGATGCCGTCCACGATGGCAAAATCCGGCCGGACCGTGCTGTTAATGTCCAGAATTGACTTGCTGATGCCTGCCCAGTGCAGCACGTTTTTGGGCCATCCGTAACAACTTCCGGGCACGATGCCAAACATGTTTTTCAGAGCCAGGGTGACTCCGACCCAATGGTGGGTCTTCATCTTGGGCATGGAAACCACAAAATCAGCCGACAAGACTGTTCTCGGCAGGGATAATGACTTCAGCCTGGAGGCGTGTGTGCGGGTCCCAACCTGCGACACCTCGTCGGTGTTCAAGTCGACGAAGACTTGCTCCAATGGGCCCAGGTAATCTCTCAGCCGCAGTTCTTCCAGAATTCCTTCCGTATCGCGTTCATGCCCCGGCCCTTCGGCCACCACCACGGACTTTGCGCCCAATCGCAGGAACGCTTCCCGCGCAGCCCGGATGACAATGGGGTGAGTGTTGATCATCCGCTCCGTGTCGGGCTCGACGAAATTGGGCTTCAGCAGGACCGACTTGTCACGCACCGGCGGCCGGAGTTCCTGCAAGGCTTCCCAGAGAATTGCTCCGACGTCCGCTTCGTAACTTGCAACGCTCCTGATGGCCACCGCCGAAGGCGATCGATTGAACGGGGGCACCAGGCGTGTGTTGGAATAGCTCATTTTGCGTCTTTCGCCTGCGATGCGCATCCCAGCCAGCAAGGAAGACCGTTGAGCGCCAGCGAAGCCCAGGCGATGGCAGGAATGCTTTGCAAAAATCCGTTGTTGCTGTACAACCCTTCCAGTTGAGTCTGAGGGGTTTCCGGCGCCCGGCCGTAAACATTAAGGCATAGATGGGCCAGGGCCAGGGATGCCGGGCTGCGAAGGTCCTGATATTGCTGATGCAACCATTCCACGCCTTCCTGGTTTGCGGCCCGGTCTTTGTGATTTCTCAAAGCAAGCAGGGCCCATACGGTCGGCGAAATTCGCGGGACCCCGGGAACTCCGTATACCAGGGGATTGCCGGCATTCCAGCCGCCGCCGGGGCAGGCGCGGTCATACAGCATCTTTTCACCCAGTTGGATTCGCTTGCCGGCCTGCGCAGGGCGATGCTCGGCGGGGATGTTCTGGAGCAGGATGAGGACATAGGCTGTGGGTTCCACCCAGCTTGCGGTTTTGGGTGTCCAGCCCCATCCCTGGAGTGAATGGTCCTGGTGGACCACGGAGTCCTGGTTCTGCTGCCGCTGCCGCAGGCGCCACAACAGATTTCCTTCCGCCGGCCGTGTTTCGCAAAGCCACTTTGCTCCGCGGACGACGGCATCCGGCGGCGGCCCTTTCCGGCCGATAAGAGCGAGGCACGCCAATGCGGACACCCAGCACCCCGGTTCCTTGCCGGAAGCGGTAGGCCAGGCCCCCTCTTTCATCTGCGCGCGTCCCAGCCAATCGGCCGCGGAAGCGAGTGTTTTGCTGGATGGCTCTTCGAGGCCTTGCAAGGCAAGGACGGCCCAGGCAGTCGGTTCTGTGGTGCTGGTGAGGTCGGGCCGGTAACCCCATCCGCCGTCCGGGTTCTGGGCACGCCTCAGCAGATTGGGGAAGAAATCGTGGGCCGGGGTAGGAATGTCGCGCTCCTCAATCGAAGTTGCGTATAAGCCAATACCTGCAGACATTCCTGATACCCGGGATTGGAGACGTCACATGATGCGTTCTTGCGAGGCAGGTTCCGGTGCCTCCACAATTCCCATCTCATCGTCGTCAACCTGAATCTGCAATTGATTGATCAGGCGGTGGAGATATCCACGTGCCACGCCCAGCGAGCGGGCTGCGTCGACCTTGCGGCCCCCGCACTCGCGAAGTGTTCTCATGATCAGGCGCCGCTTGAATTCGCGGACCTCGTCTTCGTAGGAGCGCCCGGCGGCGGCTTCCTCGAAGTCCCCACGGAGGCTGTTGGGCAGATGCCAGGTTTCAATGGCCGGGCCTTCAGCCATCACCACAGCGTGCTGCACCGCATTTTCGAGCTCCCGGACGTTTCCGGGCCATTGATATTCCTCGAGCGCGTGGATGGCCAGAGGTGAAAACCGTGTCGCGTTTTTCCCGAACTGCTGTGCGAAGCGCTGCAGGAAGTGCTGGGCAAGAATCGGAATCTCGTCACGGCGTTCACGAAGGGCGGGGATCTGAATTTGCACCACATTCAATCGGTAAAAGAGATCTTTCCGGAACTTTCCCTCTTCGACCATGGCTGCCAGGTCCCGGTGTGTGGCGCACAGGACCCGCACGTTCGCTTCAATGGGCGTATTGCTTCCCAGGCGCTCGAACGACCGCTCCTGCAAAACCCTCAGCAGCTTCGACTGCAGGCCCAGGGGCAGATCGCCAACTTCGTCCAGAAGGAGCGTTCCGCCATGGGCGGCTTCAAACCGTCCGCGGCGCGTGGCGATAGCGCCGGTAAAAGCGCCTTTTTCATGGCCAAAGAGCTCATCGTCCACCAGCGTCTCCGGCAGATTTGCGCAGGAAAACGCCACCAGAGGGCCGTTGGCGCGAGGGCTGATGCGATGAATGGCGCGGGCCAGAAGCTCTTTGCCCGTTCCGGTTTCTCCATTGATCAGCACGCTGACGTCACAGGGCGCGACCTTGCGGGAAGTCTCGAAAACCTGGTGCATGGCCTCAGAGGTCCCCAGCATGTCTCCAAAGCGGCCTGCCGAGAGGTCTCGGGAACGGAGGTCGGCCAGCTCGTTTGAAATTCTTCGATAGCGCGATGCCCGGCGCAGCAGGAGCCGCAGGTCAGCCATGTTGGGAGGGCTCGAGAGTGTGTCGTAAGCGCCATTCTCGATGACGGTCCGGGCGAGGCTGTCGTCGGAGTCGCCAACGATGGCAATCATGGGCGTGGTGGGATCGAGCTTCTTGATCTCATCCATCAGACGGAGAGTCGCCGCGGCGCTCTCTTCTTCTCCACTGTCGTGCAGATCCAGCAGTACGACATCACACCATGCCCGCACGGCCGGAGTTACTTCAAGATCATTTTGTTCGCTGGTCCGGACCTCGTAACCCGGTCCGAGGGCTCTTGTAACAACTTCTGCGAAGGGACCATCTGAACTGTGAAACAAAACCCGGATAGCTTGCTCGCACATCAGCTATACCCCGCTCTCCTGGCAGCTTGACCATCTGCCAACTGTACATTACGTGCCTTCCTGCATGCACAGTGTCCAAGTAGTAAATCTCATTGTTTCTACTTTCCCCCCAATGCAGATGTTTTAAAGCAATTCCATGGGGCTTGCAATGGTACTAAAGTAGGATATTAAGCCGCTAATCAGGCCCGCTTGCGAGCTTCCTTCCTGTAAAACCGGAATGCTGCTGGAATGGCGGAGTCTCATTTGTGGGTTCAATATTCTTCGTAAAACGATAAGAAAACACACGAGTTGATAGATCTACTCATCGACCTGTCTGTCGACATTGTGAATGGCAGGGTTCCTCCGATACGGAAAAGAATACCACAGACTCGGCTGCTGCAGGCGGGAAATTTAACGTGTCGGCCGGCCATCTCCTGGTCAGGCGACTTTTGAGCCCTGTCATCTTGTCAAAATGTAGTACCCAACTAGTAATTCGCCTTGGCGGCCTCGGGCCCGACCGCGCGAAAAGTCTCGAACTCAATTGCTCCCCGGCGTAGTAAAAGCCGCGCTCCATTCCCATCACACTCCAATGTTAGCTGGGTCACAGCGAGGGCTTTTCCACCGTGATATTGCTCACGTGCAGGGCGGATTTATGAACGCCATCCTCTATTTCTACCCGGATCTATCTGAGGAGCAACCACCATGAAGGAACCCATCCGATTCAAACTCAATGGAAAACCTGTGAGCCTGGAGGTCGATCCCAATCGGAAGCTGTTATGGGTCCTGCGTTATGACCTCAAGCTTACCGGGACAAAATATGGCTGCGGAGAAGCCCATTGCGGGGCCTGTACGGTGATGATTGGCCGCCAGGTGGCGCGGTCGTGCTCGGTCGAAATAAAAGAGGTAGCTGGCAAAGAAGTTACCACCATCGAAGGCCTTGAGCAGAATGGCAAGCTGCATCCTTTGCAGGAAGCTTTTGTTCAGCATGACGCATTGCAATGCGGCTACTGTACGCCGGGCATGATCATGAACGCCTACGGCCTGCTGCTGAATAACCCTCGGCCATCGCGCAGCCAGATTATCGAGCAGATGGAAGGCAACCTTTGCCGCTGCGGTGCGCATGTGCGGATTGTCGCGGCGATCGAGACAGCCGCCCGGCAGATGAGGAGGAGCGCGCGATGAAAACCCCTGATGGAAAGGCACGGTCAATTGAAGAACAGAATCTGGAAATTGACTTCAGCGACATGACTCCCGATCCCGGCCCGGCCTTCCCACTCGACCGCCGCGAATTCCTGAAGCTGGTGGGTGGCGGCATCCTGGTTTTCTCCACGATTCGCTTCTCGCGGGCACAGGAGGGCGGACGCCGCGACGCCCACGCTCTTCCCGAGGATTTCAACGCCTTCCTCCGGATTGGCGAAGACGGCAAAGTCACCGGCTATACCGGAAAGATTGAGATGGGCCAGGGCGTCATCACTTCGCTGGCGCAGATGCTGGCGGATGAGCTGGATGTGCCCTACGATTCCGTGCGCATGGTGATGGGTGACACAGAGCTTTGCCCCTGGGACCGCGGGACGTTCGGCTCCATGACCACGCGCTTTTTCGGCCCTCCGTTCCGTGCCGCCGCCGCTGAGGCAAAGGCTGTTCTGGTGGAACTGGCGGCTGAAAAGTTGCAGGTGCCGAAAGAGCGGCTGAAGACGAGGGACGGCGCCGTCTACGTTGTGGGCGGCAACGGAAAAATCACCTACGGCGAGCTCACCAGGGGGACGAGAATTGTGCGGCACGTGAAAGGTGCTGCCGTTGAGACAGCCGCCGATTTCGAAATTGTGGGCAAGCCCGAAATCAGAAGAGACGGCATCGATAAGGTGACCGGCCGGGCCCACTTTGCCGGGGACATCAAGACGCCTGGAATGCTTTGCGCGCGCATCCTGCGGCCTCCGGCTCACGGCGCCAAACTGACCATGGTGGATATTTCCGGAGCGCGGGAAATCGACGGTGTCCAGGTGGTCCAGGAAGGCGACCTGGTGGCCGTGCTCCACCCGGACCCCGAAGTGGCGGAGCAGGCGCTCGGGAAGATTAAGGCTGAATTCGACCAGCCCAGGCCCTATGCGGACGATAAGACGATCTTCGAGCATCTGGTGAAGGTTGCGCCAGCGGGCGAAGTCGTAGCTGAAGGCGGAAACCTGGCGGAAGGCCGAAAGACCGGCGATCACGTAGTGGAAGAAACCTATCTTAACAGCTACGTCGCACACTCACCGATGGAGCCCCACACGGCGCTCGCGAAGACGGAAGGCGGCAAGCTGACGATCTGGGCTTCCACGCAAACGCCTTTCCCGTTGCAGGAGGCCGCGGCTTCCTTGCTGGGAATTCCGCCCACTAACGTTCGCGTCATCACGCCCTTTGTGGGCGGAGGTTTTGGCGGCAAGAGCGCCTTCCGGCAGGCGCTCGAAGCGGCACGCCTGGCGAAGCTGACCGGCAAACCGGTCCAGGTGGCGTGGACGCGCGCCGAGGAGTTTTTCTACGATACGTTCCGGCCGGCGTCGGTGATTAAGATCAAAGCCGGCGTGACGAAAGCGGGCCTGCTGACCTGGTGGGACTACGGAGTCTATTTTGCCGGCGGCCGGGGATCGGAGCATTTTTACGACATTCCGAACCATCGAACGATGTCCTACGGCTCGGGCTGGTCCGCCCCGGCCGGCGCGCATCCGTTCGCCACCGGTCCCTGGCGCGCCCCGGCCAACAACAGCAACACGCACGCGCGGGAATCGCACATCGATGCTCTGGCCGCAAAGGCCGGAATGGACCCCATCGAGTTCCGGCTGAAGAATTTGAAAGACGAGAGAATGCGCCGTGCTCTGCAGGCTGCCGCCAGACAGTTCGGCTGGAAGCCGGCAAAATCTCCCAGTGGGCGCGGCTTCGGCGTGGCCTGCGGAACTGATGTAGGCACCGTGGTCGCCCACATCGCTGAAGTTGCCGTCGACAAGCGCACGGGCCACGTCCAGGTGAAGCGCGTCGTTTGCGCGCAGGAGATGGGGCTGTGCGTCAATCCTGAGGGCGCCCGAATTCAGATGGAAGGCTGCATCACCATGGGCCTGGGATACGCGCTGACCGAAGGGCTCCAGTTCACGGGCGGCGGCATCCACGACAAAAATTTCGACACCTACACGATTCCGCGTTTCTCCTGGCTGCCGAAGATCGAGACGGTCATCCTCGACGCAAAGGACAAACCCGCGCAGGGCGGAGGCGAGCCGGCCGTCATCTGCATGGGCGCGGTGATTGCTAACGCCGTCTATGACGCCACCGGCAAACGCCTGCTGCAGCTCCCCATGACGCCGGAACGGGTCCAGGCAGCCTTGCGGCGCGCCTGAACCGCGCCACGACCAGGAGGTCGGAGCTTCAGCTCCGACATTTCACGTGCCTGCAGATTCGGGGGCTTTCAGCCCCTGAAGTGCCGCCCTGAAGGGCGCCGCTACGAATGCACATTCCAGAGCGCGCCCACCGGGATCTTCCTCTTCAGGGGCTGAAGCCCCTTTCCTTTTGGCCCCTGTTTGTCGGACCTGAAGGTCCGACCTCCTAACCAAAGGCCCTAAGTTCAAGGGGCCGGTCTCCTCTTCAGGAGGCCGGAGCTTTAGCTCCGACATTCGCCAGCGGCCTTGGCCTCGTGGGCTTCAGCCCCTGAAGCGGCCAACGGCCGATTTTGCTTGACAACTCTACGCTACCGTGCTAGTCTCCATATTGACTCGCCGGGGCGGGGCGAAGGGGCGCTTTGGCCCAGGGGTGTCCGCCATGCGGAACCGGCGGCGGGGACGAGCAAAAACGCGATATGAGGAGGTCGATTTTGGCCGCTTTGGGGCCGAAAAATAAAAAAAGATACCTTATTTTGGAAAACGAAGCCGAGAAGTCGTTGAAAACAAAGGGAAAGGCTACACATGTTAGCCGAAACGAACCCGAAAACGAACCCGGGAAGTCCTTTAGATTCGCACCTGTGGAAAAAACGAACCCGAAAACGAACCTAAGAAGTCCTTTAGAATCAGACCGCGAAAAAAACGAACCCGAGAATGTGCCGGTGTCGGTGGTCTGCCTCGGAATCGCCAGATCGAGGGGGGCTACTGGTTCGCTGGGGCAGCATCAATCCCCATCCCATTCAGCCGTTGCGATGGCGGGCAATTTCACTGACGCCATCGATGAGCCGATCAACTTCCTGGCGGGTGGTATAGCAGGCGCAGCCGGCGCGAACCACGCCTCCATTCTTGAAGCCGAGCCGGTCGATTACGGTGGCGGCATAAAAGTTCCCGTGCGAAACGAAGACGCCCAGCCTGGCGAGGCGGGACGAAACCTCGGCGGGGGCAACGTCCTGGACGACGAACGACAAGGTAGGCGTGCGGGGATGCGCAGGGGCGGGGCCGAAAACTTTGACGCCCGGGATGCTCGATAGTCCGCTCCACATCTGGGTGACCAGCGCGTGGCCTCGCGCGTCGAGTTCGGCCAGCGCAGCCTGGAGTCTTTCGCGCCTGGAATTTCCCGGCGCCAGCGAGGCAAGGAAATCGACCGCGGCAGCAGTCCCGGCAATGCCTTCATGGTTCAGCGTGCCGGTTTCGGCGCGCTCGGGGGCGCTTTCCGGTGCGGGCGCGAGCTTGGGGAAATCGATTGATTGCAACAGGCCGTTCCGCGCGTATAACACTCCCATGTGCGGGCCATAGAATTTATAGGCGGAGCAGGCCAGGAAGTCGCATCCCCAGGCTTTCACGTCCGTGGGAATGTGCGGCGTGGAGTGCACGCCGTCGGCAAAGAGCAGCGCGCCGGCGCTGTGGGCAATCTCAGCAGCACGGCGAATGTCATGGATGGTGCCCAGCGCATTCGAGGCTACACCGATGGCCAGCACTTTCATCCGCCTGTTGACTTTGGCCTCCAGGTCCTGCCAGTCGAGCTGGCCGGTTTCCGGAACCATCTTCACGGACCGGACCGTGACCCCGCGCTCCGTTGCCAGCGCGCGCCAGGGATCGACGTTGGCGTGGTGGTCGAGTTCAGTCACCACGATCTCGTCGCCGGGCCCATAAGCGCGGCCGAGCGCGCGCGACAGGTGGAACGTCAGGGTGGTCATGTTGGGGCCAAAAACAATCTCCGACGGGCCGGCGTTCAGCAGGTCGGCCAGGGCCGCGCGGCCGCTGCGGATGGTCGCATCGGTTTCGTTGCTGGTGGCATAGCCCCAATGGGTGTTGGAGTTGTGATGATAAAGATAATCGCTGATGGCTTCGACCACAGGGCGGGGAACCTGCGTCCCGCCCGGGCCGTCAAAGTACGCGACCGGGTAGCCGCCTTCATGCCGCTCAAGCGCCGGAAACCGGGCGCGAATGCCTTCGACGGTTGTAATGCCTGGGGCGTTTGTGGCAGTGCTCATGATGACTCCTGAAAGTTGGCCGGCAGATGGCTGCATTTTGAAACCTGTATTGTAGTGCCGTGTGGTCCTTTGTGGCGCTATTTGCCGGATGACGATTGTCCGGCGGAAAGCTCCGGCACGTATCCGATGGCGTTTGAGATGGACGCGGCAGTCTGCTTCAGCGCTGCGGCCAGCGCGTCAAGGTTCTCTTCGGTGATCTGGAAGATGGTGCCCGCCAGGCTGATGGCGGCCCGGACCTCGCCGTTATGTCCAAGGATCGGGCAGCCGATGCAGCGGAAACCCATCTCGCCCTCTTCGTCGTCGACGGCATGGCCCGCTTGTCGAATGTGGATGATCTCCTCCCGCAGCCGTTTTATCGTGCGGATGGAATTGTCGGTGTAGTGGGCCAGAGTGTATCCCTGAAGGAGTTCCGTCAGCTCTGCTTCAGGCATGTAGGCGAGCAGCGCTTTGCCGACCCCCGAGCAGTGGAGGTCCATTCTTCGGCCCACCCAGGTGGCCAGGCGCAGCAATCCGGGCGGCTCGATCTTTTCCACCACAACCGCTGCCTTGGCATCAAGGATGGCCATGTGAACAGTCAGCCGGGTCCGCTCCATCAGCTTCCGCAGGAATGGAGCGGCCTGTTCGCGAAGGTCGATGCGGCTCAAACCCAGTTTGGAGAGTCCATACAGCCGCAGGCCGATAAAGTAGCAGCCCTTGCGTCCGTTGCGGGTCACGTAGCCGCGATGTTCAAGGGTCGCCAGCAGGCCATGGACCGAACTCTTGGGCAGGTTGAGCTGGCGCGTCAACTGCATCAGCGTAAGGCCATGGTTGGAATCGGCCAGCGCTTCCAGAATGGATAGCGCGCGGTCTACAGACGGCGCTACGGGCGTTCGAGCGTTCGTAACCATTCAACCTTTCCAGCTCGTTGTTCAAGAGGTCCGCGGACCAGAATATTCTAGGGCATCCTGCCTGCGCAAACAACGCCGCCGGCAGCCTGGAGCATCGTGCGCAGAGGGTTGTGTGGAATCCATCATACCGGGTTTGTGGAGATAAATTCGCGCGCTCGAAATTTTGTCTGGTGTTTGCCGCTGAACTTCACTCAACGCGGGCGGGTAAACGAATCCAGCGGTGGAAGGGTCTCTCCACGGTGGAAATGATCGACAAAATATTCCAGGCGCTTTTTGATTGTCCACCAATAGAGGAACTCGGCATTCAACCTTCCCATGACCCGCTGGAGGCGGTATGGCGAATACTCCTGCTGCCAGGCAGCGCGGTAGGGGTCCTGCAGGTCGCCGATGATGTCCATCAAATCGGCAATGCGGCTATGGTCGTGGCTGTAGATTTCACCGCCGTAAAAATCGAGATCTTCAGGCTTCGGCTGCTTGCCAAGTTTTTGCCAGAATCCGCTGATCTGGTCGGCGTAGAGATACTTCATGCCCGCGTAGTCGGCCAAGCGGGCTTCGACCAATAATTCCGGGAGCATCGTGTGATCGCCCGGCAAACCAAGGGCCCGGCTGAGGTGGACCTGCGCATCTTCCGCGGCTACCCGGGCCGCATGAAGATCAGCCAGGTGAGCGCGTATTTTTGATAACTTTTCCGGTGTGAATGGATCATCCCAGAGTTGCGGGCCCGTCTCGTCTCCAACCGCCATCGCAAGCCGCGACTCGCATTCAGTGACGTCGCGCAAGGCGGACGCGACTTCCGCACTGATAGCATCGGGATACATCAGGCGGGAATAGTCCGAGAAGAACTTCGAGCGGTCCACCGGCTGGGTCTGCCAGGAAGCAATCGCGCCATAAGCCATTCCGGGCAGGGCCGGCCGCATCAGCACCATGACGTCATCTGTCCAAACGGTGTTGATGATGCCCAGGACACCGTGCTCGCGGCCTACAGCCAGAAAGCTATCGATGTTATCAAACGACATACCGAAGTCAGGCAAAACGTGGTCCCAGATGCTGACGCCGCTGGCAATAAATTTAGGGATGGGCAATTCAGCAAAAGGCTTCCAGTAAGGCTGGTACACCGTGTGATCGTAGCCCCACGGGACCAGGATGGTTCCGGGAGGGATTTGCGGGACCAGTTTGGGGTACTTGGCAAACATGTCGCTCCACACCATTACTGTCTTCCCGTGGCTGCGGACCAATTGGTCGACCTTGAGAAACCAGTCGATGTAGAGTTTGTCGGGAGACGAAGCAAGCTGCTTCGTTTCCCCCGTCTCGTCGAACCCGATGTGGAAGAAGGGGCTGGGAAAGAGCTGCGCAAACTGGTTGATCCAGTTGGTCAATACGGTAAGGGCCTGGGCGCTCTGCGGATCGAAGTCTTTGCCATAGCGAATGAATCCGAGATTGGAATACCGCTCGTCCCGGAAGAAATCGTGCTGGTGGCCGTAAAGCTCGAGGCACGGAATCACGTCAATGTGGCGCTGGCGGGCGTAGGCGATGATGGCGCGGACCTGCTCCTGCGTAAATTGCCCTTCGGGAGTGATCAGCGGGAAGCCGTTCAGCGCGATGCTGTCTTCACTGTAGAAGTAATACTGGTTCTCCTTCCAGCGTGCCAGGAAATCCAGTTGGCGCTCGACTTCCTTAACCGTCGGCAGCGGGCCATGGCTCATGTCCACCATCGTTCCGCGGTAAGCCATGCCGGGCCAGTCGTGGATGGAAACTTCGGGAAGCGATGCCTGCTCGCCTTCGCCCTCCACCAACTGCCGGAGCATTTCGGCGCCGTAGAAGATTCCGGCAGATGAGCGGGCGCGAATCGTCACGCCGCTGGGAGTGATTTTCAGTTCATACGATTCCCGCGAATCCGGCCCGGGCTTCTCGCCGGGCATAGGCAGCGCGTCGACGGCCCCGGTGCGGTCGAGCACGATGGCAGGCCCGCTGCCTCTGGTTTCCCAGATGGGGATTTCGCTGCCGGCTCGCGACTCCAGCCATTTCGAGATTTCCTTGGCCGCAAAGCGATCCTCGGGGCTGGGTGCGGAGGCAAATTCGATCCCAAGACCACGCACTGCCAGATGGGCTGTCCCGTAGGAGACCTGCTGCGGCCGCGGCAGCAAGGGATTCCGCTGGGCGTTCATCCAAATCGGGCAGGCCAGAATCACGAAAATCGAAAGCGTACACAGCGGGCTTCTCACGGGCGTCCTCCTTTTGATTTTGTATGACGCGATACCCGGGCTCATCAGGTCATTAAGGCATCAACGCGTTCCAGGCTGCGCAACTGCCTGAAATTGGCGGGGCATCCATGAATCCCCGGTTCAACCATGACAAATGCCTCACATTGCCGGCCCACTCGCCGTCACAGGCTTAAGCAGCACTTGCATAACTTAACGTTTGCTTTCCCTGATAATTTTCGGGCGGTCAGAATGGCATTGCGCTATCACGCCTTGATAAAGATCCTTCTCCTGTACATCCAGAAAAGTAAGAGCCATGCGGCCATAAGCACAGCAAACGACGAAAAGAGCTCACCGGATGGACCCAGATTGGACGCAATGGGCTTTGTGAACACGCCAACGATTTTCCCAACCGGAATGATGCTCATGAACATGTAGATGAATACGGCGTTCATCCCAATGATCACCAGCGGAAGCGTCCACCTCTTGTGGCCCAGAACGTCGATGAACCAGAAAAACGATGCAAACATCAGGCAAGCCCAGCCCGCCGTCATCACGCCATAAGAGGTTGTCCACATCTTCATGACCACAGGGATAAAAGGGCTCAGGAGCCATCCCAGCGCGATTCCGGAGATTCCAGCGGTGGCTATGATTTTGGCCTTCGAGGTTTTTGATCGGGAACTCATCAGCAGTTCGCCAACAATCAGGCCGAATATCGTCGTCGAGATCGTGGGAATCGTTGAAATTATAGTGCCCCAGCCCTCTGGAGCGTAAGGCCATACTTGCCAATGCGGCTGGAGAAAGACCAGATCGACGTAGTTGACGAGATTATGATTCAGCGCATAGGTTCCCGCGGGGATCCCCGGAGCCGACACAAATGCCAAAACGAGAGCGTACCCAAGCAGGATCACCGAAGCTACAATTGCCTGAACCCGCACAGACTTTCTCGCAAGCAAAAAAGCCGCCAGATACGCAATGGCAATCGGCTGCAACGCGCTGCTGAGTTCGATGAGATAGGGATGCCCAAGGAAAACTGATTCACGGATGGAGCCCAGCAGGAAAAGGACCGCTGCGCGCCTCACTGCGTGCCACCTGATCTGGCTTTCGCTTTCGGTCCTGGAGCGTTTCGCGACGGCGAACGGAATGGAAATCCCTACCATCAACATGAAGGACGGCCATATGCAGTCATAAAATCGAAGGCCCCGCCAGGGAGTATGGTCGAACTCATAAACGAGAAGGTTGATAACAGGATTTTGTCCATACGCGTGAAGCGAGCGTATAACTTCAGTCCCTCCGGCAAGCCACAACATGATGAAACCGCGAAAGGCGTCAAGCGAGACCAGGCGGTCCTTCATTGGCGTCGCAAGCGAGCTCTCGCGTGCTGCCGAATTGGCTGGGGAAACGGATGCGGCATTATTTCCACTGCTAACATCCAATGATCTTGCTGCCATAGCGCTCAAACTCCTGAATTCCACACTCCCCGGTCAAGATGGAGTGGGCTGGCCAATAAAGTCTCCGGCTAATGCCAAACCTTCAGTCAGGGAGCTAGTCCGCCTCGCTCAGCTTCCAGACATGGCTGCCCAGCCCCGGAGGAATCTGGATAATAAGAGGCTGCCGGGAGAAATCCTGCGCCCGGACCGGCGCGGATGGTTCCTTGTCCGTGTTCAGCCGGAGGCTTCCCAGCTTTTGAATCTTTTCCTGCAACTGGTCCGAAAGCCACAATCGCCACGATGAAGGATGCTTGGCGAAGAAAGCGCAATAAGGGTTTTCATAATTAAAGATCAACTGCCATCCGGTCTCTGTTGCTGAGGAAGTAATCCGGGTATGAAGAATCCCAATGTATTCATTCGCGCTGATGGTCCTGTAACCTTTGGGCAGAGCATCCAGGAAGGTTTCGACAAAATCGTGGCCGAGTGAAATATCACGATCGTGAAAAACCACCATAACCGGGCCATCGGCGTGCCGCCGCGCAAGGTTGGCTTGCAGTTCGTCCAGGCGATCATAGCTGGTCGTAAAGTGTGGTGAGATACCGGTCATATCCAGCACCAACTGCCGGTCGAGGTAATAGTAGTAATCGGGTTCGGCATGAAAAAGTCCAAACCCTGCTCGAGCCGCCAGACGGCCGGTGTTGTTGAACTCGGACTTCGACCAGCCGCCGTTGCCAGGGCGCAATTCGAGTGGACGCTGTTGGAAATCTTTTTCGATGTCTTCGATCCCGCGATTCATGTGGAACAATTGGACGGCAGCGGGAATTTCTACGCCGCGCCGGTGGTCTGCAAATTCTGAATACCAACCGTCCGCGGAAGCCTCTCCCTTTAAGTCCGCGGTCCACCAGGGTCCGGGCGGCGATTCGAGATCTGGCTCCATGTGGTCCCAGCCGTGGCTTTCAATCTGGAGGACCCCGGCGGCAACCGCATCAAGAAGGCCTTTTCGGGTTGAGGCGTAATCCTGGTGAAGTCCCCAGGCGTCTGTGAACTTTTGTTCCCACGGCGATACGACGCGTCTCGATTTTCTGTCGACGTAACCGGTGATGACGTTGGCGGCAACAATGGCATGATGCTTCTTGAGCGGAATTATCAGCCGCTCGCGGAGAGTATTTTCATCCGGCTCCAGATAATGCCAGTATGAGAGGAACCCTTTATCGGCAGTCCCCCAGTCGTCCATTTCAATCTCGATCGCGTGGGCGTAGTCCACATTGGGCTGAATAACATATCCCAAACTCCAGACGAGCGACCGAAAGAATATTTCCGCCCAGTAGGAAGAGTCGCGAAGCAGGGTGATGTCAGGGACGCCCAGCCATAGCGCAGAGGAATCATCAGTGATTTGGTTCGTCGTCAGCACGGGATGGCCCGCCTGGTCAATCAGGACCGTTGCGCGCTGCGGCTCTATCCAATACCGGGTAGCAAAGTCCCAGTCGGTCTTGAGAGCATTCGGGCCCCCGGCCGCCAGTTCGCGGGTGATAAAGTGTGGCTGCGTAATCCGCAGCGGAGTAGTGGCAGTGTACACTTCCCGAAATTTATCCCCCAATAATCTTTCGAGAGTCGGATTCAGGAACCGGGATTTGATCACAAGCAGACTCGTTCCGGCCTGGGCCGCGTCGCTGAGCGAATCCACATCCTGGTTCTTGTACGATGGCAAGTCGGCAAGCCAGATGACCAGGCCATATCGTGCCTCGCCAGCCCGGCTGAGAAGATATGTATCGTCAAGGTGCTGTTGGTCCAGTCGCAAAATGTCAAAGGGCACTGACCAGGCCTTCAACATCGCCGCGACAGGCTGAAAGCTGTCTTTCTCATGGTCCACCAGAAAACTTTCCGGGTCGCTCCATGTTTCCACGACAAGCAGGACGCGGTAGGGTTTGGCGGCGAACGGCGCGGCCTTCGCGTCTCCCCAACCCCGTATGGGGAAAATCAGCAAGCAGAGGAAGACAACCAGGGCTGGGCTGCCGATACGTGCGATCAGGAATTCAATTACAGCGACACCCTGTAATAAATTCGCAACAGGCAAGCCGAATCGGGAAGATGGATGTACGTCGGCCTGCGCCTGATACATTTTGGAATGCCCGCCTGTATATGAGTCTTGTCGACCTTTTTTCCCGTTACCCGCCCCATCAATGCAGACTCTCTTCTGGCGCATATCAAGATCCGCTCCAAGCGAGTTATCGAATTTCCAGTTGCGATCCAATGCAGGTGATGCAAGACAAATACATCCCGAGGTTTCACTTGTCAATTCGTATCTGTCGGGGTCGAGCGGCGGAGTTCAATAGATTGAACTTTTTCTAACCTGCCATTCCCGGATTTTCAGACGGGGCTTGACCGCGAAACAGAGCAGGGCTATTCATTCGAATCAATGGGTGTATCGTTAGGTCTTCGGGCTTGCACTCGCGATAGGACGCCGGGCTAAAACGGCACGTTGAATCAATGAACTATAAAAAGCAGGCCCGGAACGGAGTCAGAGTTTGACCAACTTGTTGAGCGCGCCTTTCCGGAAAGAGTGGAATGCAAAACCCGGGCCAACACGGCGGGACTTGCTGGCCCTTTTGGGCGCGGCGTTCCTGCAACCGGTTGTATCAGCCCGCGCACGTCCCGCCCAAAACAAGCCCTCGGCCGCAATTCAATTTGCTTTGCAACCCATTCCGTTCCGATTGGAAACGGGCGAGACGTTGAACCCACCGCACGCTCCGGCGACGATGGCCGGGGGAGTCGCTGTCTTCGACTACAACCAGGATGGCCGCCCCGACATCTTCTTTACCAACGGCGCGAACATCGCCACCTTGAAGAAGGACATGCCGAAGTACTCCAACCGGTTGTTTCGCAACGAGGGGAACGGCGGGTTTGTGGATGTGACAGAACGGTCGGGCCTGCGCGGCACAGGGTACGACAACGGCGTTGCAGTGGGTGATTACGACAACGACGGTTACCCCGACCTCTTTGTCACTGGCGTTCACGGGCGGAGGCTCTATCACAACAACGGGGACGGTACGTTCAGCGATGTCACGGAGAAGGCACATCTGAGCAGTTGGAACGACCCTGAATACGGCCCGCTATGGTCCGTCGCCGCAGCGTGGGTAGACGTCAACAATGACGGTTTGCTCGACCTGTTCGTGGTTAATTACCTCCAGTGGAATTACGAAAAAGAGCCACTCTGCGGGTTCGCCGGCGCCTATGATTACTGCAGTCCCGATTTTTACCGCGGCCAGCCGAGCCAGTTGTTTCTGAACAAAGGCGACGGCACATTTCAAGACGTGTCAGCGGAGTGGGGCATCCGCCGGCATGTGGGCAAGGGAATGGGAGTCGGCGTCGCTGACTACGACCTGGACGGCCGCCCCGATTTGTTTGTTACCAACGACACATACTTCAACTACCTATTCCACAACACGGGAAGCAAGTTCGAGGAAGTTGCGCTCGAAATGGGCGTGGGACTCGTTGCCGACGGTGAGTTTGTGTCAGGGATGGGAGTGGACTTTCGGGACATTAATAACGACGGCTTTCCGGACATCGTTTTCCCAGCCTTGCAAAAGCAGATGTTCCATCAGTTTCAGAATGCCGGCGGTCACATCTTTGAGGAAGTTACCGATCCAAGCGGGTTGGGGGTGCTCAGCTCGCCGATGAGCGGCTACGGCGTGGGGCTGTTCGATTTTGACAACGACGGGTGGAAAGATCTGTTCGTAAGCCGCGGCCACGTCGAAATGCTGAACAAACCCGGAATGGAGATCGAGCAGCACAATACCGTTTTTCGCAACCTCGGCAGGAGCGGCCGCTGGCAGGCGCTTACAGCGGAGGCCGGATTAACCGCTGCACCGCCCAGGCGGCATCGCGGCTGTGCCTTTGGCGATTTTGACGGCGACGGGCGGATTGACGCAGTCGTGACGGCGCTGCTTCAGCCGGCGGAGATTTGGATGAACAGGAGCGAGAGTAGCGGTCACTGGCTGGACGTTGCGCTCCAGGGCGTAAAGAGCAACCGCGATGGCATTGGGGCCGTGGTCAAGGTCACGACTGCGGGCGGTTCACAGTGGAACCACATGACCACAAGCGTTGGCTATGCGTCGTCCAGCCACGGCCCGGTGCATTTTGGCCTGGGCCAGGAAAGCAAGATCGAGCAAATACAGATTCAATGGCCTTCCGGCATTGTACAGAGGCTGCACAATGTTGCAGCCGACCGCGTGCTCAGGGTGAAGGAGGCATCGGCCCCGTAACGCCTGGCGCCGAGGCAGCCCGTTCCTTTTCGGCCATCAATTGCTGCACAATCTTCTTTTCTTTAGCGCCATCCTCTGGACGCTTAAGGAGGTAATAGAGCGCCGTCAGCTCGATGTGGGGCGGCATCCACCGAGGGTTTTCGCGTACGCAGGATTCAAGGTCTTTCACGGCCGAGTCCAGGTTCCCCTGGGCCCGTTCGACCCGTGCCAGCTCATACAGGGCGAGGAATGACTTCGGGTCGAGCACGAGCGCCTCATGGAGCTGTCGACCCGCGTCGTTCAGCTTCCGCTCATGATAGAGAATGGCGCCAAGCTGGATTCGCGCCTGGAGGTTCCGCGGGTCAGCTTGCAACGCCTTTTCATAATTTTCCGCCGCGCTTTTCTGATCTCCCGAATAATTATCCAGCATAGCGAGCGTGATATAGGCGTTCGAGACGTGTGGATTGATCTGAATTGCTGCCTCCGCCTCGCGCCGGGCCATGCCGAAATTGGTGAGCCCCATGTAGAGGACCGCCGCGAGCTCGTACGCCTGGGCGTTCCGCCCTCGGTCGGCAACTTTCTGGACCCGCTCGAGAGCTTCATGCGGACGGCCGGAGCGCGCCATGGCCATTCCGAGCGCCCGCTCCAGGTCAAGATTATCAGGGTGGGATTTCTCGACAGGCCCGAGCAATTCGATCGCTTGGCCCGCCTGGCCAAGGTGGAGATCACAGTTGGCCAGGAGTGTTGCGACGCGAACGTCACCGGGCTTCTCATGATGGAGCAATGCAAACTGCCGGGCCGCCTGACGGAAATCGCCTTTGCGGAAGTATGTGACCCCAAGATTAAATCGCAAAGACGAATTATCAGGTGATTCCTTGAGCGCCTGTTGATATTGCCCAATCGCGTCGTCGATTTGACCGAGGGAAACCAGGGCGGCCGCGAGATTGGCTCGGGCGTCTACCATTTCCGGATGCGCTTGGAGAAGCTGGCGGTATTCGCGAACCGCTAACGCTGCATTGCCCTGGCGCAGAGCCTCGGACGCTTCCTGGGATAGTGCTTGGGGATCCGGCTCCTGCATATCCTGTCCCCGGAAGACCAGAGGCACCATCACCAACGCGAGGGCCGTTCCCAGGAGCACCCGCGAACCGGGCCGCCGGAATAAAACCGAGAGGACCCCTTTTGTTGCCATCCTGGGAGTAAGTCTACGATCAACTTCGTGCTTTTATCAAGCAAACGAAACTGCAGGAACAGAACCAGCTTTGTTCAGGTTTTCTCCCGTTAATTTCAATAGGGCTCAAAACAGATTTGCGCCGTTGCCAGGGGCGCGATTTTGCAGAAAAGTTCCGCTTAATCAGTCGGTTGACCGCGTGCCATTGGAGAAAAGGGTGGCATGCTCAGGCAAAACAAATAGTTCAATAGGCTGAACCGGCGTGGCCAAATTGTACGGGATGCGGTTGACAGCATAATGGGACGACTTATCATTTGCCTATCGTTTCGATTTGGGTAGAACGATACCAGACTGTATTGCTATTTGTTTAAGAGATTCGGGGCATGGACCCGTCGACAGGCTCCGTAAAACCAGCGTTTCCGTTGGGGCCGCAGTGTAATGCCACAGGGGCGACGTCGCATGCCGCGCACTTTGTTTTCGACCCACAGACTGTGAAAAGCAAGTTTGTGGTCTGAATGGAGGTAAAGATGACGCGATTATCTTTCTCCGGGAAACGATCTTATACCGGGGCGATGGAAGCTCTGGCTCGCTTTTTGTGGGTGGTCCCGCTGCTGGTTATCGCATGCGCGCTCCCAGCCGCGGCGCAGACAAGTTTGTCCACCGTTCGGGGGACTGTGGCGGACCAATCTGGCGCTGTCGTGCCGGAAGTTCAGGTTACGCTGGTCGATATTGCAACGGGCAATGTGGTCAGAACTGTCGTCACGGATTCTCATGGCAACTACGAAATTCCCTATGTGACCACCGGCCACTACAAATTGACAGCCTCGCGGACCGGCTTTAAGACGTACACCGAAACGGATATTTTCATTTCCAGTAATGAAACCAAGCGCGTTGATCCCCGCTTGCAGGTTGGGTCCACGACGACGCAGGTAACCGTGAGCGGCGCGGCGAACGTAATCCAGACCGAAGGTGGAGAGATTGGCGGCACGCTCACCGACAAGACATATTCAAACCTTCCGATTCCCGGCAACTCGTACTCTTCTCCGCTGGACCCCCTTGCTACCATGCCCCTGGTGCAGATGGACAGGGAATGGGGAGTCTCCATTGCCGGCCAGTCGGGCAATCAGCTCGATATGGCGATGGACGGTGTGCTGGAAGAAAACTTCAACACGCAGACCGTCAACATGGAAGACGCCAGCGAGCTTAAAGTGATGGGCGTCAACAACAGCGCGGAGTTCAGCCGGCCTGCAACTTTTAATGTCGTGACGAAGCGCGGGTCGGACAAATATCACGGCGAGCTGGAATACTATCTGCGCAACTCCGCTTTGGGCGCGCGCGGATTTTTTGACCAAAGCAAGCAACCCATCATTTACAACACATTCACTGCGGAGGCTTCCGGTCCCGTGCCCGGCTTGCACAGGACCTATTTCTATGGCATGTGGAATGGCGAGCGGGTGGCCCAACACACCACTTATTTTGCGACCGTGCCCACGGATTTAATGCGTAACGGGAACTTCTCCCAGTTGCTTGATCCAAATCTCCAGAGCCCACCGATTGCCATTACGGACCCCGCGACCGGCCTGCCTTACCCCGGGAACATTATTCCGCCCTCGCAGCTGGCCACTTCGTCCGCCGGGGTGGCTCTGGCCGCGCAAAATAATTACATTCCCCGGGCAAACTTCGGTGGGCCAAACGCCCTGTTTAACAACTACACGTTCGTCTGGCCGTACCCGGGAGACCAATACAACGCTGATGTATATGTTGGCAGGATAGATCACACATTTTCCGACAAGGACACGATGTATGGCCGGTTCTCCAGTTACTTCCCCAAGTATATTTTGTCCGGCAGCCTGCCCGGCCTGGGAAGCAGCCGCACGAGGACCAGCTATTCGTGGGCTATCAACGAGACGCACATCTTCTCTCCGAACGTGGTCAATTCCTTCCAGTTCGGCGGCAATTACGATTGGGACGAAAATGGCCAGGTGCTCAACGGATTCAATTCTCTTAACGGCGCTGACGTCGTCTCGAAAATTGGATTGCAGGGCGTGAATCCGCTGGGTTTGTCCGGCGAGGGCTTCCCGGAGATGAATATCTCTGGAATCATCGATATGAACACAGCTGAGCAGGGAGGTTCAGAGGTCCCGGGCAAGAACTTTTCATATACGGATGACATAACATGGGTGAAGGGCAAGCATGTCGCCAAGTTCGGGGCGCAAATCAGGACGTATTCCAGTTCCAGCGCGTTGATTCCCACTGGATCTTTCGGAAACTTCACGTTTGACGGCCGTTTTACCGGCTACTCCTATGCAGACTTTCTGCTGGGCTATCCGGGCAATAGTTCCCGGCTGACTCCCTTCCTGGACCGGACGCAGCGGAACCATGAGTTGGGTTTCTACGCGACGGATACGTTTAAGATGACCCGGCGCCTGACTCTCACCTATGGCTTGCGTTGGGATTATTTCGGTTCGCCCACCTATGCCGACGGCCTGGATTACAATTGGGACCCTGCCACGGGCAATGTCATTGTTCCGCAGGCAGACGTGTCCAAGGTCAGCCCGTTATATCCCAGTGACATTACGGTCGTAGCCGGCAATCCCACTCCCAATGCCAGCCTCACGAATTTTGCGCCCCGCCTCTCGGCCGCTTATCTCCTGGATAAGAACACGGTCATCCGGGGTGGATACGGAATTTTCAGCGAGGCCTACGGTTCCGCGCCCAATTCTGCGATTTATGGGTCGGGACCGATGACGTTATTGAATGGACCCGGCCCGTTTGAAATCAGCGAGACGTACATCAATGCGTTGCAAAACGGGCAGCCGCTCTTCGCCTTCCCTGATCCTTTTCTTGGCATCAGCTCGTCGGTGATTCCGTCACAAGGCGTTACGGGATTCCCGAAAGACACAAAGAATGGAAAAATCCAGCAGTGGAACCTGACCGTGGAGCGGCA
>DATEKC010000157.1:0-13149 GCA_035277665.1 Terriglobia bacterium
CGCGGGCTTTTGATTTCCCGCCCACCCTCCAATCCTGGCAGAATGAACCGGCACAATCGGGCCGCTTGAATTGGAGAGCCTTCGAAGTGTAGCTTTAATAGGCAGATCAACCACAGAAGGAGTCTCGATGCTCGATTTAGGGTTCGTTCGCAGCAATCTCAGCCTGGTGCGCGAAAAAATGAAGGACCGCGGCATCGCGGGAATTCTGGCGGATTTTGAAGCTCTCGACGTGGAGCGCCGCAAGCTGCTGTCTGAAGCGGAGGCCCTGAAGGCGCAGCGGAATACCGTGTCCAACGAAATTGCCGGCCTGAAGAAACAGAAGCAGGACGCCTCCAGCCTGATTGCGCAGATGAAGCAGGTGAGCGCCAGAATCCAGCAACTGGACGAGCAGGCCGGCGCAGCGGACGAAAAGCTGCGCGACCTGCTGCGAAATGTGCCGAACATCCCGCACGACACGGTCCCTGTCGGGCGCAGCTCCGAAGACAACCAGGAGGTCCGCCGCTGGGGCGAACCCAGAAAATTTGATTTTGAACCCAAGGCGCACTGGGACCTGGGGCCGGCCCTGGGCATTCTCGATTTCGAACGGGCCGCCAAAATTGCCGGAGCGCGGTTTGCGGTCTACTACAGTGTGGGCGCAAAGCTTGAGCGCGCGCTGGCGAATTTCATGCTGGACCTGCACACGCACCGACACGGCTATACCGAGGTGCTCCCGCCGTTTATGGTGAATTCGGACAGTATGTTCGGGACGGGGCAGCTTCCGAAGTTTGCGGAGGACTCGTTCAAGCTGGAAGGGACGGACTACTGGCTGATTCCAACGGCCGAAGTTCCCGTCACCAACCTTTTCCGCGACGAGGTGCTGGAGGCTGAAAATCTTCCAGTGAAATTCTGCGCCTGGACCGCCTGTTTCCGCAGCGAGGCTGGCTCTTACGGCAAGGACACCCGCGGCATTATTCGCCAGCACCAGTTCCAGAAAGTTGAACTGGTCAAGTTCGCCTTGCCCGACAACTCCTACGACGAACTTGAAAGTCTGACCCGCAACGCAGAGGCGGTCCTCCAGGTGCTCGGCCTGCCGTATCGCGTGGTGGCGCTCTCAACGGGCGATCTGGGCTTCAGTTCGGCCAAAACCTACGACCTGGAGGTCTGGCTTCCCTCCAGCCAGGAATATAAAGAGATTTCATCCTGCTCCAACTTCGAGTCCTTCCAGGCTCGGCGGGCCAACCTGCGTTTTCGCCGCGGAAAAGGCGGCAAGACCGAACTGCTCCACACCTTGAATGGCAGCGGCCTGGCCGTCGGGCGCACGTGGCTGGCAGTGCTGGAAAATTATCAGCAGGCGGATGGCTCTGTTATCGTCCCGGAGGCCCTGCGGCCTTATCTCGACGGCCTCGAACGCATCACGCCACGAAAGTAGCCACGGCTCCTCAAGGCAATTCTCCTTTCAGGCAAAAAACAGCCGCACTCGTGCGGCTACTTTTTATGCGTGGGAACCGGTTCCGGCATGTACTTGTGGAACGTGCCCGGCTCGTGCTGATGCTCAAACTGAATGGTGGTGTGGGTGATGCCGAATTCGCCGGCCACGGCTGTTCGGATGAGGTGCGCAATTCTTTCGCTTTCAGAAGTCGACATATCCAGAATGTGAACGTGGCAGGACATGGCATGTGATTCCGATCCCAGGCTCCAGACATGAATGTCGTGTACCTCACGGACGCCCTGGACGCCCAGAATCGCCCTGGCAATTCCCTCCAGACTCATTCCTTTAGGCAGGCTTTCCAACAGGATGTTTGAAGACTCCATAATGATGCCCAGGGCGCCCCAGAAGATCATTCCGGCAATCAGGAAAGCCAGCAAAGGATCAATCAGCGGCTGGCCGGTATAGCGGATCAGAAACGCGCCGGCAATAATGCCCACGTTGGAAAGGGCGTCGCCGAGGTAATGGACGAAAACGGACCGCAGGTTCAGGTCGCGCTGTTCCCGGGCCAGTCCCAGAGTGACGCCGCCATTGACCAGCAGCGCCACGATTCCCACAATGATCATCTTCCCCGTGGCGACCGCCTCGGGAGAAACGATCCGCTCGTAACCTTCAAAACAGATGAAGACCGCAACCCCGATCAGAATCAGGCCATTGACAAACGCCGCCAGCACTCCCGCGCGCTGGTAACCATAAGTCTTCTGTTCGTCGGGCGGCTTGCGCTCCAGGTAGAGCGCCAGCCAGGAAAAGATCAGGGTGGGAACGTCCGTCAGGTTGTGCCAGCCGTCGCTGACCAATGCCAGGCTGTGGGCCAGATGCCCCATCACGAACTCGGTCGCCACCAGGCCGAGCGTTACGATAACGGCCGCCTGGACAATCCAGCCCTTTGACGACCTGTGGTGGTGAACGTGCATCCGTGCGCCTCAACTGGAATATTATTCCAGAGGTGAACCCGCCGCAACCGGGCAGGGACGGAAAGGCACTGCTGCGGGGTTAATCTTCTTTCACCGGATAACCAATTTCTGCCTGTTGCACTCCAATTCCATGAAAGCGCGTGGGCCAGGCACGGAAAGGTATGGCATCCCTGAAGGGACTGGGGCACAAGGACGCTGGGGAGACTGGGTGGGCCCGCAGACCAAAGCCGCCAGCCGGGGACCTCCTTCGCCATAGACGTTTTCCCCCAATTGGTCCGCGAGTAATATTATAATTTGATGGGTGGGTGAAGATTTGGCTCAACATCAGCAGAAAATGCCGGCCTTGGGCGCTGGGGGGCGAAATATGACCAAGAGACCTGGATTTGCGATTCGGGCGTGGACTCTTCCCGCCGCCCTGTTCACTGCGGCTTTTTTCGGGCTGCTGGTTGTTGCGCCTTTCCTGGCCAGCGGACAGCAGGATTCTTCGGCCGCGGCCGGGACAGCAGTTTCAGCCCCTGAAAAGGACCCGGCAACCGTTCCTGCGTCCGGCACAAATTCAAAGGCCGGGGACACCACAATCAAAGTGCCCGTGACAGTCGTCAACGTTCCTGTTACGGTCCTCGACAAGCGTGGGAACCCGGTTATCGACCTCACCCGGAGCGATTTCAAAGTCTACGAGGACGACAAAGCCCAGAGCATCCGGTACTTCAGCAGCGAAACGATGCCGCCTCTGCGCATTGGCCTGCTGGTTGACACCAGCAACAGCGCCCGTTTCGAATTAAAATTCGAAAAAGACGCCGCCACGGAATTCGCCTACACGATGCTCCGCGGCCTCAATAGCAGAAACCTGATTTTTCTTGAAACGTTCGACGCCAACAATTCCATCCTTCAGGAATTCACCAACAACCCGGATGACATCAATGAGAAGCTTCGAAACCTGAAGGCCGGCGGCGGCAAAGCCGTCTACGATGCTGTTTATGAGGCCTGCAAGCACGAAATCGAGAAGGCCGGCCCGCGCGAGCAGACGCGCAGGGTGCTGATCCTCATCAGCGACGGCATCGATGTCGAAAGCAAGCATTCGCTAGAAGAAGCCATCTCCATGGCGCACCGGGCCGAAACCACCATCTACACCATTGGAAATACTCCTTATGGATTTGACGACCCCGGCGCCAAGTATCTCGAGAAGGTGGCGGAAAACACCGGGGGGACTGCTTTTTTCCCCGAACGCAAAACGCCGGGGACAGACTTCCTTACCGGATACCTTTCCCACGGCCAGTTTGATTCACTGGAACAGAACAAGGGACTCGGCGCGGAAACCGGGATCTATACCGCCCAGAAAATGATTGCGCTTGCCGATTCGCTGGACGCCATCAGGCGACAATTGACAAACCAATACCTGATTGGCTACACGTCAACTGACGGCGCGCTCGACGGGACGTACCGGAAAATTCGTGTTATCGCCGATCGCAAGGGCGTGATCATTCGCTATAAACCGGGTTACTTTGCTACCAACGATCAGTAAATCGGGCCGGCCGGCCAAGTGCGTATCCAACCTTTTTCAGGCCCGTTCGCTCCTGCCTTTTAGAGCGTCTCCAGCCCGGCACTTCATACTTGCCAAATCACCTTCGACGCCGATTTCGCTTGACTCTCGTGGCCTAGCGTGGTAGCCTTACCAGGATGCTGGCTTCAGGGGGTACCGGCGGCGGTTTTTTGCCGGAAGGTTTAGCAGTCTTGCTGGACTGTTTTTACGTCCGTAAATGGTTGAAAACATTGCGCGACTTGTTTGGCCCTAAAATTGTGGGACAAAAAAGATGTTATTTGCAGAAACGAAGCCAAGAAGTTGTTGAAAACAAAGGGAAGGGCTACACATGTTAGCCGAAACGAACCCAAAAACGAACCCGAGAAGTCCTTTAGATTTGAACCAGTGGAAAAAACGAACCCAAAAACGAACCCGAGAAGTCCTTTAGAATCGCACCTGGCGAAAAACGAACTCAAAACGAACTCGAGGAGCGGCTACATCGATGTAGCCCCGCCGCGCCCAATTCCCTCCCGCTTTTCACAATCGGAATCGCCCTTGCGGATGCCGTTGACGGTTCAAACAGGATTTTTGATCGCGGCCCGGCCATGGATTGAGACCCCAGATGGGAATTCGCGTCCAGGTGCGCCAGAGGAGGACGAGAATTCTGGACTCAGCCTGTTCGACGCCGCGTCGCCCTGAAAAATGCTGCCAAAGCTTGTCTAGAAACTCAGACTGGCAGATAATTAGAAACCTGTAACGCCCGCCCAATTCCACTACTGTTCCGGGGCCAGCGAAACAAACCTGGAATGGCTGTTTCCTGCCCTTGCAGGGCGTCTCGGGGGTCGGAGGGGGAGAACAGTTAACGCTATGGAAGCTGTGGTTTTAGCGGGAGGGAAAGGCACCCGGCTGCGAAAGGCAGTTGCCGGCCTTCCCAAGGGTCTGGCCCCTATCGGAGAACACCCTTTCTTAAGCTATCTGCTGGGCTGGCTTCGGGCGCAGGGGGTCACCGAGATTATCCTCGCGGTGGGCCATCGGAGGAGGGAGATCATCCGCCACTACACCCGGCACAAGCCCCAGGGAATGCGGCTGAGATTTTCCGTAGAGACCACGCCGCTTGGCACAGCAGGAGCGCTCAGAAATTTACGTTCCATGCTGGAGGGTGAAGAGTTTCTGGTGCTGAACGGGGACTCGATATTCGATGTCGACCTGCGGCAAATGCTCACCTTTCATCGCAGGCACCGCGCGCAAACCACGCTGGCCCTTGCCTGCCCGCCGGAGGCAAGCCGGTACGGCTCCGTCCTGCTGGACGCCCGGGGCCGGATCAAGGCATTTGTTGAAAAGCATGCCGCGATTTTACATGGCGCCAACGGCAAGCCTCGCGCCTCGAGGTGGGTCAGCGCGGGAGTCTACATCATGAACAGGGCGGTATTCCGCCACATCCCCGGGCAGCGGGAGGTTTCGCTGGAGAAAGAAGTCTTCCCCAGCCTGATCGGCGGCCCTTTTTACGGATTTCCCTGGAAGGGATACTTTATCGATATCGGCGTCCCTGAAGATTACCAGAGGGCCAGAGTCGAGCTGACGGAGCGTTTCACTTCATGTTAATTCGAGCCAAGGTGCCCCTGCGGATCAGCTTTGCCGGCGGGGGAACAGACGTCAAACAGTTTCTCGAGAAGGAAGGCGGGTGTGTGCTCAATGCAACCATTGGCCGCTACGTCTGGGGGACCCTCCGCAGCCGGGCGGACGGGCTGATCAACATCGAATCGGGCGACCTGGGCTATATCGTCAACTACGATACCCAAACCGATCCCGTTTACGATGGCAAACTCGACCTGGTCAAGGCCGGAATCCAGAGTCTCGGTGGTCACAGTACGGCTGGCTTTGACCTTTTCCTTCACAGTGAGGCTCCTCCCGGATCGGGCCTGGGGTCCTCGTCCACGCTGATGGTCTGCCTGGTGGGCCTGATGAAGGAATTCCTGAGCCTGCCTATGACCGATTATGAAACGGCCCGCGCCGCCTACCGGATCGAACGCGAGGAGCTGCAAATCAAGGGCGGCCTGCAGGACCAGTATGCGGCGACGTTCGGCGGATTCAACTTTATGGAATTTGAAAAAGACCGCGTGATCGTCAATCCGCTGAGGATCAAGCAGGAGGTCATCAACGAACTGGAGCACAATCTCCTGCTCTGTTACACGGGCTCGACGCGCATGTCCGACGGCATTATCAAGGACCAGGTGGGCCGTTACGAACAACACGTCGAGGAGACTCTCCATGGGCTCAGGCGTCAGAAAGAGCTTGCGGTTGAGATGAAGAACGCACTCCTGCAGCGGCGCCTGAACGATTTTGGAGAATTATTGGATGAAGCCTGGCAATCCAAGAAATTGTTATCGCCAAAGATCACCAACTCGAAGATCGATGAGATGTATGAATCCGCCCGCAAGGCCGGCGCCATCGGAGGCAAAGTAACCGGCGCGGGCGGGGGCGGGTACATGCTCTTTTATTGCCGTTTCGAACGCAAGCATCGCGTGGCTGAAGCGCTGAGCAAGCTGGGCGGAATCCCAACCGGCTTCGCGTTCGACTTCAACGGCCTGCAGACCTGGAGGGTGGATGGCAACTCCGCCCCAATCTGAGCGCCCCGCTTCTGCGCGCAGGGGAGAAATAATTCATGGGTGAAAACGGGCGCGTTCTGCGCAAGGCTGTTTTTCTGGATCGCGACGGAGTCCTCATTCGCAAAGCCCCTGAAAACCACTACATCACTGCCTGGGAGCAGGTGGAGTTTCTGCCGGGGGTCGGCGAGGCCTTGCGAAAATTGAAGCAGCACGGATTTCTGCTGGTCGTGGTGACCAACCAGAGCGCCGTGTCCAGAAACGAACTGCCGGTGGATGTTCTGGAGACGATCCATAAAAGAATGGCTCGTCACTTTGAGCGGGAAAGCGCAGCCATCGACGCAATTTATTATTGCCCGCACGACCGAAACGGCAACTGCCCATGCCGGAAACCCCGTCCCCGGATGCTGCTGCAGGCTGCAGAGGAGCACGGGATCGACCTTCAGCACTCCTGGATAGTGGGCGATTCTGCATCCGACATCGAGGCGGGACGCTCGGCGGGTTGCAGGACCGTCTGGCTGCGGCTGGAAGGTTTTGATTGCGAAAACCCGCCGCCTGCCGAGTTCATTACGACCTCTATTCGGGAAGCGGCAAGCTGGATAGTTGATGAGTCTTCCCCGTTGAATGAAGAGAAGATCGCGGAGACGCTTTAGGATTTTCTGTCACCTGGAAGGTGTTTCGCTCTCCAGGGCCAGGCATCATGCGAATCGCCTATCTGACAGCTCGATATCCCTTCCCCCCGATCGGAGGGGACAGGATGCGTGTCTACTACACGCTGCGCCACCTTCTTCGCTCGCATCAAGTCACTCTCTACACTTTCGCTTCAGCTCCAAAGGTCGATTGGCAAAGCCACCATCCGGATCTGCCCGGCCTCGAGCAAAAGATTTTCCGGATACCCAGGTCCGGCTTTGCCTGGAACAGCGCGAACGCGTTTTTTTCCGATCTTCCGATGCAGGTCAGGCTCTACCAATGTTCTGATCTCGTCCGGACGTTGGATTCAGATATCCGCAGCGGGGCTGTCGATCTGTTGTTTGTCCATCTGATTCGGATGGCAGAATATGCCCGGCCCTACGATCACCTTCCCCGCATTCTGGATATGGCGGACTCCATCTATCTGCACTATTCGCGGATGCGCAAAATCTGGTGGCGCCCGATGTGGGCGGGCGCGCGGCTGGACAGAAGCAGGGTCCGCCGCTACGAAGCCGAGATCCCCAGGTGGTTTGACGATGTCCTCATCCACACGGAGGAAGACCTGGAGTGGGTCCGGCAACAGTCAGGGGCCGCGAACTTAACGCAATCCTTGATGGGTGTGGACACCGAGGAATTCGCATTCCAGGACGGTCCTTACAACCCCCGGCGCATTGTTTATTGCAGCAAGCTGGATACGCTGCCCAACGCCGATGCCACCCTTTATTTCGCGAAGCAGGTCTTCCCGCTCATTCAGCGGCGGCTGCCGGATGCTCAATTTTCAGTCGTGGGCCTCAACCCTCCGCGCTCGGTGCGCAAGCTGGCCGGGGTTCCGGGCGTCGATGTCCGGGCCAACGTCCCGGATGTTCGTCAGGAAATGTCGAACGCGGCAGTGAGCGTGGCCCCGGTCCGTTTCGGAGCAGGAATTCAGAACAAGATTTTGCAATCACTGTCCATGGGAATTCCGGTGGTGGCAACCCGGTTCGCGGCCGGGCCTTTTGGGGAATTCGCCGGCTCTCCGCTGCTGGCGGCGGAAAACCCCCGGGATTTTGCCGGGCAGGTTGTCAGGATCCTCGAGGATTCGCAATACCGCAGGCGGCTGGCCCATGCAGGCCGCCAGCTTATCGAGGCGCATTTTCAGTGGGACCAAGTCCTCGCTCCGCTTGATCGGATTCTCGAAGGTCTCGTGGATAGGCGGGTCGAAGTACGGCAATGTTAAAACGGCAGATTCGCAAATCACAGCTGATGCTCCTGGCAATCGACATCATTGCCATCCTGATTGCTGTGCAGGCTGCCATCCTGCTGGGGACCGGCAAATACATCCTGCTGACGCAGAGCTTTAAGAGCATTGCGGTTGGTTACTGCTTCTTCCTCCTGCTGCTTTTTTACATCACGGACCTTTACAATCTGCGGCGTGATCAACAGAGTGATGAACTGGCCAGCCTGGTGGTCCTGAACTCGGCAATTGCCGCGGCGTTTCTTACTCTCAGTTTTTATTTCTATCCCCGGTTTAGCTTTGGAAGAAGCTTCTTCGTGAGCCTTTTCCTCATGACGCCGGGGCTGGTGATGACGGGAAGACTCCTGTGGTCCCGCCTTCGCGGCGCGCTGGCCCGCCCTTCAACGGTGGCGTTCCTTGGCGACGGCCCTGCAGTGGAGGAGCTGGGGAATGTCGCGCGTGAACATCACCTGAAGGTGGTCAAGCTGCCGGCGGCGAGCTACGCGACGGTGCCGCCTGGCGCTCCGGGCCAGATCATTGCGTATGCGGACGGCTCAGGCGAGCTCCAGGAGGCCATGGCATATCTGCAGCCGGATATTATTGTCATGGAACCTTCGGCCTCCCTGGATTCCGGCGTTGCACGAACGCTGATCGATGCGCGGTTTTCCGGCATCACCGTTCTCGATTTCCCCACCGCATTCCAGATGCTCAGCGGAAAACTTCCGCTGAACTACATGGACGCCAAGTGGTTCCTGAGCGCGCAGGGATTTCAATTCTTCGAAAGTAATATAGCAGTCAGGCTGAAGCGGTTGCTTGACCTGGGGCTGGCCTTTGCCCTTTTCGTGGTGACGGCCCCGCTGCTGCCACTGATTGCATTGGGCATCAAGCTTTCGTCGAAAGGTCCGGTATTTTTCCTCCAGGAACGGGTAGGACGGAACAGCCAGATCTTCCGGCTCCTGAAGTTCCGGACCATGTCGGTCGGGGCCGATACGGATAGTCCATGGACTGTCAAGAATGATCCCCGCGTCTTTCCCTTCGGGCGCTTTTTGAGATTGACGAGACTGGATGAGCTCCCGCAGCTCGTCAATGTGCTGAGGGGCGACATGAGTTTCGTCGGGCCGCGGCCCGAGAGCCTGGTGCTGGTGAAACTCTATAAGAGCGCCATTCCCTACTACAACCTGCGCAGCGCTGTTCGTCCTGGCCTTACGGGGTGGGCGCAGATCAACTATCCCTACGGATCATCGGTCGAGGATGCGGTGGAGAAGCTGAAATACGATTTGCACTACATCCAGCATCTCTCGCTCTTGTTTGATATTCAGATCGTTCTGAGGACCGTTCGGACCGTTCTGGGACGCCAGGGGAGCCAGTAGGACGAGGATGGAAAGGCGTGCCATTGGAGCGTTACGCAACTCGGAGGACGAATCGCAACAGAGCATTGCCAAATTTGAATGTGCGGAGTAGGATTTTCCGTTAGTTTTCCGGCAAGAGTTTTTGCCGGCTCACAGGCATTCGGAACCCGGATTGGCGTTCCTGCCGCAATTCACCTTGCTTCAGAATGAGGGAACCGCATTGCCCGATATTGCAAGGGACATGTGATCCTAAGCCCCGCGGCGGCAATCGGAGAAATGCTGTGGGTGGAATATTGATATGACAAACAAGTTTGAAGTTTTTCTGGCCCTGATTCTGGTTGGGAGCACGTTGGCCCTTGGCGGGGTCCAACCCATCACTTATTCGCTGGTGGAAATTCTTGTCTTCCTTCTTGTCATCTTGTTCTTTTGGAGCCAGAAACGCCAGAATCGAATTGACCTGTCTTTGCCCATCTGGCCTCTGCTTTTTGTGCTATGGATTGCCCTCCAGTTGCTTCCGCTTCCGCGTTCTTTTCTAGGGGCTGTGTCGCAGGCACACCGCCTGACTTTGGCCTGGCTTGCCCCGATCCAGCACGCCGGCGTCTGGGGCACGCTCAGCATTAACCCTTCCGCGACCCTCCTGGGCTTTTTCAAGATTCTCGCTTACGTGGGCGTTTTTATTCTCGCTATTCAGATGTTTGACTCCGCCAGGAGGAAAAATACGATTGTAACAGCACTGATTGCCCTGGGTTGCTTTGAAGCTGCCTATGGAATTCTGCAGTTTCTCCTCGGCTGGAACAAGATCTTTGGCTACACCAATCCTTATGATTCCTGGGTCGCGACCGGCACCTACATCAATCGCAATCATTTTGCAGGCTTGATGGACCTGACAGTCCCGCTTGCCTTCGCGGCGGCGTTCCACACCTATCAACTCTGGTCGGACCCTCGACGCCGCGCGGCTTCAACGAGATCCGGCGGCGAGAGCCCCCTGGAGTTCCGAATAGTCTTCTTTCTGTTTTTGGCTGTGATCATGGTGATCGGCTCCGTCTTTTCCTATTCTCGCGGAGGCGTCCTGTCGGTGGCATTCACTTTGATCGTGCTTTCGGTCCTGACGATCTTTAAGGTCCGCCGTAAGAGCTGGGGACTCCTCATCGCGGGGCTGGCCACGCTGGCATTGGGCTTCAGCCTATGGGTGGGAGTCGGCGGGCTGGTGCATCGATTCGTGAAGATGGGTCAGGCAGGTTATGTGAGCACTCAGCGCCGGAGCATGATATGGAACGATACACTCCAGCTTTTCGCCAGCAATCCCATTCTGGGAACCGGACTCGGAACCTATGAAGACGCTTTGCGGCCATTCCAGGCACATCTTGTGGATTTGACGATTGATCATGCCCACAATGACTATCTGGAATTTGGGGCGGAAACAGGGCTCGTCGGCTTGGTTCTCCTATTTGTTCCTATCTTTTATCTGCTGGTCCGGATGATCATCTGTTTCCTCAAGGACCACCGGCGATATCGGAGCGCTATTCTGCTGGGTTGTATCGGGAGTACGGTGGGATTGTTGATTCACAGCCTGATGGACTTCAATTTGCAGGTGCCTGCCAATGCCATGATCTTTGCCGCCATTCTCGGGATCGGATACAAGGCGGCGTGTGTCGAACCACGAAAAGAAGTGCAGGAGCAGACGCCATCCGTTCCGTGAACCACGGGCCAGAGAGCCTGGCGACCTTCAGAACAATCCCAGGCGCAGGATCTCTTGCACAATATCCTCGGGTGCGCGTTCTCCTGTCGCAATTCTAAATTCTGCTTTCTGATAAAAGGGCAGACGCTGAGCATAGAGCCTGAAGAAGCTTTCCCGGTCGCGAAACAGCGGGCGGTTGTTCATTGCGGAGCACCGCTGCCAAAGCTCCTCGATAGGGCAGTCCAGCCAGATGGTCGCGCCGCGGGTCTGGTAAATGAGGTCGAAATTCGAACCCTGCACAAAAGTCCCTCCGCCCAGGGCAATAACGGCCGGCACTTTGCGCACAACTTCGACCAGCACGGCATGTTCGATCTGCCGAAAGAAAGCCTCGCCGGCCTGTTCGAAAATCTGGCGTATGGTAGCTCCCTGCCCGGCTTCAATCACCGTATCCAGATCCACAAATGGCCATCCCATTTGCTCCGCCAGAATCGCCCCCACGGACGACTTCCCGGCGCCCATGAATCCGACCAGGTAAATCAGCTTTTGGCGGTGATTATTCATACGGCGGGCAGATGTCCTCGCGTGCCATTATAGGAGGCCGCGTGCTGATTCCGCAACTGAGGGCCGTTTCGTGTCGTCTTGCGAAGTGGCGAAATTGCCGGGCGAAGTCAGCCGAAGACCGGAAGGGCGATGCCGGGCACGAGCAGAGGGAAAAAACAGACCTTTCAGGATGACGCGGGCTATTGCTGACGAATGTGGATGACGCCGCTGAAGGACGTTACCTCTAACGTGGCCTGCCCGCTGCCCTGGGTCCCGAAAATGCTGTTGCCGGGCGGGAGAAACGACCGCGCAGCCGGCCCGCGGGGGACCAGCTGAAACTGGTTGTCCAGCTTGCCGCGCACTGTTTTGGCATCGAGTTCAAATGAAGCGCTTGACGGGCAAAGTACGGTGATATCTCCGCTGTAGTCCGAAAGGATGTAATCACCTCCCGGCGCAAAGTCACCTTCGTAAATAATAGTACCCGAGGTGGTCGTGCCGCGCAGGCGTTTGCTTGCCGGATTCACAAAGTGCAGGTTACCGTTGATCGTGTACGCTTCAACGCGGCCGGAGGAGCGGATAATTTCGATATTGCCCCCCACTGAGCGAAGGGACAAGTGGCCGGTGGAATCGGCAACCGATATCCCGCCACTCAGGGAGTCAACCGAAGTGTCCCCTTTGACCGAATTGATCTTCACTTCTCCCTGAGGATCGTGAATCTCCAGGCTGGCGCCCAATGGAACATCGACAATGTAATCAACAGCCGGATTCGGAACCGGCACTGACCGATCAACGAGGTACGACGTGAAATGGACCTTGTCAGCAGGGCCCTTCGAAGGAACCTGCTCTGTATCTACCCCGACCTTGGGAGACACAGACGCATATGCGACATGGACCTGTAAACGATCCCAGCCCCTGACCATCACCTTCCCAGCCAGGTTGGAGATGCTCACCCGCGGGGCGACTGTCGAAACAATGTTCTTCTCAGTTTGCCCAGGGCCTTGCGCGATCAACAGGCCGGTCGGGATCAGCAGCAACGCCCCGACGGCCCTGACTCCACTGCCCACGCGGACTCTCTTCAATCTCAGCACGGTGTTACTTTTCCTCTCCCCCAATCACCGACCGCCATACTCCAACGCTGAAGCCAGAACCTCGGCCTTCTGGGCGTAGGCCTGCATCAG
>DATEKC010000158.1:0-12321 GCA_035277665.1 Terriglobia bacterium
TGCTTCGAGCCTCCAACCCTCAAGGGTGGTCTAAGGCGCCTAATCTGCACATCGGTTCCCGCCCGATAATCGCGGTCAACTTTAACACCATAATGCTAATGCCCCCAACACTGTTGCGGGCAGCAATTTAGTCAACGGCCAGACCGCCCGGACACGCTTCGTTACTTTCCACCGCCCTTGTGACACACAAAATATACCTGCAGCAACCATTGCGCGAATGCTGCGCGGCTCACCGTTTCTGATTCCTCCACGCCCTTTGGTAGCCCAACGTTCATCCTTCTCGACGCAGTTACCAGGTCCGTAAATAGAAGCGCATGATTCAGCTTCCCGTGAGCGGCTTCGGAGCTCGACCAATAACCGGCAGCGGCCAATTTCTGCAGCGCTGCTGCGCTCAATTGATTGGACCACATCTTGGCAGCGGGTATCTGCTCGATGCCCAGCAATCGCGCGAGCGCAACCAGAGCCTGCTTGCGCGTGACTGCAGCGGAAGGCGAAAAGTGCAGGCCCCGCTCATTGCCGCCAAAAATCCCTTTCGCGGCCAGAAACTGCGCAGCCCCAAAACCCGGGTCGTTAACCTTCAGGTCATCGAACCAGTAGATGGGTGCGCCGTGGCTCACAAGATCGAGTTGCAGACTTGAGGTCAGTTGCTTGTCTTCTGCGATTGCGCGGGGCGTTTGGCCGGACTTGACTGCCAGCGCGGCAAGCCTGCCGGCCGCCTCGCCAATGGCCCATTCAATGGGATGCAATCGATAAGCGCCGTTGGTAATGTGCGTCGTGCCAATGTCGTTGGACGTCGCTATCAGATTCTGAATCTTCGCCGGGACCAGCGCGCCCGCCGGCAACTGGAAAGGTTTGGTCCCGGATGTAAAGTCCTTCTTCGAGCAGCTATGGATATCGATGGGGTAAAAGCCAATGCCCACTGAATCACGAAACCATTTGCTTCTGGGGCCTTTCTGATAAATGTCGGAGATATCCTGCTCGCGGATGGTTTCCAATGCCCGGATCCTTCGCGACTCCCGAATGTATGGATAGAGGGACAATCCGTCAGCCGAACCCGATTCGGAAGTCATAAACCGCAACTGCGGATAGCCCTTCCCTCCCCCGTCGCGCGGCACATCGTGCTGCAGCCACCAGGCAAAGCCTAGGGCCAGCAGTTTGGCGCGGCGCAACTGTTCAGCCTGAGCGAGCGGGTTGTTGGATAGAAGGTCAGCGCCGCAATAATCATTGCCCGGCCAGTTGATCAGCGAGATGTCAGGCGGCGCGTGCGGGCCCGTAAAATTATCTTTCGCCACCAGCCGCCGGTAATCCCAGAACGAACCGGGTGTGCTAGGCCTTTTGGTGAATACGCCGTAAGTCAGAAATTTTCCATGGCCGTAATCGAGCGTGAGGGTGTAAGGTTGCTTCTCGCGATTTGCTTCGTAGCCAACGGGCATGGGAAGCAGTCTCTGAGTGTGAGGCACGCGCTCCAGAACGAACGAATACGTAAAACTCTGGTCATCGGTGGGGTCGCCCGCGCCCTCGCGCGCGTCCGGTTCGCCCGTCGTGCTGCGGGATTCGGCACCGGTCACGTACGCGGCCCCACTCATTGGCAACAGCTCACCGAGGTCCGTTGCATCCAAAAAATATTTCGCGCGAAACCGAAACCATCTCCCGGTGCTGAATTGGTAAGCGAGAACAGACTGGATTCGGTTCCCGTCCATCCTGACGGAAGCGGCTTTAGTCCGCAGGAAAACGCGCAGCAGCCCTTTCTGTTCGTAAGGCCCAAGCATCGAACTCAGCACGTGCAACGCCACCGGCGCCTCAAAGCAGAGCCGGCTCACCCAGCAGTTACCAGGGTTCAATTGAGTCTGGGCCTTGCCCAGCGGCGACAATGTGAAGTGGTCGCGATAATAGCGTCTGATCCCGTTCCTGAGCTCGTAATAGGAAGCCGTCCCGCCCGCCGTCTCGATGTACCGGTTCTCGTCAAATTCGGAAACGCCCTGCGAGGTCATCTGCCCGCCCAGCCATTTGGTTTCCTCGGTCAGGCAGACATGCATGCCGCTCTGCGCGGCGGCCAGCGCCGCGGAGGTACCGCCGGTGCTCCCGCCCACTACGAGCACATCACACGCGATGACAGGCGCCTGCGCAGGAGGGGCAACGCTCAGCACGGCGCTCGATGCCGGCCTGTCCGCACCCACTTTTTGAATGTCGAGCAGCTGCAGTGTCTGCTCACTGTGCAGCGGCGCAGGAAAATAAAAGGCGGCGGCCAGAGCCAGCGCGAGAACTCCCGACCTTAAAAGCCTCTCCCTGTGCTTCAATTGCCGCTCTTCACTTTCTCCAGCCAGTGCCGGGTAACAGGCCGGCCTCTGTACCTTTGATATACTCACGATGAAGTCTAAATCAATTCCTGATGTCGGGCCCGGACGCGCGAGGCACAGCGATTCAGTTCCACCGGCCGAAGCATTTGAAATATACTGAGGGGCGCTTTGAGAAAAAAGTTCACGCTTTCCAGGCTCAAGAACGGATTGATTATTTCCTGCCAGCCGCGGCCGGGCTCAGCCCTGGACCGCTCCAATTTTGTTGCCGCTATGGCAACGGTGGCAGCCCAACAAGGCGCAGCGGCGGTCAGAATCCGCGGCGCGCGTGACATTCGGGCGGTCTGTCGCGCCGTAAAAATCCCCGTCCTGGGCATTGAAAAGATAAACGATCCTGAATCCGAAGTCTACATTACCCCGACGCTGGAATCCGTGCGGCGCGTTTATCGAGCAGGCGCCCAGATCATCGCCATGGACGCCACGGAACGCGCCCGCCCCGGCGGTCTGACTCTTGCCGACATCCTCTGCGCCGCAAAGTCCGGCATGGATGCCCTTTTCATGGCGGACGTCGCAACGCTCCAGCAGGGCGTGGAAGCCGCACGGTTGGGGTTTGACATGGTTGGAACCACACTTTTCGGTTACACAAGAGAGACCCGGCACTGTGAAGGTCCGGCATTCGACCTCGCGCGGCAGCTCGTGCGCGAAGTGGACATCCCCGTCATTCTTGAGGGCCGCGTGCACGAACCCGATCAGGTGCGTCGCGCCTTCGACCTGGGCGTTTACGCCGTCGTGGTGGGAACGGCCATCACGGATTTTGAATGGCTGTCGCGTCGCTTTATTGAAGCGTGCCCGAAGGTGGCGGCAGGAGGCAACAGGCGGAACATTTCGCAGGGAAATTCAGCTCGGCACACCTCTTTGAGGGGGGCCAAAGGGAGATGAAACCATGAGGCTCTTTCTCGGTGTCGATGGCGGCCAGACAGCTACCAAAACCGTTATGGCTGACGAAAACAGCACACTGCTTGCCCACGCCAGCGGCGGACCGAGTAACCACACGGAAGAACCGGGCGGGCCGGAACGCCTGGAACGCGTGGTCCTTGAAACCATCCGTGAAGCGCTGGCCACCATGCACATTTCAAACCCGGAGGAGCATACCTTCGCCTCCGCCTGCTTCGGCATGACCGGTGAAACCGAAATCAAGACACAAATCCTCAAGCGAATCGTCCGCGCCGACCATCTTTCGGTTGTCCATGATTCCGTCAATGCTCTGGCTGGAGCAACCGCCGGCCAGGCGGGAATTATTGTGATTGGCGGCACGGGTTCCGTCGCCCGCGGAATCAACGCACAGGGCCAGGAAGCGCGAGTGGGCGGGTGGACCCATTTGTTCGGCGACGAAGGCAGCGCCTATTGGATTGGCCGCGCCGCGGTGCGCGCCACGCTCGCGGAATACGACCGTACGGGTCCGAAAACAGTTTTGACGCCCATGCTTTTTGAACCGCTGGCAGTAACTTCGCCCTATCAATTGATTGAGAAGTATTATGCCGGAACTTTAACCCGCGATCACCTGGCGGGACTTTCCGTCCAGGTGGATGAAGCCGCCCGGCAGGGCGACGACGTCGCGCAGGCGATTCTTCGCGAAGCTGCCCGGCACCTCGCGGAATATGCGCGCGCCGTCATCGCCCTGATTTTTCCCCACTCCGACGACCCCGCCCACATGGCGGTCGGGCAGAAGTTTCTGGTGTGCTACGCCGGGGGTGTGTTCCAAAGCGAGCTTTTGGTCCAGAGCTTTGCCGATTTCGTGATTCGCGACGACCACCGGGCCGAAGTCCGCCCTGCCCTGCTGCCGCCGGTTCTCGGCTCCCTGCTGTTGGCCTATCGGGCTGCCGGCGTGGAACCGCCGCCCAACGCCGTGAGCAGTTGGGCAAAGGCTGCGGCGTAAGAACGCAGGGGCGCGCAAAACGCACAGGCCGGAATTTGCCAGGGCCGGATTTCATTGCTGAATACAAATGCACCCAGTGGCCGGCAATCGATCAACGGAAATGGAACAAACTCCAGGCGCTAACAACGTGCCTCACCGAAATCTCTTCACCAGTGCTACAGCCATTGTTCTATATATTGCCGCCGCCAGCTTTCTGATCCACATGTTGACGGCCGCCCGCTACGGCTACTTCCGCGATGAACTCTACTACCTTGCCTGTGCCCGCCATCTGGCCCTGGGCTATGTGGACCAGCCGCCCATGATTGCGCTGGCCACCTGGCTGACGGTCCACACGCTTGGCACGTCGCTCTATGCCCTGCACTTTTTGCCGGCGCTGGCGGGTGCTGCCATGGTGTGGCTGACGGCCATGATTGCCCGCGAGCTTGGCGGAGGCCGTTTCGCTCAATCGCTCGCCGCCCTGAGCATTGCGCTGGCGGGCGTATTCGTGATCATGGCCCACCTGCTGACCATGAATGTATTCGAGCCTCTGTTCTGGATGGGGTGTGCCTGGGTGGTGATTCGGATCATCAAGACCGGCAATCAGAAGCTCTGGCTGGGGTTCGGCGTGCTGGCCGGGCTGGGGCTTGAAAACAAATACTCCATGGCTCTTTTCGGGTTTGCCATTGTGGCAGGCGTGCTGCTCACGGCGGAACGCAAAGCTTTTCGGGGGCCGTGGATCTGGATTGGCGGAGCCATTGCCCTCGCCATCTTTCTTCCCAACCTGGTTTGGAACATTCAGCACCACTGGCCGTTCATCCAACTGATGCACAACATTCGGGCGAGCGGCCGGGACATTGTGCGCGGGCCGCTGGCCTTTATGGGCAACCAGATCTTCATCATGTCTCCATTAAACTTTCCCATCTGGCTGGCCGGCCTGCTGTTCCTGTTTTTTGCGCGCGACGGCAAACGCTTTCGCGCGCTGGGATGGGCCTTCCTCGTGGTGCCGGCCGTTACGATGTTTTTGCACGGTAAGGACTATTATTCCGCCCCGGCTTACCCCATGCTGCTGGCCGCGGGCGCCGTGGCCATTGAACGCGCGGGCAGTGTCCGCCCATGGCTCAGGCCGGCCACCGTCGCCGCGCTTGTTGCCGGCACCGCGCCCTTGTTGCCGATGATGATGCCGATCCTGCCGCTTGAAACATGTGTTCACTATCAGGAAACACTTCATCTGGCGCCACCCGCCACTGAGAAAAGCCATCTCGGTTCGCCGCTGCCGCAATACTATTCGGATGACCTGGGCTGGGAGCAGATGACGGCCGCCGTGGCCAACGCATACGACAGGCTTCCGTTCGGGCTGCGCTCGGTGACGGCCATCTATGCGCAGAATTACGGCGAAGCGGGAGCCATCGACTTTTTCGGTCCGAAATATGGCCTGCCCAAAGCCATCTGCCCCCATCAGAATTATTTCCTGTGGGGCCCGCGCAATTACAAAGGTCTTGGGATGATTGTTCTGGGCGACAATCGCAAAAACCTTGAGAAGTACTTTGGCCAGGTGATCCACGCCGGCGATTTTGGAGTGCCCTACAGCCTGGAACATGGCCCCATCTGGATGTGCACGCAGCCGCGAGGATGGACCCTGAAAGAAATGTGGCCAAAGTTGAAGCAGTGGGATTAGGACCTCGGCTGGTGGGATTCCCCAATATTGCTTCAATCCGCATTCCCAAGCGGAGAGAAAAAGCTGGCTTTGGGCGCCAGCCCGATTACGATTTCTCAACAATCATCAGGTCCCACGGTTTGAGCGTTACGCGCTGGCCTGTTGCCAGGCTGCCCTCAGTCAGCAGGTCATTCCCGGGCGAGCCCGAATATTCGAACGACACCGGGTTGCCGGAGTAGTTAAAGAAAAACCCAACGGATTTGCCGAAACGATTGGTTCCATGCTGCGCGTGAATCGCGGGAGGAAGCTTCTGCTCGGCGCCTGCGGCTCCCATCTGTCGAAGGACGTCCAGCAGGACTTCCCGTTGCAGCCCGTCCGAAAGGTACGTCCCTTCGTAAAGCAGAGTGCCGGAGCCATACCTGTTTTGAGTGATGGCCGGCCATCGTCCGAAAAAGGGATGATCATAATACGCTACCGCTTTTGCGCGGTCCGGAGTCAGGAACTCGGCCCAGTACATCACCTTGTTATTTTCCCCGGCATGATACGGGTCGTTTTTCAGCGCCAGCGGATGCTCCAGGTTGGAAAACTCCTGATAACTGAATCCGGCTGCCTCACGCAAAGGCCCCGGCGCCCGCACCCAGCGCACGGCGCAATTCTCATTGGCAAAACCACTCTTGAAGGTCATCACGACATTGCCGCCGTTCCTGACATAATCAGAGATCTTTTGCAGCAGCGCATCGTCTGCGATATACAGCGCGGGCACAATGAGAAGCTTGTATTGCGAAAAATCCACGGCCTCGGGAAAAACAAAGTCCACGCCCACATTCATCCTGTAGAACGCGCCGTGGAACTGGCGGACCAGTGAACCGTAATCCGCTATAGGGTGCCCTTGCGACCACTGCGCGCCGCTCCAGGTGAACGGCATATCGTCGATGGCGTTCAAAGAATCCCGGCTCCATAATATCGCCACGGAGTTGGTGATCTTCAGTCCTACCAGCCGGGGGCCGATTTTTTGCAGCTCATGAGCGGTCCGGGAGACTTCCTTATAAGCGCGATTCGGCTCGAAATCGTGAGAAAGAACGCCCTTCCAGTAGGTTTCCTGGTTCGCTGGAATCGACGCCCAGTGCCAGTATTCCACCATGTCGCCGCCGTTTGAAATATGGGTGTAAACGTCCTGCCGCAACTGTCCGTCGTAGGGCGGAAACTGATACGCCGAGTTCCATCCGATGGTTTGCGCGTTCGTTTCGGTGACCAGGAAATTGCCGCGCTTAAGCGAACGAGTGAAATCTTCCGCGAGCGACTGCTGCGATCCGTCGAAATGGTCCTGCGTTCCGTGATAGACATTGACCGCCGGAACATCGAGAGACGCCGCGACGGCTTCTTCATTTACGTCCTCGTGCATCGCCCCGGCAAAATCCGTGGTCACAAACTGGTGTGGCCCGCGAAACTCCCGGACAATCCCGGCCTGCCAGGCCAGATAATCCGTCACGCGCATCTGCTGCCATCGCGACCATTCCAGCTTGTACCCGGTGCTCTGCGCGCTGTCGCGAGCCGGCATGTTTTCCCAGCCGTTCACGTCTTCGCCCCAGTAATTCATGAACCAGGCCTTGTTCAGGTTGTCAGTAGTCCCAAATTTTCGCTTCAGGTGGTTGACGAAGCCGGTAAATACATCGCGGTTTGACGCTCCGTAGGAGGCTGTTTCGTTGTCGATCTGCCAGCCGATCACGTTCGGGTTGTCGCGGTAATGCTCAACCAGCTTTCTGATCACTCTCCCGGCGTAGAAACGGAAAGTGGGATTTTCAATGTCCATATTCTGGCGCATTCCGTAGAACGTCTTCGCGCCCCCCAGCGGGCGTGCCAGCACCTCCGGATGCTCATGGTAGAGCCACGTCGGGATGGAATACGTGGGCGTGCCCATGATGACCTTGATACCGGCTTTATCCATGGCATCCACAACGCGGTCCATCCACGCGTATTCGAAGCGGCCGTCTTCGGGCTCCCAGAGGCTCCAGGTGGATTCACCCATGCGGACCACACTCAGGCCGGCCTCTGTCATGAGTTTTACATCCTGGTCAAGGCGGTCGTGATCGTAAGGTTCGTATTCGTGGTAATACGCCGCCCCATAAAGAACCGCAGGAAAAGGAACGGGGAGATCGGAAGGTATGGATTCGGCCCGAGTGGCTGCTGCATGCCCCTGCGCGGGGCCCTCCGCTGCAACGTCCTTTGCACGCCTGTTGTTCTCCCGGGCGCGCGCAGGCAATGCCAATCCTGCACCTATGCCGGCGGCTGTACCTGCCGATTGGAGAAAATGCCGGCGTGTGTATTTTCCTCTCATCACGTTCTCCTTGTCCCGTTTCCTCGTGGCAATTCCGGAAGGTTACTGCGTGGCTGATCAGGCCTGCCCCAGTTTACAAGCATCCCTTACAGGTTCCAACCCGAATTGGCGTTCAAGATATATCGAGTCTGAATCGTCGCCTGCCCGGGTCTCGTCGCGCATTGTCAGCGACCCGCTCCTCTGATTTGAGGTGAAGTCAAAAGCACATGAAGGCCGTCATCCGTTATTTTACGTAAGTATAATTTGTGCCCGTTCAAGCGCCAATTTAGCCCTCAGCTTTAACGAAAAACTGTAAAACAGAAAATCAGAATGTTAGTATATGGATTGTCCTCTTGGGGTTTCAAATACATGCCCAGTCAATCTTCCAAGCATCCAGTGGCTGAAGAGCGCCGCGATTCCAGTGGCATCTGCGGACTCGATGAGATTCTCCACGGCGGGTTCCCACACGGTCATTTGTTCCTGGTTGAAGGCGAACCCGGCGCGGGCAAGACTACGCTTGGCTTGCAGTTTCTGATGGAAGGCGCCATGCGCGGCGAGCGGGTTCTCTACATCACGATGTCGGAATCCGAGGACGAACTGCGGAAGATAGCACACTCGCATGGCTGGTCACTCGATGGCGTGACAATTTACCAGTACTCGCCTGATGGAGGAGACCTGAGTCCGGAAGAGCAATACTCCGTGTTTCATCCCTCGGACGTGGAGTTCCAGGACACGACGCAGGAAATTCTCACCGAAGTCAAGCGGGTCAACCCGGCTCGTGTCGTGCTGGATTCCCTTTCAGAAATCCGGCTGCTGGCTCGCGACCCGCTTCGCTATCGAAGGCAGGTTCTGGCGCTCAAACAATATTTCAGAGCGCGGGACTGCACCGTGCTGCTGCTCGACGATCGCACAAGTTCCGTGCACGACATCCAACTGGAAAGTATTGCCCATGGTGTGATTCTGCTGGAGACCGTGCCACGAGACTATGGAAAAACCCGGCGCCGCTTGCAGGTCAGCAAACTGCGGGGTTCGGCGTTTCGTGAAGGTTATCAGGACTTCATGATCCGAAAGGGCGGGCTTAAGACCTTTCCCCGGCTGATATCCGGCGGAGACTATCTGCGAATTCCCAAAGGGCAAGCCAACAGCGGCATCGCCAGGCTGGATAGTTTATGGAACGGCGGCCTCGATCGTGGCACCGCGTCCCTGTTCATGGGCCCGGCCGGGTCCGGAAAGTCTTCGCTGGCGTTTGCCTACGCCGTCGAGGCGGCCCGCAAAGGCGAGACCGTAGCCGTTTTCCTCTTTGAAGAATTGGTTTCTTCAGCGTGCAAGCGCGGGGCCAGTCTGGGCATGAATGCCAAACCTTTCATTCATTCCGGGAAATTTCATATCAGCAAAATCGATCCCACCGAGCTGTCCCCCGGCGAATTCATGGACCGGGTGCGGTCGGCGGTGGAAGAACAGGGCGCGAAGGTCGTGGTGATCGACAGCCTGAACGGTTTGCTCCAGGCCATGCCCAATGAAGAAACGCTGACCGTCCAGCTCCATCAGATGCTCACCTTCCTCAATCAAAACGGCATTGTCACCATCATTGTGCTGTCGCAGGCCGGAATGGTGGCCGCGCAGCAGGAGTCGCCCGTGGACCTGAGCTATCTTGCCGACAATGTGCTTCTGTTCCGTTATTTTGAAACAGAGGGCTGCGTCCATAAGGCGCTCTCAGTTGTCAAGAAACGCAGCGGCAGTCATGAAGATACGATTCGGGAATTGATATTCTCAAAGGGACGCATTTCCCTCGGTGAACCTCTTCGAGAGTTTCGCGGCGTCCTGACCGGCGTTCCGACCTATGTCGGCTCAATGGATAAATTTAAGGACCAGCGTGCCTCAGCTAGATAATCAGGACGTTTCTGAGCGCATTCTCGTTTGTACGCCCTTCGGGCGTGATGCCGAATTGATCGATCGGGAACTGCGCCGTGTCAGGATGCCGTCTTATCAGTGTTCATCACTGAAAGACCTTTGCAGGCGCTTCGGGGACGGCGCCGGAGCAGCCCTGATTTCCGATTATGCTTTTGACCCTCATGGGGTGGTTTTGCTTGCGGAAACGCTTGCCGGCCAACCACCATGGTCGGCGCTTCCCGTTCTGGTGCTGACTTCAGGTAGTGAGTCGACTGTGCAGCACCGTGCCGTCCTACGTGAACTTCAGCCCATCGAAAATCTGACTGTTCTTGAGCGTCCACTGCGGCCCGACACGCTGGTCAGCAGCGTCCGGGCTGCCATTCGCGCCCGCCGCCATCAATACCAGATTCGGGACATCATCCGCCGCCTGAAGAAAAGTGAAACCACCCTCCAAATCTATCTCGACAACACCGGTGATGGCATCTACGTCGCCGATCAGCGAACGGGCCGGATCCTGGAGATTAATCAGCGTGCCGTCGAGAGGCTGGGGTACAGCCGGGACGAACTCCTGCGGTTGTCGCTCCCGGACATCTTTGTCGAACGTGGACCCATAACAGAAGCGCTTCGCGATTTCCCGCGGTCTAAAGTGCCTGGAGTGGTGAAACTGGAGGCTGCCAAACGCAGGAAGAACGGCTCTACGTTCCCGGTGGAGGTTTCCCTGACCTCTCTGGCGCCCGCGCTGCCCGACCAGGTTCTGGCTCTGATGCACGATATCACCGAGCGCAAGCAGGCCGAAAATGAGCGTGCGGAGGAGGCGCGCCGAAAGGACGAGTTCCTTGCCCTGCTGGGCCATGAGATGAGGAACCCTCTTGCGGCCATTGCCACCGCTTTGGAGGTGACTTCCGGCAACTGTGCCCAGGCCCAGCGTGAAGAATTGCAACAGGCAGCCGCCCAGCAGGTCGCGTTGATGCGGAGGCTGCTGGACGACCTTCTTGATCTCAACCGCATTGCGCATGGCCGCATTCAATTGAAGACGGAATGCATCAACCTCGCAGAGTTTCTGGAGGATGCGGTTACTGACGTGCGGCCGACAATCGCAAAACGCCGGCAGAACTTGTCCGTGCGAGTTCCTTCCAACTCCGTGCAGTTTATGGCGGACAGGATTCGGCTGGCGCAAATTGTGGCAAACCTGTTGGGTAATGCATCCAAGTACACCGGCCCGGGACGCAGGATTGAGCTCTCGGGCGCCGTGGATGGTTCCCATATCGTGCTCCGCTGCAAAGATAACGGGCGGGGTATTTCCTCGGACTCCATTGACTCGATTTTTGAGCCGTTCACCAGGGGCCCGAACATGCGCGACAGCTACGGGGAAGCAAGCCTGGGCATTGGCCTTGCGCTGGTGAAACAGCTTGCGGAACTGCACGGCGGAACTGTTTCGGCTGAGAGTGGCGGCGCCGGAAAAGGAAGCGAGTTTACGGTGCGGCTGCCTCTGATCCACCCGCAATCGCGGCAGGCGGCCGGGCCGGAACCAAAGTTCACACAGGGAACGCAACAGGCCAGGTCGATCGTAATCGTAGAAGATAATCCTATTGTGGCTAAATCGATGAAGATCGCGTTGGAGCAGGCCGGACATCGGGTCCACGTTTTTCCCGATGGACCCCGCGCGCTTGCAGGCGCCGCCGGGCTCAAGCCGGATGCCGTCGTGCTCGACATCGGCCTTCCCGGCATGGACGGTTATGAAGTGGCTGCCAGGCTGAAAAGGAAGAAAACACTGAGGGATGCGTTGTTTATCGCAGTCTCCGGCTTCAAGCAGGACCGGCGCGTGGGGAAAAAAGGAGAGAATTTCGACCACTACTTTATCAAGCCGGTGGAAGTCGGCACGCTCCTGGCGCTCTTCAGGAAACGCTCCGGAAATGGCGCGGGAAGAGAAGCCGCGAAGAAACGCCTGAAATTGAAGAAGCCGCCGCGGGCCCAGCGGCCGCGAGTGCTCCTGGTTGAAGATCACCCTTTTGCAGCAGACGCAACCGCAAGCCTCCTACGGCTGGAAGGGCTCGAGGTGCGGACAGCGCTCACCGGCCGCGAGGCTTTGGACGCGGCGCCGAAATTCCGGCCTCAACTCGTGTTATGCGACATGCGTTTGGGAAATATGAACGGGTTGGAGGTGATCCGCGAACTGCGGTCGAACCTGCCTGCAGAGCAGATGCATGCTGTCATCTTGACAGGATTCTCAGGCTCGGAGATCCGGGAATTTAAC
>DATEKC010000159.1:0-37896 GCA_035277665.1 Terriglobia bacterium
TTCCCCACATTAAACCCCTCCACGACAATTCGCGGCCGCTCGCCGCGGGCGTCGGCAACGGACAGTTCAGTCCGGATGCCTTCCACTTCGCTGGGCATCAGGGCCAGATAGTTCTCGCTGTAAATCGCCGGCAGGATGCGATCGCCCGATTTTTCGCGCACCGCCTTCACCCTGACCATCAGCGCCGGGCGCTTTGACGGGTTGCGCACATTAGTCGCCAACACCCAGCGGTCGCCCTGCCGCTGAACACCTGTTGTGGCTTCCAGATTGACCCTCGGCAGTTCCCGAATCGCCCGGTAGTTTCCAACTTCCAGTGGCCGCATATAGAAATTTCTCGAAACAGGCATGTGTTTATGTATCAAATCAAGCCGCAGAAAGTGTACGGCGGAGAGTCCCGAGGGATATTCCATCTTGATGCAGGCAGTTGTGCTGTCTTCTTTGCTGTCAAGTGACGCAGCTTTCGTCCACTGCTGCCTGCCATCCATATTCAGGACTTGAACGTGGGCGGACAGGCCGCGAGCGTTCCCGCCGCTGTAATTGACCACCTCGATATTTTCGCTCATCGGATTCCACTGGATATGCAACGGCTCGCAACCCTTTTTGGCCCCGAAATAGGCCGAGGTTGGTTCGAAGTAGTAATCGTAGGTTTGCCACACAAACGAAGGCCAGCAGGGGTGGCTCATCCAGATCAGCAATCCCATGCGGTGCTTGCTCTGGCCCTCGAACATGGCGCGGTAACCGTCGTAATTCATGAACTGCGCCAACGAAATCCACTCCTCGGCGCTTGTAGCGCCGCCGTAGCCGTGATCAATCATTTTCCGGTAAGAAGCGCCATTTGCTGCTCCCTGAATGCAGAAATCGTGCAGGCCCCAATCCAGCCCCTGCGGCCACATGGCCTTTTTCGGCATCATCAGTTGCACGCTTTCGATGGGAGGAATATTTTGCATGCCTCGTTCGCTGTGGAGCGCGGTGTTTGCGCCGGGGCCAAAGTAGTAGTCGAGCGGCATGGCGGTGTAGGGGCCGTGACCGCTCACCACGCCTTCGGCCGAGTTGGGAATGTACTGGATAGCCGGATGCAGGTCCGCCAGCATTTTCGTCAGTCCGTCCTCCAGCCGCGGCGGTGGGTCGCCCTCATTGCGCCCGCAATAAAGACCCATGCAAGGGTGATTGCGGATTCTAAGGATAAAATCCCTCGCGTTTGCCAGGAATATGGAATCATTTTCCGGGTCCGGGCCGTCCCAGGGATTGGCCAGCCAGAAGTCCTGCCAGACCATCACGCCGTGGCGGTCGCAGGCGTCATGAAATGCGTCCTGCCCTATCTGGCCGACCCAGTTGCGGATCATGTTGAAATGCATATCCCTGTGGTAACGCACAGCAATGTCATATTCCCGCTGGCGGTAACGCAGCATGGATTCGCTGAACCCCCAGTTGCCACCTTTGGGTACCAACCGCCGCCCGTTAACCCAGATCCGAAGCTTGCCGCCTTCCGTACTGTAGCTCATCTGCCGCACGCCGACCTTCAACGATTTTCGGTCGGAGACATGCCGGTGGGCATAAACCGTCAGTTCCAAATCATACAGATCAGGCTCTCCGTAGCCCGCCGGCCACCAGAGCTTGGGGTCCCGCAGCCGCAAGGCGGGATGGGTTGGGGGATTAAGTTTGATTCTCGTTTTGGCGGAAGCTTCCAGTTTGAATTTCTGCTGGACCTGTATGTCTCCGAAACGGGCGCGAAGTCTGCCTTTCAGCGGTTTGGCCTGGTGGTTGACGAGCTCAACTTCAACACTCAGATCGGCGGTGGAAGTTGACGGCAGTGGCAGCATCGTAGTCACATACGGATTTTCAATAGTCACTGGACCGCTTGTGGTGAGATAGACGTCATTCCATATGCCGATATTTCGTCCGCGAATGGTGGGAATCCAGTCCCAGCCAATGGAAGCATGGAAAGTGGGGTTATCAAGCCCAAGCGCGCCGCCGTTGTGCCCGGCAGAAGCAAACGTCTTTTGCATGGCGCTGCCCGGCGTGTCGTTCTTGATGATCCGAACCGCAAGCGCATTATTATCGCCCGGAAGCAGATGCTTTGTGACGTCAAACCGGCCGCGCATAAAGCCGCCGTCAATGCGCCCGATCTCCGCTCCGTTCAGATAAACCTCGGCCTTCCAGTTAATGCCGTCAAAGTTCAGCCACGCGTGCTCGTCGTGGTGAAGCTTTGGTGACAGGAACTCGGTCCGGTACCAAAAGTCTGCGTAGAAAAACGAATCCGAAATATAAAGCTGGTTCCGGCCGTAACTTGGGTCAGGAATTGCGCCAACGTTCAGATAAGACGTGAGGACGGTACCCGGAACGGTGGCAACGATCCAATCTTTATCATCAAATCCGGCCCTTGAAAGCGCTTCGCCGCCCGCATTCACCAGCGAATCCCGCTGCACACGCCAGGGGCCGCCGGCGAGCTCGATGCGCCCATCGCTCCCCCCATCCGGATCGGGCTTGGGCTGAATCAGAAATCCGCCGTGCCCATAAACTTCCATCTCGCTCAGGATGTAGCCGACGGCCGATGTAGGGCGAGTCATCAGGACACGCACATACCTCCCGCGCGCCGGCTGCGGCAGCTTCATGTCATCGACCAATCCGCTTCCCCCGGGCAGCGGTTGGATGTCCTGCCAGCTTTCCGCATCGTCCGAGACTTGAACGGAGCCTTCTGCAGCCTTGGCAATCCAGTGCAGCGTAAAGCGGTCAAATTCGCTGGGCGCGCCTAGATCGATGTAAACCCACTCGACGCCGAGCCCCGCGCTCATCCATGCGCTGGTAAAGTTGTAAGGTCCTCCGACTTCGACCCTGCGATCCCCGTGATAGAAAGCAACCACACCAACTCCCCACTCCATATCAAAATCCAATAATGGATCTTTGGAAGCAAGGCATTGAACGCGGTAGTAACGGCTTTGCGACGGCGGGCTGAGAGGAATGGAGGGCTTGAACAGGTACCCATGCGGCACAAATCCAGGCGGGTAGCCTGACAGCGATGCTGGCTCCGGAGCCGTCACGCTCCCGGCCCTCGCCCAACTCCTGCGATCGGAGGAAACATAGACTTCGAAGCTCACGTCAGCCGGTTTGATTCCCCGGGCGGAGAGAGTGACTAACAGATCAATCCTGTCAATTTTCGGTACAATTTCACCGCCACCCAGACGGACCTGTACCCATGGCTGTGACCCCTGCAAGCGGACGGTGCTGGTTGGATTATGATCCAGGAAGAACTCGCGCTCTTCCTTCGAGAGCACCCCGCTGGCACTGCTAGAAGTTTCCACCCATGTGGGCAGGCGCGCGTCCTTGATGCCATCAGTGATCAATTGCGCCGTCAGATTGTAGTCGTAACTGCTGGAGTGGAAAGCAGGCCGCAATAGCGCCAGATTGCGATAGGCGTTGGAATTGCCAGCCACTACTGTCGGGGCAAAATTCTCGACAGGATCTCCGGGATAAACGCCGAGTCCCCGCGTATACGATCCTGTGCCGGCGGACGATGGTGGTCCGGCGTAAAATGCGCTTGACCGAGTACTCGGCGATGAATTTGAAGATTGCCCGGCTTCTGACGCTCCTGCGATGCCCTGCATCCCCCCGAAAGCGGCTGTCGCGCCTGCAACCGTAGCCTTCAGAAACGTTCTGCGTGAACTCTTGGGGCGCTTCATTTGGGGCCTCCCTGGAGCCGTGTAGTATACACCGGAAAAATCCCGTCAGAGTTGCCTGTGCGCTGAGCATTCACACCGCGATGGGAAGAAAAGCGCACACAGACTCCGCCATCCTGTTGCGGTTCTGGTATAGTCACATATTTGAACGTGGCTGACAGACCATCCATTTCAAAGCGCGCAGCACGGCGGATGATTCAGCAGGCTTTTGTCCTGACGGGGCGGGAACGTTCCGTACGCCAGCATATCCGTGAGGCGCGCATCGAGACGCTCTGGGTGCTTGAGGACTGGAACTTTGCATGGACGGTGAGCATCGATCGCGGCAAAATCCGGTTTGACCGCAGGCCGACACGCGCACCCGACGTGACCCTGACCTGGCCAGACGCAGCGGAGTTTCTCACGGCCGCTCAGGAAGGTCGTATGGCGGACGATTCCAGGGTGTTAGCAGGAGATCCTGCTTCGCGGGCTTATGCGGAGACGGTTTACAGAAGCTTTTGCCGTTCGCTCGAACAAGTCATAAAATACCCCGTGGATGATGCCGGCAATCCATTAATGTGATACTTGAAGGCATAATCGTATTTAATTGTAAGTGCGCCACTAAGGCATCAGATTGCCTTCCATCCGCTATGTGCAGGAGCCGAAATAAGCGAACGCTTGTACGGAACGAATGAGGCACTTTTGATGACGGCAGAATTCCCCACAGACTGGATTCCAACAACCTTCCGCGTCCGATACGCAGAGACGGACCAGATGGGAGTGGTCTATTACGCCAACTATCTGGTTTGGTTTGAAATCGGGCGCAGCGAGTTTTGCCGCCAGCATGGTTTTGAGTACCGCGACATGGAGCACGAGGACGGTCTTCGCATCATCGTGGCGGAGGCCAGTTGCCGATATAAAGCCTCCGCGCATTACGATGATAAAATTGAAGTTAAGACGTGCTTGAGGGCCGTCCGAAGGCGGGTACTAATTTTTGGCTACGAAATTTACCGCCAATCGGACAATCTTTTGCTCGCCGAGGGTGAAACCACCCACGTGATTGTAAATCGCGAAGGACGCCCCTGCGCCCTGCCAGAAAAATATCGCGAATTATTTTTGACGGGAATCAAGCTCCGCCAGGAGTAAAGATGCCGCTCATCTCAGTCGTGAAAGGCCCGATTTTAGGCGCTGATTTCCTTGTCTCCGTCTCATTGTTCAGTGGGGGGTTGACCCAAATTGCTATCGAAGACAATCAGAAGGCCAAAATTGAGCTAAAAAATGACACGTCCGAAGCCAATCTGACGTCTTAAGATGCCGCCCATTTCAGCGACGATCATCACATTCAACGAAGCCGCGAACATCGCCCGCGCGATCCGGTCACTTGACTGCGCCGACGAAATTCTGGTGGTCGATTCCGGCTCAACCGACGGGACCATCAAGATCGCCGCCGGGCTCGGCGCACGGACCATCAATCATGCATGGGAAGGATTTGCGGCGCAAAAGAAATTTGCTGTCCGCGAGGCCCGGCACGACTGGATCCTGAGTCTCGACGCAGACGAAGAATTGAACGAAGAGGCCCGCAACGCCATCCGTGAATGGAAGGAATCAACGCCAGGGGCCGGCGCTTACCGGTTTGCCCGGCGGGCACAGTATCTGGGCCGATGGATTCTGCACTCGGGCTGGTACCCGGATTGGAAAATTCGCCTGTTTCATCGTGGCATGGCGCGATGGGAGGGCGACTACGTTCACGAGTCCGTCGTGGCCGACGGGCGGGCGGAGACGCTCAACGGCGAGATTCTCCACTATACTTGCGATTCGCTGGCCGACCATCGCAAGCGCATCGAGTATTATACCGACCTCGCAGCGCGGGAAATGTTTGGGCGGGGCGAACGCGCCGGTTTCGCACGGCGGCTGCTGGTGCCGCCCTGGGTGTTCGCCCACACTTACTTCTTCAGGCTCGGTGTGCTGGACGGCCTGCCCGGATTCTGGATCGCCTGGATGGCGGCGCGTTACGTGCACCGCAAATTCGTAAAGCTTGCAGAACTCCAAAGCCGCGCTAAAGGCAGCCCTTGAGCCCAGGCACTTCACTCAGAATTGCTCACGTTGATACGGGCCTGTCGCTTCGCGGTGGCCAGCGGCAGTTGCTGTTGCTCGCCCAGGGATTACGGGCACGGGGGCATCAGCAATTGATCGTGTGTCCTGAATCAAGCGAACTCTATGACCGCGCCGGATCGGAAGGGTTCGAGGTATTCGGCCTACCCCGCCACGATTTCCGCCACATCCAGGGTATTCGATTACTGCGCCGCCGCCTGCGCCGCGACGCCACTACGGTGTTGCACGCGCACGACGGTGTGGGCCAGACGGTGGCCTGGCTGGCTTCGTTACGGACCGGCGTGCGCCGGATTGCAACCCGGCGAGTGACCTATCTGCCCAAACGCCGACTTGACTACAAGCTGAAATATAAGTACACCTGCCATGCCGTGATTGCCGTGTCGCGTTTTATTGGACGCATCCTGCAGGATACAGGCATCCCGACGAAAATGATCAACGTGATTCCGGACGGAATAGAAATCCCGGAGCGGCTGCCCGACGCTGCATCGCGCCAGGCGACGCGTGCAAAGTGGCGCCTCGGAGAGACCGAGTTCGTGATAGGACACCTGGGAGGCGTCAGCGCGGAAAAGGGGCAGGATTTGGCGCTGAAGGCACTCGAAATTCTTGCTGAGCGATTGCCGAACGCGAGGCTGGTGCTGGGCGGGAACATTTCTGCCGAGGAGATGGCAACCTCCAACCTCGCGAGGGCCGTGGCCGGCCGCAAAGTTTTATTGGCGGGCTATCAGGAAGACCTTTTTGAGTTTTTCTCCGGCCTCGATGTCTATATAATGCCGTCGCGGTCTGAAGGGCTGGGGTCATCCGCTCTGCTGGCCATGGCCCACGGCCTGCCGGTGATCGCCACCCAGGTTGGAGGTTTGCCCGAAATTGTCGAAGATGGAATAACAGGCTGGCTGGTTGCCCCGGAATCGCCCGGCGCCCTCGCGGACGCCATTGCCGCAGCGGCCGCAAATCCCCAGCGTCTGAAGGAACTGGGAAACAAGGCATGCCTCCGCTCAAGGCAATTTTCGGCCGATAGGATGGTTGAGCAAACGGAAACACTTTATAAACGCATCGCCGGCTTGCCGGGATGAATGCCGCGCGCAACTGCTGATGGAATGCGGGTGAGTGGATGATCCAGACGATTGTGGCCTTATTCGGGCTGATCTTCGGCAGCTTTCTCAATGTGTGTATTCTGCGGGTGCCACGCCGCGAATCGATTGTCGCTCCCGGATCACATTGTCCTGCCTGCGGGCGCAGCATCCGCTGGTACGACAATATCCCTGTCCTCAGCTTCATGCTGCTGCGCGGGCGCTGCCGGGATTGCGGCAAACAGATTTCCCTGCTCTATCCCCTGGTTGAAATTGTGACGGCCGTGGTTTTCCTGCTGGAATTCTGGCAGTACGGCCTGACGCCGGAATTTGTGAAAGGGCTGGCCTTCGCCATGCTGATGATCGTGCTCATCTTCACCGACCTTCGCGAGCGCCGCATTCCTCACAGAATCAGCGTGCCCGGCATCGCGCTGGGTGTGGCGTTCAGCTTTTGGGTCTCCGTGGACAATCGACCGGTTGGCTGGATTCTGGCGCAGTGGCGAATCTTCCCTGCCCCGCTTCTGCTCTCGCTGCTGGGCGCGCTGGCCGGAGCAATAATCGGTGGCGGGCTGTTCTTTGCAGTCGGAGAGATTTTCTACCATCTTCGCCACAAGGAGGGCCTGGGGTTCGGCGACGTGATGCTCATGCTGGTGGTGGGAACTTTCCTCGGTCCGCCGCTCACATTGATGACCATCCTCCTCGGCTCCCTGCTCGGATCGTTCGTCGCCATTCCGCTTGCCTTTGCCGCCCCAAAGTTCCGCAATTACCAGTGGCCTTACGGAACCTTCCTTGGCGCCGCTGCCATCTACGCCAGCATTGGCGGCAGTTCCCTCCTCCACGCTTATCTGCAATGGGGCGGGTTCCGTTGAAAGCCGCAACCCGCAAAGGTCCAGTTGCCTCTGCAGCCTGCTGATCGCTAATATCGCTTTTCCTGGCTATAGCTCGGGTGGTCGTTTTGGGCCGCGAGCTTTTCAAGAGCTTCACGAATCGCGGCAAGCTGCGCGACAATCAGGGCAAGTTGGCTTGAGATTTCCAGCGCGTAGGCGTCTTGCATTTTGATCTCCTTGCAATACTATATATTTTACTCCCTTTCAGGCCACTGCCACAAACGTCGTGCCGCCTGCGCACGGTTCCGAAGCTGCGCCCTGCTTCGTGTCTGCTTGTAATGAGGCGGGTTCCGCCGATTGGCATAATCGAATGGTGGGAGGTGAACTCACACCTTTAAACGAAAAATGAACTCGTCACTGCTTAAGGAACCGCACGAGGTTTTCGAAGAGGTGCAGGCCATCCTGGGAATAATGGGCGGGGAGCGAAGCGCGCTCGGGGTGCGGCATCAAGCCAAGGACGAGACCGCTCGAATCTATGACCCCGGCGATGGCTTTAGGGGAACCGTTAGGGTTGTCGGGGTATTCTCTGGCAGGCTTTCCTTCGTTATCGGTGTATTGGAACGCAACGCGCGGCTTGTCACCCGCGCTCTCCAGAATCATGGCGCGGCCCTCGCCGTGCGCTGAAGGCATTTTCAGCACCTGCCCGGCCAGGCCTTCGGTCCAGATTGATTTCTCATTCGAAACAAACAGCCTTACTTTGCGGTCCTCAAAATGCGAGGACTGATTTTCAAGCATCGCCATGCCGCGCACGCCGGGCTGTCGGTTCGGCAGAATTCCGGCTTCCGTGAGCACCTGGAAACCATTGCAAATGCCAAGGATAGGGCGCTTATCATCAAGAAACACTTGAAGCTGCTCGCGCAGCCGCGCTACCATCAGCGTGGCAAAGATGCGGCCGGCGGCCAGGTGATCGCCAAAGGAAAAACCACCGGGAAACACCGCGGCCCCGTAGTCGTCCAGGCTGCCACGGCCGGCCAGCAATTCGTGCAGGTGGAGCAGTCCTGGCCTGCCGCCGGCGCGCCCGACGGCGGCCGCTGTTTCCTCGTGGCAGTTGGTTCCGGGTGCGTAAAGGATCGCGATCTTCGCCACGGTTACTCCACCACCTCACGGAAAGGTTTGCTCCACACTGCCTCTAGTTCGGTCAATGCCTTTTGCCACATGACCTTGCCACCCTCAGCAACAATGATTTGCGGCTCAGCGATAACTTCACCGATTGTCAGGTGTGGAACGGCAAGCTTTGCCAGCCCCTTCTCGAACTCAGGCAAAATTTCCAGCAGCACGGCGCCGATGAATTCACCAAACAACAATTCGTCGGCGCGTCTTCCTGGTTCTGCATTCATCTGGATTCGGGCGCCGAGCCCCGATCCAAACGCCGCCTCAAACAAGCGGAGGAGCAATCCCCCTTCAGCGATGGCCGAGGCGGAAACGCAGCGCCGTTCATCATGGAGCGCGAGCACGGCATCCCACGCCGCATGGATGGATGCGGCCGTGCCTGGGTCGAACAGCCGGTCGCCGCGCTGGCCGTGCGTATCGGCGTAAACGCTGCCGCCCAATCCATTGGCGCCTGTCGCGCCGATGAGGACAAGCTTGTTCCCTGCTTGCTTGAACTCCTTCGTCACAATCTTCTTCACGTCCGGCACGCGGCCCATCAGGGCCACGGCGAGAGTCATGGGGACATCAATTTTCCGCCCGGCAGATTCAAACGTTCCGGAGCTTGAATCTTTGCCGGAGATGAATGGAATGCCCAGCTCGACGGAAAGGCCGGCGATGGCTTCTACCATCTGCGAGAGTTCCCAGGCGGTCTGCGGAGTGACGCGCGGAGTATAAAAGTTGTCGCAGAGCACCGCTTCATTGTAACTGGCGCCGGCCGCTACGGCCTTGGTCACGGCCTCGACCATCATCAGGCGCGCCATGGCCGCTGGATCAACATCCCCATAAAACGGGTTGAACGCCAGCGTCGATACCATGCCATAAGGCTTTCCACGCACCGGCGCAGAGACATAAATATTGGTGGGCATGCGATGATTGCGCCCGCCATAGGGGCCGACCGCCGTGCGGCCCTGCACCGTGGTGTCAAAACGAACACCAGCCGCGATCTGGTCGCAGCAGTGGTAATGCGACACGACGCTTTCCACGGCTTTCTGCCATTCCGATTGCGTCCGCGGCTCGGAAATTGAAAGCGGCTTGAGCGGGCGCTTGTGCTCGATAACGGCGATCGGCTCAATAGGGCAGCCGTTCCACAAAAATTCCATATCGAGGTCCACAACCCGCCGGCCATGCCACGTGGCCTGCAACCTCCCGCTGCCGGTAAAACGCCCGAACTCGACGTGCGCAACGTCATAGCGGTCGAGAATTTCGCGCGCTTCATCCAGCTTTTCGAGAGGAACCACAACAAGCATGCGCTCCTGCGATTCTGAAAGGAGAATTTCCCAGGCTGTGAGGCTGGCGTCTTTCAGGCGCACGCGGTCAAGGTCAAGTTCCACGCCGCATTCCCCGCCGATTTCACCCGCTGCCGAAGAGATGCCGCCTGCGCCAAGGTCCGTAATGGCGCGGATGCAGCCGGCGTCACGCAGGACGGGAATGGCGGATGTGAATCGCCGCTCGGTGATGGGATGGCCAATCTGGACGGCCGCAAATTCCTTTTCGAGCGTGGCGCCGGTCATGCCCGTCGAGCTGGCGGTCGCGCCGTGGATTCCGTCGCGGCCGGTATCGCCGCCGATCAGCAGCGCGATATCACCCGGCTCGGGCGAATCCTTGATAGCGTCCTTAGCAGGAATCAATCCGATGGAGTGGCCCAGGGCAAAGCACTTGGCATAGCCCGGATGGATGCGATAAACGGGGTGCATCATGGGGATGCCCATGGGGTTTACATAGTAGGACGTGGCGCGGATGGATTCGGTAACGATCAACTGCGGGTGCAGGGCGCCCGCGGGAACATTTTCGTCGGCCATGCGCGGATCCATCGTTCCCATGACCGTGGTGCCGCCAATAGGATACGCGCCCTTGCCGAAGCCCAGGGTGTCGCGAATCACCCCGCCATGTTTGGTGGCGATGCCGCCGAACGGAGCAATGGAACTGGGAAAATTGTGCGTCTCGCCCTTGATGGTAATCACCCAGCCGTCGTAAAACTCCATTCCGCCGGCATTGTCCTTGAAGGATGAAACCACCAGGGGATGGTTGATCTGCGCCGTAGCCTGGCTCAGGCGCTTGAGCAATCCGAGGCTTTTCCAGGTGGTGTGGTAGCAATGATCGCTCCAGCTTTGGACCAGGATTTCAATTTCCGCGTCCGTGTGCGGGCGGCCGCGCCGGACCTCGTGCGCCTGGACGGCTTTCATCTGCGCCAGCGGCGCGTACCAGGAGCGCTCTGCCGACAGTGCCTGGAGTTCCTGGTCGCTGAGGCCGCTCAGCGGGACATCGGCGACGGGGTCGGGCGTGCCCGTGGGCCGAAGCGTCTCCACAATTTCGTCAGACTCGCGGACGCGCTCGACAATCTTGTTATAGAGAAACCGCGAGGCCAGCTTGCGGGCTTCAGATTCGTTTAGCCCTGTAAACTGATAACGCCGGCTGAGGCGCGCGAAGACCAGGCCGGTTTCACCCAGCGCGTGGGCGCCCTCCAGGATGGATGGCGTCTCAGGGTCGGTGACGGCCGGCCGATAGGCGATCTCAACCACCGGGCCCAGTTCGGAATTAAGCTGCGTGCGGTCCGAGCCCTGCTGATAAAGCGGATTGATCAACAGCGGCTCGAGACGGCTGACGTCTATTTCCCCTTCGAGCCAGAAGACCCGCTCGATGGTGATGCCCACCAGCCCCGTGTATCCGTGCCGATGAAAAAATGCGACCCAGTTGCGCGCTTCCGGGTCGTCCCTGGAAAGTGTGTAAACAGTATGAATAGCCATGAAGAGTTCAGCCGCGATGCCGACCCACTATTATAAGCGAGTCCGCGAAAAAGGACGACCCTGGGCGATGGCCGGCAGGGCCGGCATGGGGCGGGATAAACGAACCGCTGTGTGAGCGATGCGGCGCCAGCTGCCGCCCCTTACTGTTCGCGCGGGACCATGGGCCAGATACGCTTTTTGTAGGCGAGAATAAAGTAACCGCCAATGCCAACGCAGATGGTCGTGAAGGCGTAGACCATGAATTTCCACCCGCCCGGCTGGAAGGCAGAGCTTGCGAAAATGGAGAGCCACCCCACAAGCGCCAGGATGGCCGGCAACGGATAGAGCCACATCCTGAAAGGCAGCTTGACCTCGGGCTGGGTCTTCTTGAGAACAAATAATCCAATGGTATGGCCGACAAACTGGACCAGGATGCGGGCCACCATCAGGCCGGTGATAATGTCGCCCAGGCTGAACATGCTGGCCACCGCCGCGAGAATCCCGACGAGCACCAGCGACCTGTTGGGAAACTCGCCCTGGGGGTGCAGCTTGCCGAACCAACTGAAGAACAGGCCGTCACGCGCCGCGGCATAAGGGATCCGGGAATAGCCCAGCATCAGGGCAAAAACCGAAGCAAATGCCGTGAACAGGATCATGGCCGTAAGCAAAATCGCCGCCCAGTGCCCGTAAATTCTCTGCATAAACACCGATGCCACGGCCAGATTGGCCAGCGAATCCGGCTTGATCATTTCCTTCCATGGAACGACGGAAACAAAACTGAAGGAAAGAAGGAAATCGATGACGGTGACGGCCAGGATCGAAATGATGACGGCGTAAGGAATGGTGCGCTCCGGCCGTTTGACTTCATCGCCCAGGTAGCAAACCTGGTAGTAACCGAGGTAGTTGTAAATCACCACGATGGTGCCGTTACCGAGGCCAATAAGAAACGCCCAGTTGAGATGGAAAGCCCCGGCCGGGAAACTGAGCGCCATGTGGATGTTCATGTGGGTCAGACCCGTGACGATGACCCAGCCGGTGGTGACCAGCATGGTAATCCAGAGAACCAGCATCAGCTTGGCAACATCATGGATTTTGCGGTAGAGCGAGAGCATCACGATGATGGCAATCGAGGCGGCGACCAGCTTGATTTCCCACGGATGGCGCGCCAGTCCCGTCCAAAGGTAACTCATGTACTGCGTCATGCCGACGGTGCCGGAAGCGATTTCGAGTGGCCCGAAGAAAAGGAACTCCCAGGCGAACAGCCAGGCCATCAACTTCCCCCACGTTTGCCGGTTGTAGCTGTCGCGGAGGAAAACATAGGTGCCGCCGGAGCCGGGCAGCGCAGCGCCCAGTTCCGAAATCACCAGGCCGTCAGCAATAGCCAGCACTGCACCCGCAAACCACGCCAGCAACGCCTGCGGGCCCCCCATGGTCGCGAGGATGATGGGCACCGTGATAAAGGGTCCGATGCCGATCATGTTCGACATGTTGATGGAGGTCGCGTTCAGGATCCCGAGCCGGCGGTGAAGTTGGGGTTGCTGTGTTCCGGCATTAACATCCTGGCCATTGTTGTGTTGCTCAGTGCTCATCCGCTTCACCGCCTGTGTTTGGAGATTGATTCCCTGGCCTGGGGCAGTCGCCCCGCCCCGACAGCCTGCAGGTCAGCGCACTCCTGAAATGCTAAACGGCTATGGGCTCGAATGGGAGACATTCTGAAACAGGCAACAACCGCCCCTGGAAAACGAAGGCCTATTTCTGCAAGTTTCAACTCGCTCCTACCTGGTTCCAGGTTCAACGTAACGCCTGTTCTCAAGCAGGTGGAACGCGGTTTTCGGCGGTCCCTGCACGGCGACTGTGGTCTCTTTTTCGGCCGGCAGGCCTTCCACGCCATTCACGGTCAACTTCACGTTGTAGTCGGCAGCCCTCGTGAAGGAGTGGCTCACCACGCGCCCGCTGTCGGTGGTGCCGTCACCGAATTCCCAGTGATAGGCAAGCGCTGGGACGCCGCTGGCCGCGACATCGGCCTGGAACTCGACAGCCTCGCCCGTCGCGGCCGACGATGGGGCCTTCAACGTAACCGTAGGCGCCGCCGCCGGCACCGAGGTGTCGATGATCTTGATCAGCCGGACTGAGTGGGGAGGCTGGTGCGCCAGGCTGATGGCTCCGTCATGGAGAGTGACGGGCGTATCGCCGCGGAGCGCGTCGTAAGCGTCAGAATGGCCACCTGGGTTAAGGCCGAGATCACTGAACTTCAGGGTGTGCGACCGCGGCGTCTCCGTCCAATTAAAAACCGCCAGCATCGACTGCCGCGCATCCTCTTTCAGGAAATATTCACTGGGCATGCCGTCCTGCATGGAGAAGCTCATCAGGTCGAGGGGCGTGGCCGCCCGTCGCAACTCGACCATGCGGAGCAGGTTTTCATTTTCCAAAAGCGCCAGGCGATTGGGCGTCGAAGCCAGCGTCGGCAGATCATCACCGACGTCGTACATGCCGCCTGCAACCGCGGCAAGCACGATCTGGACCTCAGCTTCGTTGAATGTGATGGGCTTCTTCTGGTTGTGCCAGGTCTGCTCCGGTTCCACTTCCGTCGAGACGCTGAAGGCGTCAGGGTCGCTGATGTAAAAATTGCGGTTCATGTAGAAACGGGCGGCGATGTTGGGATCGGCGTCCCGGCTGGCGTCGAAGGAGTGGCCCGTATCCGGTGCGATGCGGCCTTCATCCACCAGACCGACAGGCGCCAGCATGACACTTCCGTCTTTATCCAGCAGAACGTCATTGCCGACCGCTTCACGAATAATTTTGAGGCCGATGCGCTCGGCTTGCATGGCTGTGGTGTGCGGGCGATAGTAGTAGCCTTCAATGGCGGATGAATCCATGAAATCCAGCTTGATGTAACGGACGCCCCACTCGCGGGTGAGGATGCGGTAGGTTCTGATGAGGTAAGCCTGGGCGCCGGGATTGGTGGTGTCCAGCACATAGAGCGGGTCAACATGCCCGTGGACATACGTAATCAGGATCGGCTGCCCCTTGGCGTCGCGCACCAGCCAGTCCTTATGATGCTGGTAGACCCAGGCGCGATTAGATACCTCAAAAGGCGCCGTCCAGACAGCCAGGTGCAGGCCCATGTGAGTGATTTTGTACCCCAGGCTTCGCATCCCGTCCGGGAATTGGACTGCATTGGCAGTTGTATATTCGCCGCGCGCGTAATCGTAACCCTCGTCAATGTGGCAGAAATCGAAGCCAAGCTTCTTGAGATGGCTTGCCAGCCATCTGGCGTTGGTGAGGATTTCACCTTGATTGATGCCGCCATAAAAAGCCGTCCAACTCCACCAGCCCATGGGAGGATGGCTTGAAACACGTGCATGGTCAAACCGCCGCACAGCTTCGCCATAGGCTTCCAGTTGCGCGTGGTAATCGCCGCCCGCGGCGAACATCACGGTTTCTGAACTTAATACTGCGCCGGGAGCGACTGGGAGGCTCAACTCAACACGCTGCTCAGGAGCGATGTGGTCCCGCATCATGGCGGCGTCAGTCGCGCCTGTGGAATCCACCGTGAATGAGCCAATGCTCGCAGAGCCCATGGGAGGCTTTTGGACCTTCAGGCGCAAAGTGGTTACAAAACGGTCTTCCGTGATGGCCGCAATCAGAAGACTCTGTTTGGTGCCGCGGTTGTAAATGAGCCCGTCGCGAAATCCCACGTACATTCCGTTGGGGGCCTGATCAAGGCCGCCAATAGGGATCGTGGGGTCTTCACTGACGCTTTCAAACAGAAAACGGTCCGCGCTTTCCGAGCCTCCCAGGTTGACCAGAGGTTTGCCGAGAGCATCGACGTCGCGAATGGCCTCTACCGATACGGATTTTGAACCGTGGTTCGCAACCTCAACTTCCACCGTTCCGTAAGGGAGATCGGAGTACAAGCGCAAAATACAGATCAGATCGGGCGCCGACCTCAGCCCGCTGAAAGTGACCGTAGTTTGCTGGCCGGAGCCCAGCGCATCCTGAAAGCTCGCCTGCACCGACTGGTGGCTCGGATAGTCGCCCGAGCGTACCCAGCGGTGGTTGATCTCCGCGCCAACACCTGCCTCGAGCACGGGAGCCTGCAAGCCGGCGGCCGTGATCGCATAAGAACCGTTCTGTGGATTAATCGCTACGGTCAGGTCTGCATTGTGAAGCGATGCCGCCGCTGATGCTGCTGGAATTGTATATGTGAACAACGAAAATAGCACAAACCCAAGAATGGAAAAAACGATGGACTTCTTTGATGTCTTTCTCATAACGTTTTCTTGTCCTGGACTCGGATTATGGCAGCGAACAGGGGCCGCCCCTCCTCCACACGGATAGCTGGATTGACGGCCCTGTAAATTAATCGTTTGCCGGCGGCACAGGCCCGTGCATTACGATTGATGTTCGGGATGCGTGCAAGCGCCGGGGAACGAGGTGTTATATCGGTCTCCCTCGTACTTCAATTCCATGTCCAGCCCGATCTGAGACGAATAATATCCCCAAATCGTGAACCCCTTGATCAATTCGAAGGCCTTCCGTCCCGCGGGGTCCGCATCGGCGTTCTTCGGATCAGCCAATGGTTCCAGAATAGAAATCTGCTGTTCCTGTGTGAGGCCGATAAACGGTTTGTTGTGGAGTGACAGGCTGTGGCCATCAAACCAGGAAACTGCTTCCAAAACCTCTTTCTGGCGTTCAGGAGTTTCGTCATTGTAATAAAGGTCGAAAAACCGATTGACCAGGGCAGCTTTAGCGCCACCTGTATCCGTGGCCGGAATAATCAAGTCTGTAAGAGCAATCAGCGTTTCATTCTGATGATCGTCAAAGAACTGGGGCTTCCAGTTGGCGTCGTCCCGGGGAGGGGCAGAGGCAGGCATGGCCCCGGCATCCATCATGGCGCGGGCGGTTTCCGCCTGGCCCAGAATGGGAAGGGTGGTAAGCCCTCCGGCCCCCATCACAAGGGTCTTCAGCACACCCCTCCTTCCCTGGTTGGCCTCATCATTATTTTTTTTCGTCATGATCTAAATCTCCGTTTCTGTGGTTAGCCGGGGATGTCCTAACCAAGTTCTCCCCGCCGCATCTGTTCCGCAATGTAATCGGCGGTCCGCATTGAGAGCGCCAGAATGGTGAGCGTCGGGTTCTTTTCCGACGAATTCAGAAAACAGGAGGCGTCCGCTACGAACAGGTTCTTGATCTCGTGCGACTGGTTGAATTTGTTCAGATAGGACGTTTTCGGATCATCCCCCATGCGCGCCGTTCCAGCAGAATGAATACTATATCCGGGCGGGTACGGTTCGGTCCGCTCACCGATGATTTCGATTCCCGCTTTCTTGAACATCTCGCGCTGGACGTCGTTGGCGTCCCGGGCCATGGCAAGATCGTTGTCTCCCCACTCTATGTTGAATTTGAGTGCCGGAATGCCCCAGATGTCTCGAACCACAGGGTCAATCTCAACGCGATTTTCAGCCCTTGGGATGATCTCGCCAAATGAACCCATGCTGATGACCGTGGCATAATATTTTTTGACTTCTTCTTTGAATTGCGCTCCGAAGCCTGGAATTTTCCTGGCGAAGCCAGGAAATTCTCCGCTTCCCCCGCCGCCTTCAAACCCATAGCCTCGCACAAAGTTTTTCTGCTTTTCGTTCAGGTTTCTAAACCGGGGAATGTAATACCCGCTGCCGTCCGGCCTGGCGCCACCCCCACGGTTTGGGTTTCCTTTGAGGCTTGGAATAAGGCCGGTGATGTCTCCGGCCATAATCTGCTCACAGAAATATCTACCCAGCACGCCGCTCGAATTGCCCAGCCCGTTCGGGTAGGCCTCGTTCTTCGAATTCAGCAAAATCCGCGTGGTGTCCAGCGTGCCGGCGCCCATCACGATGACTTTGCCGTAAACTTCCTCGACCTGGCGGGTGATGCGGTCGATGAACACAACGCTTCGGGCGCGATTCTCCTTGTCCGCTGTCACCTTCCAGACAACGGCATTTGTGCGTGTCGTCAGGTTGCCGGTCTTTTCTGCTATGGGCAGCAGAACGCCGACAGAGCTGAAGGATGCCGCAACGTTGCAAACGCGGCCGCAATCCCCACAATAATGGCAGGGCGCCCGCCCATGAAATCCGGGCTTGGTTACTGTGGCAGAACGCGTGTGGATGACGTGCCATTCGGAATTATTCCGCTCATTTCTTCCTTTGAAAACGGCCTCAGCGCAGGTGAAGGGGACAGCCGGAAGGTAATGACTGTCCGGATTGTTTTCCAAATGGTCCGGATGCCCGCAGACGCCAATCCAGTCTTCAACCTTGCTGTAGTAGGGTTCAACGTCTTCGTAAGAGATGGGCCAGTCAGTCCCTACACCGTCGTGACTGGCTGCTTTGAAATCACGCGGGCTGAAGCGCAAAGAGACGAGCCCCCAATGGAGTGTCTTGCCCCCCACGGCCTGGGCCCGCACCCACACAAACTTTTTACCGGTATAAGGGTTCTCAAGCTCGTTGACAAAATGTTTCTTGCTCCAGGCGTTCGCCACGTAAGTGTACTTGCCCGTTTCGGAAGGTGGTATGGAACCTCGAAACGGGAACTCATAAGGTTTCATATGGTGATTAAAATCCGTGGCGATATTAAACTTTGGACCCCGCTCCAGCATGAGAACCTTGAGACCTTTCAGGCATAGTTGGGTTGCCGCCATGCCCCCGGCAGCCCCTGATCCAATCACCACAACATCGTAAACTTTAGGCATTCTGGCTTCCCCTTCATGAAGAGACTTTGACTTGCTTATAAAAATATTTTCTGCCTATGCCGTTCATAAGGCGATCTGCCCTAAGAGCGCGCTGGCGCTCCGCATTCAGCCGTCAGCACTGATGGAAACCCCATTCAGCCGGCGAAAAGCTTGTCGTCCCCACGGCGCTTTAACCAGGCTCAGGAAGCAGCACAGAACGCCCGCAACCAGTGGCTGGCCTCTCTGTCACCTGACAAAAAGTGCGGCCCCAGCGGCGACCCCAGATAAACCAGAGTTCCCTTCCCGATGCGGCGCCTCGCGGCAACGGGCAGATCGCGGAACCATGCGATGGTTTCACCATCCCCGGGTCCCACGGGAACAACCCTGCTGAAGTCACGGATTTTGGTTACAAGGGGCCAGTGGAAGTCAACATACGGTGATATTTTGAGTGAGTCTGCGGAATCCCATAAATGAACGGGATCATGAAGGCTCAATCCAAACACTGACCTTATAACACGCTTATGAAGACTAAATTCGTCCTGTCCGAGAAACGCGGCCCCGGACTCATAAAGAACGGCCGACCCGTTTTCAACATGCTCTTTGAGTCGTGCCGCGGCGTCCGATTCCATTGTGATCGCCGCGGGGACAATAATTGTGGGGACAAAGGCAAGCGCTTGATAAGATGTCCGACGATAGGAAATCCCCGAAGAGGATAGCGCCGCCGCATATCCTGCTGCCGATTCCTGCAGTGGGCAAGCCGGCCCCGGATCCACAAGAACGCAGCCGGGCTGCCGCACGACAGATGGCGCGGCGAAAAAACCGGCCGCCCCTGCCGCGCCCGCGAGCCCGGCCGCTGAAGCACCCGCCGCACAACCCAGAAATTCACGTCGTGAAATGGGCATGTTAGAGCCTGTTGGCAATCACGCGGTCCAATGCCGCTGCCGTATCGTAAAACTGCTGATCCGGCGCGTAATGGTACTCCCGCTCCATCTCAGCCACCAGCCAGCCGTCATATCCCACTTTGCTCAATGCAGCGCGAATGGCTTTCCAGTTGTTATCACCGAGAAAAATATTTGTATAAACACTGTCGCAGCAGTGGCCGCGCTTCTTCATGGCATCCTTCACATGGATCCGGGTGATGTGCGGACCCATCATCTCGATCCACTGCTCCGCAAACCCATCGAAGTGGATGTTGCCAACGTCCAGATGGATGCCTACCGAAGGTTCGTTGACATCTTTGAGAAACAGGAGAAATTCGCGCGGGCCCATCAGAAACTTCTGTTCGGAGCAGCAGTTCTCGCAGCCGATTCTGACACCGGCGCGCGCCGCGTCGGGAGCGAGCGACTTTACCGCTTCAACCGTGCGTTTGTAAACCTCGTTGTAAGGAACCTCAGCAGTGACCAGGCCGGCCACGACCAGGATGGCGTCCGTGCCCAGAATCTGCGACGTCTCGATCTGGCGCCTGACGATTCGAATCCCCTCCTCGCGAATTTTGGGATCACGTGCGGAAAGCGGATATCTCCAGTGGAGGCCGGTTGAAACGTTTGAGACCACCAGGCCGGCGCTCTCAACCTTGCTGCGAAGGTCCTTCACCTGGGCGTCGGTGGTGCTCATCTGGAACCAGGGCACATCGCCCAGCCACAATTCGATGCCGTCGTACCCGGCTTTTTTGACTAACTCCAGCCCCTGCTCAAAACTCCAACCCTTGGGAATTTCGTTGTCGCCGATGGATTTTTTCAAATGATCGCCCCCAGATGACTTCAAACCTCGAAGGTCTTATGGAAGTGCAATTGAGTATCACAAACCGCTGCCAACATCAATCCTTATCCAATTACGAATGGAGCAAACTGCGGATCGCGGGCGCAAATCGGATATCAAGCCACTGCATCCGGAACGCTATCCGGCGGCGTCTACTCGCCCATCACCTGCACCATATAGGTTCGAAGGAGCGGGCCATCGTATTCCATGAAATAGATGGTCTGCCGCGATCCGCGAACGATCTTGCCGCCCTCGATGGGGAACGAACAACTGATCCCGCCCAGGATGCTCTTCAGGTGGGTCTCGGCATTGAAACCCAGGCGGCCGTCGTAATCAAGATAGCGGTGGTGATGGTAGTTTTCATCTTCAGGAAATATCCGCCTGAAATGCGTGAGGATGTCTTCCTCAAGGCACGGAATGCCTTCCGTCACCAGCAATCCCGAAGAAGTGTGGCAGGTCATCACGTTCACAAGCCCCTGCTTGACGCCGGTTTTGCTGACCACTTCTTCCACCTGAGGCGTAATGTTGATGGCCTCCTCGGCTTGTCGAGTCTGGACCTTGATCTTTTCAAGCTTGATGATCATTGCGCTTACCCGCCTTGTTTCCCGCTCTTATTTGAGTCCCAGCAAGCGGCCGGAATTCTCTTCAAAAATCTTTTTCAAACAGCCTTCCGTCAGTTCCAGGCTTTTGAGGGCGTGAACCATATTTTTGATTTCAACGCGAGGATAGTTTGAGCCAAAGAGCATCCGGTTGCGCAGACTGCGCTCCAACAGTGTCGTTGGAATCTGCTTTGAAAACACGAACTGGAAAAACTCTCTGGGGCTGTCGTAATACAGGCACGAGGTGTCCAGATAAACGTTGGGATACTTCAGCGCCAGCGCAGTGGCTTCCCACACCCAGGGCCAGCCCCAGTGCGCCAGGACAAAATTGACTTTCTGGAACTTTACGATGGCTTCTTCCAGCAGCATGGGATGCCCACGCTCAATCAGTGTGGAGGGCGCCCAGCTCATCCCGGTGTGCACCAGCACGGGGATATTCAACCCCGCCGCCGCAGCGTACAGGTCGTACACTTTGCTGTCGCGCAGCTCAAAATCCTGCAGCGCCGCGTCGAGCTTGAGGCCTTTCAGGCCCGCCTTTTTTACGGCGTGTTCCAGCTCTTTCACGGCACCGTCTTTCAGCGGGTCGACGCTGGCGAAGCCAATAAAACGCTGGCTGATGGAACATAGCTCCGCCACCTGTTCGTTTGAGCTGACCGCATCGCCGCGCGCCCTTTTGCAATCAATCGGGAGCAGAACCGCACGGTCAATCCCTGCCACATCCATCTGCAGGTAGAAAGTTTCGAGCGGCTGGAAATTGTTGCCGATCTGGAAGACCTCGCGCGCCATCCGGCCGTAGTTCGGATACTTATCCACAAGTTCCTGGATCAGTACCGGGTGCGTATGAAAGTCAATTCTCATGCTGCCGCCTCATTCCCATGCTGATGTAAAAATTCCCGCCACTTTGCCGGCTCGCGGAAGGCCTCCGTGCCACCCGGGCGCGTGGTAGAAAACGCGCCGGCCAGGTTGCCGCCGGCCAGGCACGCCTGAAGGTCTGAACCGCGAACGTAGTGGTGCAGGAAACCAGCGTCAAAGCTGTCGCCTGCGCCGACAGCGTCCACAGCGTTTACAGCGAACCCTGAATGCGTCCATTCCTGGTTGCCCCGGCGCACCCGGCAGCCGCGCGCGCCCTGCTTGACGGCCACCACCTTGACCTGGGCGGCCAGCTTTTCAACTGCCGCTTGCACGGTGTCTTCTCCGGTGATCTTGCCCGCCTCGCGCTCGTTGACCAACAGTACATCCACCAGAGGGAGAACTTCGTCCAGCCCGTCCCAACGGTCTTCCGGGTCATCATTGGTATCAAGCGAGGTGCTGAGGCCCGCATCCTTCATCTGCTGAAAAAGTTCCGGGATTCGGGGGCGCAGCGCGCGGTGGAGGTAAAAAGAAGAGAGATGAAAGTGTTTGCTGGAGCGAAGGTAGTCGAGGTCAAGGTCTTCGTACACCATCTCAAACATCGTGCCAGGATAAGTCAAAATTCGGCGGTCAGCCGTCCCCGTGACGATGACCGTCAATCCTGATTTGGTTGGCCCCGCGACGATGCGCACGCGGCTGACATCCACGCCGCCGGCGGCAAGCCGTTCGAGAGCAATCTTCCCCAGCGGATCCGTCCCTATTCGGGAAATGAATCCAACCCGGCCGCCGATGACTGCAAGGTTGTGGGCAAAGATCGCGGAGGAGCTTCCCAGGGTCAGGGCCAGGCCGTTTGCCAGAAGCTCCTTTTCCGGCTCCAATTCGTCCGGCAGGCCGTAAAGGATCAGGTCGAGGTTCAACTCGCCGACGACCGTTACGTCAAATTGTGCCATTCCGAGTCCTTATCCAGCCTTTCCCTTCAGGACGACGACCCGGCTCAAGTTCCGAGGCTCATCAGGATCAAATCCCCGCTTCAATCCCAGATAAAGCCCCATCAACTGTGCCGGAAGGATGTGCGGGGCCAGCCGCGCAACTTCGGGAACATCCAGTTCCAATTCAATCAGCACGTCGGCCGCACGCCGGACCCTGTCGTTCGCACGATTGGTCACCACAAGAGTCGTTCCCCCAAGTTCCTTCATTTCTTCCAGGACTTCCAGCTCGGAAGCGCCTGAGCTTTCAGCAAGGAAAAACGTGAGCAACGTTTGCGGACTTACAATCGACTTCGGGCCGTGGCGAAATTCCAGTGTGTGGAAAACCTGAGCGTAGGAGCAGGACATCTCCGTCACTTTCAACTGTCCTTCTGAAGCGATCCCGAAAAAGGGTCCCTGTCCCATAAAGACGTAATCAGCAAACTCGTTGGAGCTGGCAAACTTCTCAATGCGCGGCTGCAAGCGTTCCAGCGCATGCTGTGCCTGCTCCGGCATCCGCTTGAGCGCCTCAAGAAAATCTTTCCGCTTGCCAGCCCAGCCCGCCAGCGCCTGCTGGCCCAGCAGCATGGTGCTGAACGAACGGGTCATCACGGTGCTCTGCTCGTCAGCCGCAGGCAACATAAGAGTGGAGGTTACCCGCTTTTCGAGGTCCTGGCCTTTCGCACAACTGATCCCCAGCGTCCGAATGTTGCGTTCCTTTTCCAGGTAATCGGCTGCCATCAGGATCTCAGTGGTGTGCCCCGAGCGGGAGATCAGCACCGGCTGGCATTTCCCATTTCCCAAAACCTGGTCTGGGTAAAATAGAAGTTCAGATGCTGGTACAGCCTTTGCCCGTTTTCCGGTGACTGCCGTCCAGCTCCACGCGGCAGCCTGAGCAACGTAATAACTTGACCCGCACCCGACAAAAACCCACTCATCAGCCTCTTCAAGCGGCTTCAGAACCTCCGCATAGCGGTTGTGTTCTTCAAGTTCCTGGAGAGTAGTAGCCCAGACGCCGGGCTCTGACATGATTTCTTCAAAACTTCGATGTCCTCGCCCTTCTACAATTTCACTCACTCCACTGCCTCCTTGTCCCTCTATAAAAATCTTTATTCGAAATTAGGAGAACCTGCTCGATGTGCGACTGCAGCCTCAAGGGAGCGGCTGCCAATTGCCCTTGACACGCATTACGGTAGGTTTCTTTTTACTATTTTTCCTTTCGAATGTCAAAAGGTTTCACGTTAAATCACTCTGAGGTATTCAGGTGTCTGCACCACCAATTGTTTGGATATCCCTCGATTGCCTGTTAAGCGCACTCCGGCAAAACAAAGGACACTCGTGAACTCCTATCGGCTCAGCCACGGACTCACTGGGATCTGGCCGGGGTCCTGCGGCTTATAGGGCCAGGTGATTCGCTTCCCGGTCGCGGCGGATTCGTACGCCGCATAGATAATCTCCAGGGTAGCTCGTCCGTCTTCTCCAGTTTCCAACAGCTTCTCTTCTCCCAGCAAAACCCGCGTAAAATGGCGCATTTCATGGGGAAAACCGTAAAGGAAACCCTCCTCGAACACGGTAAAGGTCCAGCCTTTCGTATCGCCTGCCTTTTCCACGGCATAACCATAGCCGTTCTTGCTATAGGTCTCCATCGAACTGCCGCGCATCAGATCACAATGGATTACACCTTCGGTCCCGTAAAGGTCGGCGCGATCGTCCATGCCGCCATGGCGCGCCCAACTGTCCTCAACCACGGCTATGGCGCCATTTTCATATTCAACAATCACGAGCGAATTGTCATCGCCACGGGTCCGTCCCTTGTGATAAACGAGCTGGCAATGGGCCGTTACGCTTTTGACTTTTGGCTTGCCATACACCCAGCGGGTCCATTCAATGCCATGGCAACCCATGTCCATCAGCGCGCCGCCTCCCGAGCGGTTGACATCGTAGAACCAGTCCGAGTGCGGTCCGGAGTGTTTTTCACTCTGCTTGGCCATATAAAGGTTACCGATGGCGCCTTCGTCAACAAGCCTTTTCGCGCGAAGGTATTTGGGCGAGAAGCAAATGGTTTCAGCGTACATCAGCTGCACCTTGTGCTTTTTGCAGGCGGCGATCATGGCATCTGCGTCTTCCAGAGTGTGGGCGATGGGCTTTTCGAGAATCACGTGCTTGCCGGCCTTGGCCGCGGCCACGACCACTTCGCGGTGCAGGTCATTTGGAATACCCACCGCGACCACATCCACGTCTTTGCGGTCCAACACCTTTCTGTAATCCGTGACAGAGTGGGGGATTTTCCACTTGCGGGCGAATCCCTCAACGTGGTCCTTGTTCGGAGAGCAGGCCGCGACGAGTTGAACTTCCTTGACCTCCTGGAAGGCTTCAGCATGAAGGTTTGAAACAAAAGCTGACCCAATAATTCCCACCCTCACCTTTTCCATTCTCGCTCCTCCAAAATGATTTCCGGTTGGTGTATCGCAATCCCCGAATGCCGCAGAAAAGAAATGCCCGCGACACAAACAGCGACCATCCAAGATATCATAAGCACGGGTGACTCGAACCGTAAATCAGCGTCGATGAACGGTTGAACAACTGGCGAGGGGCAAAGGGCAACTTCCCACTCCAGCCGGCAAGCGGCAAATCGCAGAAACTAGTTGCAGCCAAAAGACGATCGAGGATAGCATCCAGTATTTTCCTTATGCTGGAGACAAGGGTGCGACAAAGCCAGGTGGACATTGCGGGGTTGGGCCTGAACGCGACGGATACGGTGCTGATGGTCCGGGAGTTCCCTCCACTGGGAGGGAAGGAGCGTGTAGTGTCACTCTCCCGGCAGGCGGGCGGCCAGATCGCCACGGCCATGGTGGCCTGCCAGCGCCTGGGGCTGCAGGCACGCTATATCGGGAAGGTCGGTGACGACGAGGCCGGTCGCTTCCAGTTGCAGAGCCTGCGCGAAGAAGGAGTTGATGTCAAATACGCGGACGTCGTGCGCGGCGCTGCCACGCAGTTCGGCCTGATCATCGTGGACCAGGCCACGGGCGAGCGGACGGTCTTCTGGGACCGCGATGAACGCCTGGCGGTTTCGCCCAGGGAATTGAAGCCCGAGGCCATCACCTCGGCCCAAATCCTGCACCTCGACGGATGTGATGCCGCAGCCTGCGCTCAAGCAGCCAGATGGGCCCGCAAGGCAGGGATCCCGGTGGTGGCCGACCTCGATACTGTTTACAAGAAAGTGGAACAGATCTTTCCGCTCATCGACTATCTGATTGCATCCGCAAATTTCCTGCCTGCCGTGACCGGGCAGAACGATCCGTTTCTGGTGCTGGAATATATGGCTCGGGAATACAAGATCCGCGCCCCGGGAATGACACTGGGGCGGGATGGTGCATTGGTTTATAGCGGCGGTCGGTTCTTCTACTCGCCCGGGTTCGTGGTGGAGACCGTAGACACAACCGGCGCGGGCGACATCTTCCACGGGGCGTTTGCCTATGGGGTGCTCCAGGGATGGCCCATCGAACAGATCCTGGATTTTTCAAACGCCATGGCGGGCCTGAATTGTACTCGCGTTGGAGCGCGAGGAGGCATCGCCACGCGAGGCGAAGCTGAAAAATTGATTGCCACCGGCGCGCGCCATCGCAATCCCGACTTTGCAAACCTCCCACGCCGCGCCGGCAGCGGCCCGCGAGGTCCACTGCTTAAGAAAAGACGCTCCACTTAATCAGCTATGTCAGACTTTCGCTACACACTCATTACCGGCGCATCGAGCGGCATCGGCGAATGCTTTGCAAGGGCCTTTGCCCGGCGAGGCCATAATCTGGCGCTGACGGCGCGCTCCAAGGATAAGCTGAGCGATCTGGCTTCAGGCCTGGTTCGCGAACACTCCATCAAAGCGGAAGCGATAGCGACAGACTTGAGCTTGCGTGATGCGGCGCCCCAACTCGTTGCCACCCTCAAGGAGCGCGGGCTTAATATCAACGTGCTGGTGAACAACGCCGCTTTCGGCGCGCGGGGTGAATTCTGGGAACTTCCCATTGACCGCCAGATGGCGATGGTTCGCCTGAACATTAACACCATGGCTGAATTGACCCATTTGCTGCTGCCGCCTATGGTGGAACGCGGGGAGGGCTCAATCATCAACATATCCTCCACGGCAAGCTTCCAGCCGATGGCCTACACCGCCACCTACGCCGCCACCAAGGCCTTCGTAACGAGTTTCTCGATGGGCCTTGCCGAAGAGGCGCGTCCGCACGGCATCCGGGTTGTAACGTTGTGCCCCGGCGGCACTCGCACCAATTTTTTTGAGGCTGGAAATTACGGCGTACGAGATCTTCCCGGCGGCCTGCAGGACCCTGATGAAGTGGTCAACGAGGCACTCAGGAGACTGGATAGAGGCGGCGGGCTGGTGATCCCAAGGCTCCTCAACAAACTCGGGGTTGTTGTCCAGCGTTTTGCGCCGCGCGAGACGGTGGCAAAGTTCGCAGCCATGGCCTTTCGTCCTCGCAACACCGGTGAACGCAAATAATGAAATACTGAAGGGCCGCGAATGCCTGAGCTGAAAGGAAATTTATTGATGGAACTGTCAACCTTGATTACAAGCCTGCGTCAGGCCCGCGCGGTGGACCTGAGCCAGATGCTCGAAGAACGGATGCCGAACTTCCCCACCCACTCGAAGTTCTTCCACAATCTTTGGGGCGCCTACCAGTTGGGCGGCAGGTCTCTCAGCTATCAGCTTCAGGTGCATGAGCACAATGGGACTCACGTGGACGCCCCGGTGCACTTTGTTAGCGATCGAAATCCGGAAGCCCACAAGACGATCGAGCAGATTGGGCCGGCGCGTCTGATCGGGCGAGGGGTGCGGCTTGATTGCCGCGGATCAAAAGAAGGCGATTACGTTTCCACAGAATTCGTAAAGAAATGGGAAGGGCAGCACGGCAAAATTGAAGCGGGCGACATCGTCCTCTTCAATTTCGGCTGGTCGCAACATTGGGGGCTCTCTCCGGACAACCAGCGATATCTCGCGGACTGGCCCGGCATAAGCATGGAAACCGCAGAATACCTTGCCGGCAAGCCCGTAGCGGCCGTCGGCGTCGATTCCCTTTCGCCCGATCCGCCCGCGGCGCTCGATGCCAACCCGGTCCATCCCATCCTGCTCGAAAAAGAAATCCTGATTATCGAAAACCTCACGCGGCTAGATGAGCTTCCGGATTTCTTCCTCTTCGTCGCGCTGCCGTTGAAAATCCGGCAGGGTTCCGGCTCGCCCATCCGCGCCATAGCGCTGGTTTAGGTTGCGGCAGGATGCCTGGAGGACCTGTCACTCCGTCGCGTGAAGGTAGCCATCCACTACGGGCTTCCACTTGCCCTGTGCGTCCAGAATGACCTCAACGGTTTCACGAACGGCCCCGAGTCCGCCCGCCGCTTTGGTGACGTAGTGAACGTGCCTCGGGAGAAGCGGATGGCTGTTTTGGACGCAAACCGCCAGTCCGACGCGTTTAAGGATAGGAAGATCTACCAGGTCATCGCCCACAAAGCAAACCTCATCATCCTTCACGCCCGCCGCCTGAAGGATCTGCAGGTAAGGAGGAATCTTTTTGAGTGTGTTCTCCTCGATAAAATCCATCTTCAACTCGGCTGCACGATAGCGGACCGTATCGGAGCCGCGTCCGCTGATAATGCCGACCCTGATTCCGGCTTCGCGCGCGTAACGAATGCCGATGCCGTCACGGGAATGGAAGGTCTTGGTTTCAAACATTCCACCTTCGGGCCGCGGAACATAATAGATGCGCCCGTCGGTCATCACGCCGTCAACGTCAAGCAGCAGCAGTTTGATCTTGCGGGCCCGGCGCCGGACCTGCTGTAGTGTAAGTGGCATGCTCCTCCTTAAGTTCCGGATACGAGGCATCGCAGCGAGGGCCAGGGTGAACCTCAAAACATCTGGGTGCGCCACAAGTCATGGATGTGGACGACGCCTACGATGCGGCCCTCCGCATCCACGACCATCAGTGAAGTGATCCGGCAGGTTTCCATCACATTCAGGGCACGCGTGGCAAGCTCAGAACGCCCGATGGACACCGGGGTACGCGTCATCAGATCAGATGCACAATGCTCGAGCGCCCGGCTGCCCTCCCGCTCAAAAAAGCGGCGAAGGTCGCCGTCGGAAATCACGCCGGCGAGCCGCCCGTCCGCGTCAACCACCGCCGTATGGCCCATCTTCTTCTTGCTGATCTCGTAAATCACGTCAGGGAGCGTGGTGCCCGGATGCACGAGAGGAATTTCGTCGCCAGTGTGCATCACATTTTCAACCCGCCGCAAGCGTACGCCCAGGCCCCCGGCGGGGTGCAGCGCTGCGTAATCCTCTTCTTTAAACCCGCGCTTTTCGAGTAACGCCATGGCCAGCGCGTCGCCAACAGCCAGCATTGCCGTCGTGGACGCCGTTGGGGCAAGGCCGAGTGGGCAGGCCTCCTCGCTGATGCTGACGTCGATCACCACGTCGCTTGCCTGTGCAAGCGTCGAAGCCGGCATCCCTGTCAGCACAATCAGAGGGACCGCCAGGCGTTTGATCGTGTCCAACAAGCGCAGGAGCTCTTCCGTCTCGCCGCTGTAAGAGAGCGCCATCAGCACGTCGCCCGAAACCAGCCTCCCCAGGTCACCGTGCAGGGCTTCGGCAGGATGCAGAAAGAACGAAGGGGTCCCAGTACTGGAAAAGGTGGCTGAAATCTTCTGCCCCACCAGGCCGGATTTGCCCATGCCCGCCACGACCAGGCGGCCCCGGCAGGCAAAGATGGTTTCCACTGCAAGCTCGAACCGCCGGTCCAGACGCCCAATCAGTTCGGCGATGGCGCGCGCTTCGATCTCAAGCACTCTTCTGCCGATTTCAACACTCATCTTTCCCCTGTCCGCTTAAATCAGGGATGATATCACAGGTAGCATGGAGCCCGGGGCAGCCCGTTTATCGACGGGCCTTGACATCCTGATGCCTGGGATGCAACCCTTCGGCAAGGGCAAGTCAATATCACGATACAGAGGAGCAGTCCCGACCATGACTTTTGAAACAAAGGAACTTCCCGCAGACCGCGATGCGGTGGCCCCGGACGGGTCAGACGTCAGAATCCTGCTGGGGCTCAGAGGCGGCGGGATGGCCCACTTCTCGCTTGCCGCGGGCAAGACCTCACATGCGGTTACGCACCGGACCGTGGAGGAAATCTGGTACTTCGTCGCCGGACAGGGAGAAATGTGGCGCAAGCAGGGCGCCGACGAGAAGGTCGTGGAGGTTTATCCCGGCGTGTGCCTGACCATTCCCCTGGGCACGAGTTTTCAGTTCCGCTGCACGGGGCAGGACGCGCTCGAAGCCATTGGCATCACCATGCCGCCCTGGCCCGGAGAAGAAGAGGCCGTCCTGTTGCAGGGACCGTGGAGCCCAACGGTGGATGAAACGGCCAAAGCGTAACCCGGCCCGTTTCCTTTACTTCCTCGATCCAGACAATCCGCAGCCGCCCAGGAAGGAGACGTGGCGCGCAAGGCACGATCTAACCGGTGATTTCCTTCTCCTCGATGTAAACGGCGGTGCGATTGCGCCCCGTCCGCTTGGATTCATAAAGGGCCTTGTCGCTGGCCTGCAGCATCTCTTCCAGCGTACCTCCGTGTTCCGGATATACGGCGATGCCAAGGCTGACGGAAATCTGGGGAATCTGTTTGTCTTTCACCTGGGGCATGGTCATCCGGCCCACGGCCTTACGGATACGTTCAGCCACTACCTGGCAGGCGCTGGCGCTCGTATCGGGCAAAAGAATAACAAATTCATCACCACCCAACCGCGCCGTCAGGTTGGTTTCACGCATTGACTGGGTAACAGTTCTGGCGAACTGATTCAGAATTCGATCTCCTACTTCGTGTCCGAAGATGTCGTTAATTTCCTTGAAATGGTCGAGATCCAGCATGATGAAACCCAGCGGCGTGTCTTTCCGCCGGGCCATGGCCATCAGTTTGCTGGCGTAATCTTTACAGAACCGGCGGTTATAGAGACCCGTGAGGGAATCCACGTTGGCCTGCTCGCGCATAGTCTGAAGAAGTTGCAAGTTGGAAAGCACCGAGGCGCTGGTGCTCAAGTAGCTTTCGAGAAGGCTTTCGCGTTCCGGCGTCCACATCCCGGTTGCACCTTCCAGCCGGACGGCCCCGATAATAATTCCTCCTGCGATTAGAGGCCCGCAGTAATAGCTGCCCTCGTTAGGCAGAACAAACTTGCCAGGGCACAAAGGCTCCACGGTGACGTCGTTCACACGGAAAGGCCGTCCCGTCCGGACGGCTTTACAGCTGTGCTTGCCTTCAATGACGGGCCAGTCCGCCACTTCCTCGGGAAGGGGAATCAACGAGGCAACAACCTCCAGAATATCTTCTTCGGGGCGCAGCTTGAAGATGATAACCTGCCGCGGATTGAACCGGTCCCGGAAGGCGTGCAGGATATGGTCATAAACCTCATTCTCCGTAGTGCACTCCGTGACGGCTTCGGAAAAACGTTTTATGGCAGACAGTTCCTCGCGGTCCCGCCGAAGGGCCTGCGCCATCTGCTGAAAACTGCGCGAGAGGGCGCCGAATTCGCTGCCGGTCTCCGTTGGCAACGGGGGATCAAACACGCCCTGTCGGAGACGATCTGATGCCTGGACCAGCAGATGAAGGGGCCCGGAGATACTGCGGCTGACAAAATAGACCAGCAACGCCAGAAGCACTACAAAGAGCAGCACAAACGCCACACCAGAGACCACCGCTCTGTGCATATCCTCCAGACGGGCCTTTCTACTGGCTGAGGCGAGATTTTGATTCTCCTGCCGAAGGACGCCGATGGCCTTCCGGATGGCGAGAACAGTTCCCGACCCATTCACTATGGCAGATGTTTCAGCGCCGCTTCTGCCAGCCTTTGTCTGTTCTAAGGCTGGGTTGGCCATTTGTGTTTTCCACTCTTCGACCTGCTTCTGAAGATTCTCCAGTTGCGACATCATCGATGGCTGGTGGGAGTTCAATTCGCGCAAACTGTCAAATTCCCGGGCAACAGTCTGAGACTCCGTTGTGTACTTTTGGAGGAAGGCGCCCCGGTCTGTCAGCACATAAGCACCGGCCACAGCGTCCATCTCGTTGACACCCTGGAGCAGCGACTCTATGTGCAAAGCGGAAAGCTCGGTGCTTTCAATGGATTGATTGATACGGTTGATTTGCCAATAGTTGAAGAAAAAGAGACCGATAACCCCGGAAAGAATCAGGATAAGGGGCAACATCGACAGGAAGACCCGGTTCTGGATCTTCAGATTTTGCAACGAGAGAGCCAATGGTTGCCTCGAATCCGGCTGCGAGCGGCCGTGGCGGCCCGGTCGCGTGAGCCCCTCATTCAGTCCAGAAAGCCGCCAGCATGGTGCATGAACTCAGTTGGGATCGACCATCTTCGCAAGCTATCCGGAGAAATGACTCCGCTGCCGGGATGCTTCCCAACCCCATTAACCCGTTAATGACTGACCCTTAACAAAAAGCTTACCGCATTCGCCTGACAAAATCGCCCAGATCACCGAGCCTTCTGGCAACAGGGCCAAAGCTGCGGAGATTCAGGGCAGATGATCCGTCTGACAGAGCCTTATCAGGACGGTCGTGAACCTCCATAAAGACGCCGTCGGCGCCGGCTGAAACTCCGGCCCGCGCCAGGGTTTCAATGAACTCCGGTTGTCCGCCGCTCCTCCGGCCCTCGCCGCCCGGCAACTGCAAGGCATGGGTGCAATCGAGCACCACGGGGTAGCCCCACGCCCGCATTACAGCGATGGCGCGCATGTCCACCACCAGGTTGTTATATCCAAAAGAGCTTCCACGCTCTGTGATAACGATGCGGCGGTTCCCTGTCCTCTCAATCTTCTCTACGGCGAAGCGCATGTCCCAGGGCGACAGGAACTGCCCCTTCTTGATGTTGACGACTGCTCCGGAAGAGCCTGCCGCCGCCAGCAGATCAGTTTGCCGGCAAAGGAAGGCGGGAATCTGAAGCACGTCGCAAACTTCCGCCGCCGGTGCGGCCTGACTTGCCTCATGGATGTCCGTCAGGACCGGCACCCCGACCTGATTTCGGATGGCCGACAAGATTTCGAGGCCGCGATTGAGGCCGGGACCGCGATATGACGACGCGGAGGTGCGATTGGCCTTGTCGAAAGACGCCTTGAAAATGAACGGAATCTCCAACTGCCTCGCTTTGGCAGCAAGCCGGCGGGCCATCATGAGCGCATGCGCCATGCTTTCAATCACACAGGGGCCTGCAATCAAAAAGAGCGGACTTCCTTGCGTAAGATTAAGCCTGCCAATTCGAACCTGGCGTTTCATAAGCAATCAGGACCCGGCCCGGCGGAAGCGCGGCTCCGGCAAACCCTTAGCCCGAAGACTGGGTGCCCTCCTTAATCAGTTGCCCGACGGCAGGTGAAGCTTCCGATTGTTTCGCCAGGCGCTTATTGCGATGCGCCAGTGACGCCCCAACGAACGCCTTGAACAACGGATGCGGGTCGAGGGGTCGTGATTTGAACTCCGGATGGAACTGGCACCCGAGGAACCAGGGATGGTCCCGGACTTCAACAATTTCCACGTAGGTACCGTCCGGCGTCTCGCCGGCGATTTCTAGCCCATTGGCCACCAGGGTCGCCTCGTACTCCCGGTTGAATTCATACCGGTGGCGGTGCCGCTCGGAGATCTCTGCCTGTCCATAGGCTTCGTAGGCGAATGTATCCTGCTTAAGACTGGCCGTCCAGGCGCCCAGCCGCATGGTGCCGCCCAGTTCGTCAATTCCCCGAAGCTCGCGCAATTTGTAGATCACCCGGTGCGGGGTGGAAGGGTCAAACTCCGAACTGTCCGCCCCTTGCAAACCGCAGACGTTGCGGGCGTATTCGATGACCGCACACTGCATTCCCAGGCAGATGCCCAGGAAAGGAACTTTCCGCGTCCGTGCAAAGGTGATACCGTTCAGCATGCCCGGAATACCCCTCTTGCCGAAACCGCCGGGCACCAGGATGCCGTCAAAACCCTCGAGCTGATCTTCCCAATTCTCACCCTCGAGGCCCTCTGCTTCAAGCCACACCACGTTCACGCGCACATTATTGGCCAGACCGCCGTGGACGAGCGCCTCGTTCAGGCTCTTGTAGGATTCCTGAAATTCGACGTATTTCCCCACGATGGCAATCGAAACTTCATCCCGAAGGTTGCGCAGGCGTTCGACCAGGGCGCCCCAGGGTTTCAGATTGCACTCTCCCTGTTCCATCCCCAGGCATCGCACGATCTGCGTGTCAAGGCCCTCACCCGCCAGGACAATCGGCACCTCGTAAATATTACCCACGTCCTTGGCGGTGATCACGGCGTCCTTCTGGACGCTGCAGAAAAGGGCAATCTTCGCCTTGATGTCCGCCGGCAGAAAGCGGTCTGTGCGGCAAAGAAGGATGTCAGGCTGGATACCGATTTCCCGCATTTCCTTCACTGAATGCTGCGTGGGCTTGGTTTTCAACTCCCCGGAAGCATTGATGTACGGGACCAGGGTGACATGGACGAAGACCACATTCTCCCTTCCCTGCTCCTGGCGCATCTGCCGGATGGCCTCGAGAAACGGAAGCGACTCAATATCACCCACCGTACCGCCAATCTCAACGATGGCCACATCCGTATCGGATGCCACCTTGCGGATTGAAGCTTTGATTTCGTCAGTGACGTGCGGAATCACCTGGACCGTCTTCCCAAGATAATCGCCTCGCCGCTCCTTGGTGATGATGGTTTCGTAAATACGTCCCGCGGTACAGTTATTTTCCCGCCGCATCCGGGCATGCGTGAAGCGCTCATAGTGGCCCAGGTCCAGGTCGGTCTCCGCGCCATCGTCGGTGACATAAACTTCGCCGTGCTGGAAGGGACTCATGGTACCCGGGTCGACATTCAGGTAGGGATCAAACTTGAGCAGATTGACCCGCAGGCCGCGGGCCTCCAGCAGGCACCCGATCGACGCTGCGGCAAGACCCTTGCCCAAAGAACTCACCACACCCCCGGTCACAAAGATATACTTGGCGCTCATAATTCTCCTTTAAGGTATCGACTGAAATGCATAGGATAATTAATGCGAATAGCCCGAAATCGAGTCTCGTTTCAATTCGCGCGCAATCACGCTGACTGGTAGGGCAGTGTACCGCTCATTATCAATTCAGGCGGGAAGAGTTGTCAACGCTAAAAGGGGGAACCGCGCCATGGGCATCCCTCTATTCAATCTCATTGGCTGGATGAATCTCCCCCCGCGGTTGTGTTAAAATGCAGTCAGGTCACGCCGAGTCTGAAAAACAGCAACCGGAGGGGCATTTACCGGCTGCGACCAAGAGGAAGGTGCCTGGATGCTCGAACACGGCAGTAGGCGTGCATTCCGGGTTTTAATGATTCTGATGTTGGCCTTCTGGGCCGTTGCAGGCTTATCGTCAGCCTGCCTTGCGTCGGGTAATAAACCGCCAGCCCATCCCGACACGAAGGATCAAGTTCCGGATGTTGAGGTCCGTCGTTCACCTATCAACACGACGCCCATCCAGATGAATGTAGACAGGGTGATCGTCCCTGTAACCGTAACCGATCCGTATGATCGAATTGTAACCGGGCTTGCTCAAGGCAATTTTGAAATCTTTGATGACAAGGTCGAGCAGAAGATCTTGTCGTTTGCTACCGAAGACGCGCCCATATCCGTCGGGATGGTTTTTGACACCAGCGGCTCAATGTCTGACAAGCTGCAGAAATCAAAAGAGGCAGCTCTGGAGTTCTTCAAGACATCTAACCCTGAGGACGCTTTTATGCTGATCAGTTTCAGCAATCGTCCCTATTTGGTTTCAGCCTTCACCGGCAACTATGAAAACATCCTGGACAGGATGCTTTTCGTGAAGGCAGGGGGAAGAACCTCCTTGCTCGACGCTATTTATCTGGGGCTGAGCCGGATGAAGAAGACGGATACCAGCCGGAAGGCCCTGCTGGTTATTTCGGACGGTGGCGACAATCACAGTCGGTATACTGAAAGGGACATCAAGCGCGCTGTCAAGGAATCGGATGTACAGATTTACGCTATCGGAATTTTTGAGCCCCTCGCTGACCGGGACCGAACCCCCGAAGAAGCGTCCGGGCCTTCGCTTCTTTCCGAGCTGGCAAATGTTTCGGGTGGGAGGATGTTTTCAGTTGAAGACCCCAGTGAGTTGCCGGACATTGCAGAAAAAATCTCAATTCAATTACGGAACCAATATGTTATTGGATACAAGCCCTCAAATCTCGTGCGCGACGGGCATTGGCGGCGGATCAAGGTTAAACTGCGTCCGCCGCGCGGGCTTCCTCCCCTGCAAGTATACGCGCGGACTGGATACTATGCCCCAACCCAATAGGCGTCGGCACTCTCTCCGTCAATGTTCCTCATGGTCTACTCCTCTCGCACTGGCTCTGGCGCTCTTGTGCAGCCCGCTGCTGGCTATGGCATCCGGGCAGGCCAAAGGGAGCTCACCCAGCACTCAGCAGAGGGGTGACCAGTACAAGATCAATGTCAACGTCAACCTGGTCGTGCTTCACGCAACCGTAATCGATAAAAAGGGGCGCATGGTCGACGACCTTAAGGAAGACGATTTTCGCGTACTCGAAGATGGCGTCCAACAAAAATTGTCGGTCTTCAGTCATGCCGACATTCCCGTAACCATGGGGATTGATATCGACGACAGCGGTAGTATGCGCGATAAAAGGGCTGCCGTGAATGAAGCCGCCCTGACATTTGTGAAGACCTCCAATCCCGACGACCAGGTTTTTGTTGTGAATTTCAATGATGAATACTACCTGGACACGCCTGGAAATTTTGCCAGCAACATGGGTGAGCTCAAGGCAGCCCTGGGAAAGATCGATTCGCGCGGAGGCACAGCGCTCTACGATGCCGCCTCAGCTTCACTCGATCATCTCAAGCTCGGCAACCGTGACAAGAAAGCCCTTTTGATTATTTCTGACGGCGAAGACAACGCCAGCCGCTACTCTTTCCCTGATCTGCTGCGGCAAGCCCAGCAGTCAAATGCGGTGATTTATTGTATCGGCCTTCTTGGAGAGGAACATCCGGGAGGATTATTCAAGATCCACGGGCACGATGATAAACGGGCGGAAAAGGTGCTGAAGCAACTGGCTGAAGCCACCGGAGGAAAGGCTTACTTTCCCAAGTCTCTTGATCAGGTTGAGCCCATTTGTGTGGCCATTGCCCGTGACATCCGCAACCAATACACGCTCGGCTATTACCCGACGAATGCCAAGAAAGATGGCACATTCCGCCAGGTCCAGATTCAGCTTGCCAGCCACCACGATAGCAAACACTATACTGTGAGAACCCGGCCCGGTTACTACGCCCCGAAAGCCGAGGGTGCGCAACCCGTTGCGGCGGCCCGGCAGTAACGAATCCCGCTAACCGCGGTCTATCGGCGCAGTCTGGCGATCCATGCTTTGGCCGTCCACTGCTCAACTTGTGGTGGCAGTACTTGTTGTCCAGCCCGGCATTGCATCCAACTGTCTCAAAAAGGTACACTTCTTCATAATGCCCAATGACCAGAATGCCCAGGCAGAAATCCGCCGGAAGGAGTGGCTGCCGGCCGCATGCGTGTTTGTCGCGGCAGGGGCCGCGGTCTGGTGGCTGTGGGGAAACCGTTTCATTCTCTCGCTTGACGAAGGCATTTACCTTGCGGGAGCAGAACGCATCCTGCACGGCCAGGTTCCGTACCGTGACTTTTTCGTCATCACAGGCCCCGGAAGCTTCTGGATCCAGGCTGGAATTCAAGGATTGCTCGGCTCCACGCTTCGCCTTGCCAGGTTGTCCCTTGCCTGCGACCTGGCAATTCTGACTGCGCTTGTCTACTGGCTTACTGCGCGCCTGGGCGGACGAAACCTCGCCCTGGTATCGGCCGCAACTTTCTTTGCCTTGGAGACGCGCCCGCTATTCCGTATGTATGTCAACCATCGGTGGGACAGCAGTGCCTTCGGGCTGCTTGCCGTCGCTTTAGTGTATGCAGGCACGGAAAATCCGCGCACTCTCACTTTTCTGGCGGCCGGAATATTTGCGGCGACGGCCGCCTGGATCACGCCGTCCCTGTTAGCAGTGCTTGTCCTTCTGGGCGTCTGGCTGCTCATGGTTCAGGAGTTGCGCCGCCAGTGGCTTCCCTATCTCCTGGGCATCACAATAATTTCCCTGCTCGCCGGCGGCGTGTTGATCTTCCAGGGAGCCCTGCTTCCAATGTTCCAGGACCTGATGTGGACATCCAGGCATTATCCGGCCGCCAATGCCGTTTCTTACGGCTATGGAGCCATTGCGCCGGGAGGGCTGCGAACCCTTTTCGCGAGCGCGGGTGGTTCGGCATTCGTGGCGCGCGCCTCCGGCCTTCTGTCGGTAATGATTCCAGTCGTTCTCCCATTGGCTG
>DATEKC010000160.1:0-4726 GCA_035277665.1 Terriglobia bacterium
GCCGCAGATTTTGCGGGTGCCGAAGCCCTGATGGCCCACGCAAAAGCGCGCGAAGAGGAGAATCCGCAAGTCAATTACCTGGATGGGGTGATTTACAAAGGGGCGGGGAAGCTGGGCCTGGCAAAAGACGGCTTCTGGTATTCCCTGCGGTTTGGCGGCGCCAAAGCTCCGGCGTTGGTCCAACTGGGCGAGATTGCCATCCACGAGAAGGATTATGCGGAGGCGGCCAATCTTCTGCGCAGGACAGTAGGCTACAACCCAGATGACGGCGTGGCGATGAGCGATCTGGCGGTGGCGCTGCGGCTCGGCGGGCGCCTTGATGAAGCTTCCAAAGTAATCAACGAGGCGGTTGAGAAAATGCCGATTCTGCCTTACGCGCTGGCCGAAAAGTGGCACACGGAACAGGCCCTCGGCGACAACGCGGCAACTCAAGAGGCGGCGGAAGTTTTCAAGAAAACGGTTGGCTACAGGTCGCAAGGTTATTTGGAGGCTGGGGCATGGTATCGCCGGCTGGGAGACCTGACTTCATCGACTTCTGTTTTGCAGACTGCTGCGAAGAACCTTGCCGCGAATGAGGTTTCTCCGCTGATTTACTATTATCTTGCGGCAAACGCCTGGGACGAGGGCCATGCCGGGCAGGCCGCTACCGCCGTGAGCGAGGCCATGAAGGCTAATGTGGAAGCGGTGTTTCCGAATCGGCCTGAGGACGCCAACGTGCTTCGGGAAGTTCTGGCGCACAACTCCAGCGACGCGCACGCGAAATATTTCCTTGGGAATTTCCTCTTTGCCCATTCGCATTATGCCGAGGCTGCCGATTTGTGGAAGCAGGCTGTGGGAGAAGGGTTCCACTACGCCGTCCTTTACCGTAACCTCGGCGTTTATGCCTTGAATGTGCAGCATGATCCCGCCGGCGCCGCGGCGTATTATGCCGAGGCCGTCAAGCGGGCTCCAAACGACTATCGGCTCTATGTAAGCCTTGATGAGGTTTACACGCAACTCGGCAAAACGGGCGAGCGGGAAAAACTCTTTGCCGGCGCTCCGCCGGAGGTGCTGGGGCAAAACGCTGTCCGGAATCGGCGGGTTTTACTGGATGTCCAGGAGTGGCGCTTTGACGATGCCTTGAATGTGCTTCGGGGATACAACTTCAAGGCGGCGGAGGGTGGCAGGATCAGTCATGAATTGTTCGTGCTGGCCAAAGTCCAAAAAGGCCGGGCGGCGTTTTCGGCACGGCAATTCGGGGCGGCAGAAGGGTCGTTCCGGGCAGCACTCGAATATCCCAGAAACCTCGCTGTGGGCAAGCCTGAACATCCTCAGGAGGAAGAGGTGCTCTATTGGCTGGGGCAGGCGCTCAATGCGCAAGGCAAGAAGAGCGAAGCCCGCGACGCCTGGCAAAAGTGCGTCGATGAAATGCGCGCAGGCGAAGGGGAGACGGAAGACGGAGTCAACGGGCCGTCGCGCTTCTACGCCGCGCTGGCAATGGAACGCCTGGGGCAAACCGAAGAAGCGTCGCGGATTCTGGATCAACTGGCTGGCGAACCGGCAGCCGGGCACAAGTCTGCTGACGACTATTACCTTTCCGGGTTGGTTGCGGATTACCGGAAGCAGGACGGCCAGGCCGCGTCGGATTTCCGCCGTGCGCTTGAGCTCGACCCGGGCCTCTGGCAGGCACGGTTGGAACTTCATCGCAAAAATGCCTCAGAATAACGGGAAGGCATTCAGCCATGCCTGGTTTCATGCCGCGGGTTGAGGAGTCGGTGCCGGGTACCTTTTGTTCCAGGAAGGGAGCATCAGCCATGGTGCTGGCACTCGCATATGGAAATCGCTTTCGCATTCCTGCGACTTGCTTCGAATTGGCAGAAATCTATTGACAATTTCGTTTCAATATAGGAGATTAACCTCGCTTCGAGGGATCACCCTTTGCCAAAAGTGTACAATTTTGGCACAGTCTTCGTAAGTATCGATTGTGGACATTAAGCGGGAATTCACCTTCGCAGTGATGCCTCTGGCACGAGGCAAAATTTTCAAATAACTGGATTCAGGCTGCTTCTACGATGGTGCTTTCCAAAGGTCGGGAAAAAGTAAAGGTGCTTCAAGAAGTACCGATGTACGCTTTCCGCTGGCTGCGGATTGCAATCGGGGTCGTCATTCTTGGCGTATTTGTCCAGGTTTCGGTCCTTCTCGCCCAGTCAGGGAATTTGCAGGCCTCGGCCGGAGTCCAAAAGCCCGGCCTCGTTTATGTGATTCTCTGGTTTGACACGGAAGACTACGTGCTGCCGCAGAGCGACGACGCTGCCAAACGGATAGCTGAGTTCCTGACGTCGCAAGGGGTTCATGCCACGTTTAAGGTGGTCGGCGAGAAGGCTAGAACGCTTGACCGCCGTCGCCGTGATGACGTGATTGCTGCGCTGAACAAGCATGCTATTGCTTACCATTCCAACTACCACAGCTGGCGCGTGAACCCCGCGGAGTTTGAGCAGTTTCTTGACTGGCAGGACGGAGTAGACGAGTTCATCCGGCGGGAGAAGCCGGGGATTGACTCTATTCGGCAGATCTTCGGCCGAATGCCCGCCGCCTATGGCCAGCCTGGGGCTTCCTGGTGCCCGGAAGCGCAGCCCGCGCTCCTGAAAATGGGAATCCATGTCTACCTGGATGACGGCGACCAGGTCGGACTGGACGGCAAGCCTTACTGGTACGGTGGCATCCTGAACATTTTCAACATGAAGTACATCGATGAATTCAGGCCAAATGAGGATTGGACCAACATCCAGCAGGTGGAAGACAATTTCAAGAAGGGCTTTGCCGCTCTGCACGGTAGCGGCGGAGGATTAATCAGCATCTATTTCCATCCCTGCGAGTTTATCCATAAGGAATTCTGGGACGCCGTGAATTTTTCCCATGGTGCAGAACCGCCGCGCTCCGAATGGAAGTTGCCCGCCATGAAATCCCCCGAGGAACAGGCGCGAGCGTTTGCCTTCCTCGAAAAGTTTGTCGAGTACATGAAGACCTTCCCGGTCCACTTTGTGACGGCGCCCCAGACTCTGCAGCTTTACCCGGACGCAGCCCAGACGCGGCCCTTTTCAAGACAGGATCTTGCTGAGATTGCGCGGAATGTGCGGCCAGCGGTCTCATTCCAGGTTTACAGGGATTACGATCTTTCGGCCAGCGAAGTTCTTTGGCTGCTGAACACCTATGTGTCGCAAGTGATCCAAAAGGCGCCGAGCCAGTTTATAGAGCTCGATGGAACGCCGTCCGGGCCGAGCAATGATGTCACTGGCGTGGCGATGTCAGGCCCGGTGAACGTCCCCTGGTATCAATTCCAATGGGCTGTCCAGGATGTCGAGAGCGTTCTTGAGAAGCGCCGGCAGGTTCCCGCAGTCGTCTGGATCGGGGGCGAGCCTTATCCGCCGGCCAGCTATCTGGTGGCGCTCGCGCATGTGGCCGATGGCCTTTTTGAAGGGCACCAGCCTCCGAAGGATGTAACTCTGGCGCCGGCCTATTTGGATACGACAAAGTATGTAGCCAAGAATACGCACGACACCTGGGGCTGGCCCATCTTTCGTCCCGGGTTTAACGGAGAGCATCTCCTGGATCTTGCGAGGCTCCAAACCTGGACCTTAAAACCTGCGCAGCTTGAAACGGCACAGCGCCCTGGGGCACGCGCAAACTCGCAGTCGAAATAGGTAAAAGCCTTGCTTGCGCGGAAATGCCTAGGGGCCGAAGGTGAGATGGCTCCGTGGTGCACGTACCGAGGCATTTCTTCTTTCAAGCATTAAGTGCCATTGCTGGAGTGCTGTGCGCGATTACCGCAAGATGGGATGGGCAGGTGCTGGCGGCGTGCAACAAGTATTCTGAAGCCCACGGCCCGGCAGCTCGAAGCGAAGATTTTGATCGGCCCGATTATAAACACTGGACCGGCGTTGACCGGAAGCAACCAATTTCCTGGAACCGCAGGTTGGGCAGTAATTGAGTAATCGATTCGGAGGAAATACGCAGATGACTGAGAAGGCTTTGAAATGGGCGGGGTTGCTGTTGATGGTTGTTGGATTTGCGCAATTCGCAAGTGGCGCAACCGCATCGAGCCTGTTCCAGCGAGGCTATACGGTGATTCCGGAGCCGCAGAAGGTGGAGCTGAAGGGCAGTAATTTTGAAATCGGCAGCGGCTGGCGGCTGGAACTGGGGCAGGGTGTGAAAGCTGACGACGTAGCGGTTGAAAGCCTGAAACACGGGCTTGGGACTCGCCACGGGATCACGCTCGAAACGCGCGGGCGGGGCAAGGCCATCACGCTTGTGATTCAGCCCGGATCGGTCAAAATCGGGCAGGCCGCGGACAAGGACAGCCAGGCGTTGGAAGAGCAAGCGTATAGGCTCGACCTCGCAAGCAGCGGAATCAAAATCACGGCCAATGCGCCGAATGGGCTGTTTTATGGCGTTGAGACGCTGGTGCAACTGGTGAAGCACGCGGAAGGGAAGCTGTGGCTGCCGGAAGCCCGCATCACGGACTGGCCGGATCTTGAGCAGCGGATTATCTACTGGGACGACAACCATCACCTGGACAGGATGAACATTTTGAAGCAGGCGTTGCGGCAGGCGGCGTTTTACAAGATCAATGGGTTTTCGATCAAGCTGAATGATCATTTTGAATACAAGAGCGCGCCGGCGCTGGTGAACCCCTATGCGCTGACGCCAGCGCAGTTGCAGGAACTGACCGATTACGGATTGAAGTATC
>DATEKC010000161.1:0-13165 GCA_035277665.1 Terriglobia bacterium
GCGCGACTTCGCCGAGCGACGGGACCGTTGCGGATTCCTGACCGCGGGCGGTGGTGCCGGCCAGGAGCATCAGGCCAATCAGGAACTCGCAGGCTGCATGTTCTCGGCTGTTTCGCATTGGCTTCCCACCGCCCGCATGTAGCGGCTCCTCACGGGTTGAGCCGCTCTCTTGTGCCTCCTGTTTTATTATTCGGCAAGGAACTGTCATCGGGCCATAAGAATTATCTTAACCAATGTGGCGGAATGGAGAAGCCCAGGGCAGTTTGGGCGGGTGGGCGGCGCTTTGCGGTTCGCAGTTGCAGCGGAATCGGCCCTTAAGAGTTGGCGGCGCCATTTTTTGATATCCTAATCTGTTCGGCTCTTTCAAATCGGCATGGCGGGCCAACGGGCGCCAGCATCTTGCATAGGAGGGTTGGCAATGAAGATTCTAAATCTCGACTTCACGCGAATCGCCCATGACACTTTCCGGATTGCAGGCTCGAAGGTGATTTATACGGACCCATTCAAGGTGGGCAAGGAGGACAGGGCGGACATTATTCTCTTGAGCCATGAACATTTTGATCACCTCAGTCTGGACGATCTCAAAAAAGTCTGCACGCCTGAGACCAGTATCGTTGCGAGCCCGGTGTGCAAGGAGGGCCTGCAAAAGGTGAAGGCGAAGGAAAAGGTTTTTATCGGGCCGGGCAAGAAGCAAACTGTCCGGGACGTGGCGATTGAAGCGGTTCCGGCTTACAACGTCAACAAATTTCGCGAACCGGGGAAGCCTTTCCATCCCAGGGAAGTGGAGGGCGTGGGTTATGTGTTTGAAATGGATGGAACACGTGTCTATTATGCCGGCGACACAGACTTCATTCCGGAAATGGAATCTATCCAGTGCGACATCGCGCTACTGCCGGTTTCGGGGACGTATGTGATGACGGTGGACGAAGCGGCCAAGGCGGCGCAAACCATCAGTCCGAAGATTGCCGTCCCGATGCACTATGCAGCCATTGTCGGGACGGACGACGACGCGAAGAAATTCAAGTCTTTGGTGACCAACTGCGAAGTCCGAATCGTCTGAGCCTGCAAGAGGCAGCTCTGAAACCAGGCCAGGAGCGCCAGGAGGGCATGTTTCACCGCGTCCCGCGTCCTCTTGAATTGCGGTTCACTTCCAGACGATGCGCGGAAACTTCTTCGGAATGATACCGGCGCCTTCCTTAATTGCGATGATCTGGTTGACTGGAACTTTGGAGAGGTTGTCGACTTGCCCGCTGGGCCACTTGACCTGGAGCGACTCGATGGTCTTGCGTTTCTCCAGACCAAAGTGAATACGGGGGTCATTCGCCGCCATATAGCTCATGCCGCCTTTGGCCTGCTTCACTTGTGTAAAACCTTCTGAAGTAAGTTTCAGGACGCTTCCCAGGCCGTCACGGTTTGATTTGGTGCCCACTAGTTGAACGGTCAGCCAGTTGTTGGCATTGCCGCCGTCATTCCGGAGCAGTTCCGGAAAATCGCCCCGCACATTGATGGCGAAGTCGACGTCACCGTCGTTGTCAAAATCGGCAGAGGCCAGTCCCCGGCCTGCTACTGGCCGCGTGAATGCCGGGCCAAGTTCTTTGGACACTTTGACGAATTTGCCTTTGCCTAGATTGCGAAACATCAGCTTGGGCTCTTTGTAGGTAACTTCGGAGTGGTAGAGGTTGATGTTGTCGAGCATGGCGCCGTTCACCTGCACGATGTCGGTCCAGCCATCATTGTCGTAATCCTCGAAGATAGCGGCCACTCCGCTCAAAAAAATGGCGCTGTTTCCGATCCCACACTGATACGTAACATCGTCATAAGTTCCGTCATGATTGTTGTGGTAGAGGCGGTCAAGTTCAAAGTCAAGATGTGTGATGTAGATGTCCATCCATCCATCGCCGTCGACGTCAGCCGCGTCAATACCCATGCCGGCTTCATACTTGCCATCGGCGCTGGCCGCCACTCCGGAAATGAAAGAGACGTCTTTGAAAGTTCCGTCGTGTTGATTGATAAAAAGGAAATTCGGCCAGGTGTCATTGGCAATTGCGATATCCGGCCATCCGTCGTTGTTGAAATCCGCGGTGACAACGCCCATGCCCTTGGCTTCCGGAATCCCAATGCCTGATTGCCTGCTGACGTCAGTAAAGGTTCCGTCGTGGTTATTGTGGTAAAGCTTGAGACGCTGGCCACGGTAATTGTCGGGATGGCAGTACGCTCGATAACCCGCCCGATGTTCGCCGCACCAGATGTTGTTCTCGGGCGACCATTCAATGTAATTGCAGACTACAAGGTCAAGCCACCCGTCTTTGTCATAATCTATCCAGGCGGCGCTGGTTGACCAGCCTCCCTTGTCAGCCACTCCGGCTTTGTCGGTAACGTCGGTAAAAGTTCCGTTGCCGTTGTTGTGGTAGAGAACCGCGCTGCCATAACCTGTGACGTAAAGGTCGGGATATCCGTCATTGTTGTAATCGCCGACGCAAACACCCTGGCCATAATGGCCCTCGCCGCCTACTCCGGCTTTCTGTGTAACATCGGTGAAGGTCCCGTCGCCGTTGTTGTGATACAGCGCCGAGCGTAGAGGGTGCGGAGGTGTATAGACTTTGGTAGCACCTGACTGAACGAAATAGAGGTCCAGAAGGCCATCCTGGTCGTAGTCAATCCAGCCCACGCCTGTTCCCATGGTTTCCAGGTAGTACTTTTCCTGACTTTCTGTCGCGTCCTGCTTGAAGGTGATACCCGCCGGCTCGCGGACATCCGTAAATTTGACAGAAATGGTTCTCTCCGGGACTCGCGCAGCTGCCCGAAGCGTCTTCGTGTCGGGCTGCAGGGAAAGCCATGCACCCACGCCTGCCGTTCCCATTCCCTTCAATAATTCCCGGCGCGATATTTTCCTGCTCAATCAGTTTCTCCCCACGGTTTGGAAGGCCTACTAAGGGAAAACTTCAACCTCATTTCGACGTGCTCCTCAGGCGAAATTAAATATTACGCGGTGTGAGTATTTTTCTCAATCGTTGAGTGGGCGCCTGATCTCCGGCTTGTTCTGTCGCAACTCACTCGGGAAACTTGCAAGAGGAAGCCGGCGGATGTATAGTCCCGTCGGCGAGAAAAGGGTGGAATTAAGAGGACGGCAGGGACCGTGTTCGGCGGCGAAAACGCGGTCCCCTGGTGATAAGAGCGCGCAAATTCCGCTGGAGATTCCGATGAAAACCAAATCGCTCTGGCTGCTGGCATTGTTCATCATTGTTCCGTTACCCGGCGCTAGAGCTGCCGTAAAAAGGCCGAAAATTCTGGGCATCGCTCGCGTGGCGTTTTACGTGAGCAACCTTCCCGCGACGCGGACCTATTACAAGAATTTTCTTGGGTTCGCCGAACCCTATGACTTGAAGAATGACGACGGATCGGGTCGCATCTCTTTCATCAAGATCAACGACTACCAATACCTGGAATTTATCTTCCAGCCGCCCCGTGGAGATGGCATGCTCAACCGCATCGCTTTCTATACGGATAACGCTGACCAATTGCGCCGCTACCTGATCTCCCGCGGCGTTCACGCGCCGGCGAAAATGAGCAAAGGGCAAACTGGAGATAAGGATTTTATGGTCAAGGACCCCGATGGCCACATCGTGGAATTTATTGAATATCAACCTGACGGCTGGGCCATGAAAGATCGGGGCAAGGACATGCCATCCAGCCGCATCTCTGATCACATCATGCACACCGGCTTCACGGTGGGAGACCTGGCCAGGTCCAGCGAGTTTTATAGCAACGTCCTCGGCTTCAAGGAATTCTGGCGGGGCAGTTCTGACGGGGTTACGTTGAGCTGGGTTGACTTGCGCGTGCCGGACGGGAAGGATTACTTGGAGTTGATGCTCTACAAGCAGTTGCCTCCGCAGGATGAACGCGGCGGCGCAAACCACATCTCGCTGATGACCCCGAATATATTCAAGTCCGTCGCCACGCTCCGGCCTCGCACCGCAGCATTGAACTACACTCGCAAGATCGAAATCCACGTGGGCCACAACCTGCAGCGACAGGCAAACTTTTTCGATCCGGACGGTACGCGTACCGAACTGATGGAGCCTTTCACCATTGATGGCAAGGCGACGCCACCCTCCACTGCTCCGCCACCGCGATAGGGGCGCGAGAAAGACGCCCATGGCTGTTTTTCTGCGGGACCTGCCGGCAGCTTGCTGGCCTGCTGGTGAACCGTTCTTCAAATCTGGAACCTGAATTCAGAGGCGTTTCGATGCGATTGAAAGGCTACGCAGCCGGGGCAAAAATCGAGTAAGATAAGCGATGGGTTCCAGTTCAGTCCGATGGTCATTACCGAAATTTTCAAGTCTATCCAGGGCGAATCCTCTTTTGCGGGCCTCCCTTGTCTGTTTATTCGCCTTACCGGATGCAACCTCCGCTGTCACTGGTGTGATACGGCCTATGCTTTTCACGGCGGAGAGAAGATGACTCCGGAACAGGTCCTCGATCGTGTGCGGGAACTGGGTGGAAAGATGGTGGAATTGACCGGAGGCGAACCGCTGCTTCAGAAGGAGACGGTCGGGCTTGCAGACAGCCTGCTGGCTGAGGGCTATCGCGTTCTGATTGAAACCAGCGGCGAGCGGTTTGTGGGGGACCTTGCCCGGCCCGTCGTTAAAATCGTGGATGTGAAATGTCCGGGCAGCGGCGAAAGCGGGAAGTTTCATCCAGGAAACCTCGAGATTTTGGAACGTAAGGACCAGATCAAATTTGTGGTGCTGGATGAGCGTGATTATCACTACGCCCGCGACTTCGTGGACACTCATCGCTTGGCCGGCGTGGTGGATGAGATCATTTTTTCCCCGGTTTTCGGCCAGTTGCCGCCGCGCCGGCTTGCCGAATGGGTTCTGCGCGACAACCTGCAGGTACGGGTGGGGCTGCAAATCCACAAATTTATCTGGGACCATGAAACACGGGGAGTTTAAGGTAGAATTTCTGCAGGTCTGGCGAGAGATTTGGCCGGCCATCTCAACTGGAAGGAGCAGGAGTTTTGGTGGAGGACAGGCAAACATCTGACCGGGCGCCTCTGGCGGTGGTACTGGCCAGCGGCGGTCTGGACAGTTGTGTGACCACTGCGATTGCCGGTCTCAGCTTTCGGCTGGCCCTGCTGCACGTGGCTTACGGCCAGAGGACCGAGAGCAGGGAAGAGCAGGCTTTCAATGCACTGGCGGAGTTCTATCACGTTGAACAGAGGTGGGTATGCCGGGTGGACCATCTTCGAAAGATTGGGGGGTCAAGCCTGACTGATCCGAACATTCCCGTTGAAGCCGCGAACCTGGAGCGTGAGAACATCCCTTCAAGCTATGTGCCTTTCCGCAACGCGCATTTTCTTTCTATTGCCGTTTCGTGGGCGGAGGTGCTTGGCGCCCAAAGCATCTTTATCGGCGCAGTGGCGGAAGATAGTTCCGGATATCCGGATTGCCGGCCCGAATACTACGAGGCCTTCAATCGTGTCATTGACATTGGAACAAAGCCCGAGATCCGGATCAAAATCGCGACTCCGGTGATTCACATGCGCAAGAGTGAGATTGTGCAGAGAGGGATGGAACTCGCCGCTCCTCTTCACCTGACATGGTCCTGTTATCAGAGTGAGAATGAGGCCTGCGGGATATGTGACAGCTGTGCTCTGCGTTTGCGGGCTTTTCATGAAGCGGGACTTGAAGACCCTATTGCCTATGCTGTCCGTCCGCGTTACACTCCGCAGTCGACCCATGTGAGTTAATATTTTGCAGCGGACCAATAGCAAGGATTGGGTTGAGCGCCGAAAAGGTTAAAGCTAGAATAAACGATGGGCAGTACAAGTTGAGGAGGTTCAAATGAAGTTTCTTTCAGCGCGGAAGGTTTTGGGAATCATATTTGCTTTCGCAGCGTTGGGGATGGTGGCGCCAGCCTATGCTCAGACCGGCGGCATACAGGGGAAAGCCATTCAGCAGGATGGCCAGCCTTGTGCCAAATGCATTGTCCAGATTGACCGGTTGGACATCAAGTCCACTTATAAGACAAAGACAGGCAAAAAGGGTGACTTTGTTTACATAGGCCTGCCCATTGGAAACTATAAGATTACATTGGAAAGCCCTACGGGGCAGACCCTTTTCTACATCGAAAAGCATGTCGGGCTTGGTGAGCCCACTGATGTAAACTTTGACCTTCCGAAAGAAATGGCCCAGCAGAAGCAGCAGCGCCAGGAGGAGATGCAGAAGAATCCTGAAATGGCCAAGCAAGCTGCGGCGGCCGCCAAGGAAGAGAAGCAGTTTAAGGGGCTCAAGCAGTATTTTGAACAGGGCAACACATTGTACAATCAGGGCCAATATAAGGAAGCCGCTGCTATGTTCCAGGAGGCGCTTCCGCTGGCCAAGGACAAGAACGTTCCAGTTGTGCTGGCGCGCCTGGCTGATTCCTATGCCAAGGCGAAGGAAGATGACCAGGCCGTCGCGACCTATCAGAAAGCTCTCCAGTTGACCCCGGACGATGCCTCTCTGCACAACAATCTGGGCAGCGTGTATGCCGCAAGCGGCAAGTCGGACCAGGCTATGGCGGAATTCCAGAAAGCCGCCCAACTCGATCCGACGAATGCCAGCCGTTATTATTTCAATATGGGCGCCATCATGTACAACGCCGGGAAGATGGACGATGCTCTGACGGCTTTCAACAAAGTCATCAGCCTGGATCCCAAAAACGCAAACGCATATTACCTGAAAGGCCAAGCTCTCATGGGCAAAGCGACGATGACGGCGGACGGCAAAGTGAAAGCTCCCGATGGGACCGTCGAGGCTTTCCAGCAATATCTCTCGTTGGATCCCAACGGCACGAATGCCGAAGCGGCAAAAGAGATGATCGCCACGCTGCAGGGTACTGTATCAACGCAATACTCAAAGAAGAAGAAAAAGTAGCGGCGGAAACAACTTCCCCATGGAGAACAAGGGCCCCGTTTCACAAAGAGCGGGGCCTTTCTCATGCTGAAAAATCCATGCCTGAAACCCCTATTGCCGCTCTTCTTCGCCGCGGCCCTGGCGTTTCCGCTGAAGGCTGACACTATTTACCAGATGACGGCGGATGGACGCCAACGCGTTATTCAAAGGAACGCAATTCTGGTCCACCAGGATTCTTCCATCCTCATCTATAAGCATTTTGACCTGCCCGACATGCGAGTCGAGAAAGTGCAACTGTCGATAGGCAGTTTGCCCTACACGGTCATCACCAGTTCGCAAGCACAAAGGCAAGGCATTGTTGCTCTTTGGAAGCAATTTGGTTACACCGCCAGAGTGACGGATAACGACGGCAAGACCACGCAGGTTTTTGATGCCTATATTGACTACTATCCGCCCGGTGGCCGCGGTTCGCTACTCGTGGCCGTGCCTGCCATGACTTCCTTCCCTTTACTATTGAAAGGAGGCGCTGCGGACGTCCAGGAATTCTCGAAGATTTCTCAGGTCGGATTTCAGGACAATCAAATTACGTTGACACTCAGGGACGGCCAGGTTGAACAAGGCAAATATCTGATGCCAACCACCCAACCCGCCGAGGCGCGGTTCCTGGGCATTACGGACAAATATGATCCCTCGAGCGATGACGTCTTCGACTTTTCGGAACCTCTCTCTGACTTAAAAAGCATTGTTTTCCTGCAGTGAGTTTCAGGAGATGCTTGCCTCATGCAAAGTTTGTTTTGAGTGGCCGCCCGCGCCTGCGCCATTCTTGATTCATATACAATGTTTGACTGCACACCGGACTTCCTAGTATTTTTGACCGCCGGGCTGTTCACCGGCTGACAACCTGCAGTGGCAGGAACCCTGTTCCGGCACCCGGAAGGGTGTCGTGGTAAGTTTCTGATCCCGGAATCGCCTGACCAATGATGGATCAACCTTCTACCGAGACTGGCGGAGAACAAGGCCTGTTCTTTGGGGGCTCGCACTGGCACACCGTCCTGGCCTGCTTCCTGGGTTGGACGCTTGATGCATTTGACTTTTTTGTGGTCGTGTTTCTGGTGGGAACTCTGGCGACGAGCTTCCAGGTCTCGAAGGCGGATATTGTTCTGACCCTGACGGCTACGCTGGCAACGCGCCCTGCCGGAGCTTTTATTTTCGGCATTCTCGCCGACCGTTACGGCCGCCGCAAGTCGCTCATGGCGAATGTCCTATTTTATTCGGTAATAGAAGTGCTTTGTGGTTTTGCGCCTTCCTTTACCGTCTTCATCATTCTGCGAGCTCTCTACGGCCTTGGGATGGGAGGCGAGTGGGGAATTGGCGCCTCGCTGGCAATGGAAAGCGTCCCCCGTCGTTGGCGGGGAATTCTCTCCGGAGTTCTTCAGAGCGGCTACCCCGTCGGCTACCTTCTGGCGGCCGTGGCGGCCCGCTTCGTCCTGCCCCTATGGGGATGGCGGGCCATGTTTTTTCTGGGAGCGGCGCCGGCCTTACTGGCCCTTTACATCCGTGCGGGTGTGCCGGAATCCAAGGCCTGGCTCAAGCATCGTGAGCCGGACGTTCGGGCCATCCTTCGGACAGTCGGCCGGCACTGGAAAAGTTTTCTTTATCTCGTGCTCATGATGACCATGATGATGTTTCTTTCGCATGGCACACAGGACCTCTATCCCGACTTCCTCAAAACCGCGCATCACATCCAGGCCAGTACGGTTTCAGACCTAGCCGTTCTCTACAACATCGGTGCGATCATAGGTTCCATCCTGTTTGGTTATCTCTCCGAACGTGTTGGGCGCAAACGCAGCATGCTGGGCGCTTTCGGTCTGGCGCTTGTGGTCATCCCATTCTGGGCGTTCGGGGGTTCGATTGGTGTTCTGGCAGCCGGCGCCTTCCTGATGCAAATGGGAGTGCAAGGTGCGTGGGGGATTATCCCCGCACACCTCATCGAGGTGTCTCCGGACTCGGTAAGGGGGCTTCTGCCCGGGCTCTCCTACCATCTGGGAATCCTGATCGCTTCACCTACCAATACCATTGAATACGCTCTGCGGGACCATGTTGGTTACGGCTGGGCCATGGCCGGGTTTGAAATTGCAGTCATCGTCATCGGCGGCATCATCATTGCCTTCGGCCAGGAACAGAAAGGCAAGGATTTCCTGGCGGTGTCCGGCGACACCACTTGAAAAGTCCATGGATTTTGAAAGGGACAAAAGAACCGCGAGAGCAATTAGCCGGCCAAGCAGGTTTGCATTTCCACGATGACGGGCAGCCGGGAGAGAATTACGTCCGCACCAGCTCGAACATGGTGATTTCCGGCGGTGCGCCGAAACGGATGGGGACGCCAATGGTGCCGAGACCGCGATTGACGTAGAGCTGGCCGCCAGGTTTTTGGAAGTGGCCTTCGACGTAGGGGGTCATCAGCCGGGCGATGGAGAGGTCGGGGCTGATGAAGCTCAGAGCGATTTGGCCTCCATGCGTATGGCCCGAAAGGCTCAGGTCAATTCCCATTTCCGCGGCGCGATCAAATGTATTGGGGTTGTGGCTGAGAAGAATGTTGACCTGGTCGGGCTTCATCAGTGGTTTTACGCTGTCCAGATATTGATTCACCCGATGATCGTCGTAGGGCCGGTGGTGCCCCCGGAATTCATAATCCACGCCGATCAGGTTCAGGCTTTCTTTTCCCACTTGGATAGTAGCGCGCTCCTGTCGCAGAATTTTGATGTTGCGTTCGGCGAACATTGCCGTAATCGACGCTTCCGTGTGGGTCATCATCTCGTGGTTGCCGAGGCAACCATAGATCCCGAGGGGCGCTTTCAGCCCGGTCAGGGAATCGACGGCGGCCTGCTGAGTATCCGGGTCCCAGGTGATAAAGTCCCCGGTCAGGACGATCAGTTCCGGCTTCAGCGCATTGGTCATCTCAACCACGTGCCGAATGTCGGATGACGTCATGAAAGGCCCGATGTGAAAGTCCGACAACTGGGCGATGCGGAAACTGTGGAATTCACCGGGAAGCCGGGGGAGTTTGATGCGAACAAATGATTTCTCAAACTCGATACGGCCGAAAAGGAATCCATAGCCGGCAGCGGCGAATGGCACTGCGCCGGCTGCAATCGCCGTGCTCGATAGGAATTTTCGTCTGGCCAGCGAAAAGGCAGGATCGGGCCCCGATTGTAAATTTGCCTTATGCCTTGCCCGCTGAATCCTTTCCCAGATGAAATTGGTCAGCAGAAAAGGGAGGGCCACGATGAATCCTCCGACGGAGCCCAAGGCCCACCATCGCACCGGCACCTCAAGGAAGGCGCTTTTAAGTGTGAAGCTTGTGGCTGCCTCACCCCGCGCCGAGAGGAAATTATAGGCAAATAAAAAGATGTAAGCGGCAAGCCCGATTACCTCAAGAACGCGGCGCAAAGTCTTATTGTGGATTAGCTTTGCGCCAATTTTGCTGATGGCAATGGCCCAGAAAATCTGGCTGACGAAGAACAGGAAAACAAACACCAGGAGGAACGAATGTCGGCCCATGTCACCCCACACGAACTATCTTTAAGGATGTTGGTTTCCGCGCCGATTTGTCAAGGGTCACCAGGCCCTTTCGGACATACGCTGCTTGACTTCAACCATAAATTCCCTTACGTTGGAGCACTTCCGGTTGTTCTTGAACCCCCTGGCGCCTGGCGGTTGGGCCATGGCTGTAGCGGCGCGAGGCGAGTGACTGTTTCCTGTGGGCAAAGATGCGCGATAGAATGGAGCAATTATGAGAGTTCAGAATAAGGTTGCAATCGTAACCGGCGGCGGCTCGGGAATCGGCCGCGCCACGGCAGAACTTCTGGCGGAAGAGGGAGCGAAGGTTGTTGTCGCTGACATTGATCCCAAGGGCGGCAAGGAGACCGTCACTGGCATCGTCGATAAGGGAAATAACGCCCATTTTGTCCAGGCTGATATTTCGAGGGAAGTGGACGCTAAAAAAATTTCCGACGAGGCCGTCAGGACGTATGGCGCGATTGACATTCTGGTGAACAACGCCGCCACGTTTGTCCTGAAGGGTTTTGAAGCGACGGTCGAAGAGTGGCAGCATTCTCTCGGTGTCAACGTCGTTGGGACGGCAATGGTCACAAAATACGCTGTCGAGCACATGAAGCGGAAGGGCGGAGCCATTGTCATCCTCGGCTCGATTTCCAGTTTTCTGGCCCAGCCTGACTTTTTTGCTTACAGCGCCACCAAAGCTGCCATGGTTCAATTGTGCCGCAACATGGCCATGGACCTGGGGCCATACAAGATTCGCGTCAATGCCGTGTGTCCCGGGTCCATTATTACGGCCGCATCCTACCGGCACATGGAAAAGGTGGGCATGACGCTGGAAGAGTTCGACGCCCAGGAAGGCGCCAAGACTTTTGTGGGCCGGGCAGGCAAGCCTCGCGAAGTGGCCAACGCCATTCTGTTCCTTGCCTCCGATGAGGCAAGCTACATCACGGGCAGCCACCTGATGGTGGACGGAGGCTATTCTGCGCAGTAAGTTGCAGGATGTTCAGATCTGATGACAAAAAATTCTCCCAAGGTCGCGCTTTTCATCACCTGCCTGGGCGACCAGTTTTTCCCGCAGGTTGGCGAATCGGTTGTAAGAATTCTGCGGCGCGCGGGCGCCACGGTGACTTTTAACCCTCAGCAGACCTGCTGCGGTCAGCCGGCCTTTAACACCGGCTATCGTGACGAAGCGCGCGATGTTGCCCGTCGCAATCTTGAACTGTTCGACGATGCTGACTACGTTGTGGCGCCGTCCGGATCCTGCTCCACGATGTTCCGGGTGTTCTATCCAGAGCTGTTTGCGGATGAACCGGAGCTGCTGCAGAAGGTCGAGCGGCTGCGCGGACGCTTTTACGAATTTTCGGAATTCCTGGTGAAGGTGATGAAGACAGAAGACCTGGGCGCCAGCTTTCCGCACCGCGTCGCCTATCATGATTCCTGCCATCTCCTGCGCGAGCTGGGGATTGAATCGGAGCCGCGCAGACTGATCCAGTCCGTGAAGGGGCTGGAACTGGTGGACCTGAAGGACAACAGAGTCTGCTGCGGCTTTGGCGGGACGTTTTCCGTGAAGTTTCCCGACGTGTCGGTAGCAATGGCCCGCGACAAGCTGCGCGCCGCCGCCGATGCCGGAGCGGAATATCTGGTGGCCAATGATGCCGGGTGCCTGATGCACCTGGCGGGCTATATCCACAGGGAGAAGATTCCGATTCAAACTCTGCATCTGGCGGAATTGCTGGAAAAACACGAATGAGCGAAACGGGAGTTCACAGCGCGGCTATTCATGACCGGGCGGAGAAGGCGATGGGCGACGCCCATCTGCAGGAGGCTTACCGTTCTTCGACCCTTCGCCTTTATTCACACCGGCTGGAAGCTATCGGGAAGGTGCCGGGATTTGAGGCGATGCGCGACCGAGCGCGCGAGTTGAAGCGCGAGGTGATGGATCACCTGGACTATTACCTCGCACAGTTCGCAGACAGCGTCGAGCGCCAGGGAGGAAAAGTCCATTGGGCCCGGACCGCGAAAGAGGCCTGCGAGATTGTCAAGGAGATTGCTAAGAGTGCGGGCGCCAATGAAGTAGTGAAGGGTAAGAGCATGGTGGGCGAAGAGATTGAGCTGAACCAGGCGCTCGAGGCTGCCGGCATTGACGCTGTTGAAACCGATCTGGGAGAAATGATTGTCCAGCTTTCTGGAGAACGGCCCGCACACATCGTTGCCCCGGCCATTCACAAGACCCGCCACGATGTTTCCGACCTCTTTGTTGAAAAGCTCCATTCCCAGCGGACGGAGGACCCTGAGCAGCTTACAGCCATTGCCCGGCGCACCCTGCGCGAGATATTTGCCCGCGCCGGCGTGGGTATGAGCGGCGCCAACTTTGCAGTCGCGGAAACCGGTAGCATTGTCACGATTGAAAACGAAGGGAACATTCGCCTCTGCACTACGGCGCCGCGTGTCCACGTGGCGCTGGTGGGCATCGAGAAGATCATTCCCCGCTTTAGCGACCTGGGCGTTTTCCTCCGCCTGCTGGGCCGTTCCGCTACCGGACAGAAGCTGACTTCCTACACTTCCATTCTTACAGGGCCGCGCCGCCCGGGCGAAGACGGACCGGACGAGATGCACGTGGTCCTGATTGACAACGGCCGCACCGGTGCGCTGGCTGACGAGAAGATGCGCGAAGCCCTTTACTGCATCCGTTGCGGGGCCTGCCT
>DATEKC010000162.1:0-10415 GCA_035277665.1 Terriglobia bacterium
GGCGGAGAACTCGGAGTCGCACCCCGGCTACGAGCGCGGGACGTGCCCCGTGGCCGACAGCCTCTTTGAACGAAGCATCATTATCGCCATCCCCTCCTGCCTGACTCATCAGGACGAAGACGAGATCATCCGTGCGTTCGATGAAGTTTTAAGCAGGTACAGAGCGTCATCGGCCCAGGGTAGCGCGCGGTAAGAAATGAAACATTACGCGGAGGGATGCTTGCCCGTTCGGGATCCACGAACCGGACGACTTTCGCGAGCGCTGCCAGGCCCGGCAAATCGGCATCGAGGGCGTGACGCTTCGTGTTATACTGCACTTTTGTGATGGAGTTCTTCTCTTAATTGATTAGCCTGATTGGGTCTCTTGCGGGTTTGCAGCAGGCGAGGAGCGCTCCGGTCCATCCGATTGCGAGACTTTCCCCGAAGCGGGGGTAATTCAGCGGTAGAATGCCAGCTTCCCAAGCTGGACGTCGCGGGTTCGATCCCCGTCCCCCGCTCCATCTTTGCCACAAGCTACGGGCTTCAGTGAATAACCCGGAATCCCGTTCCAAAAAAACACACATGACAAGAATACTTTCAACTTTCCTTGGGAGCACTGACGTTTGTTCCACTCGGATAGCCCTACCAGACCGGACAATCGAGCCGGAGCAGTTTGCAGATCCGGCAGTTTAGCGGCCGGATGAGAGAGCACGGATTGTGTCCAGAGCGGGCTATCGGCAGCCAGAATGAACCTTGACACCTGCCATGCGGGGTGGTATTAACTTAGGCGCTTTTCGAAGGGGAAGAGATTATTTTCAATCTTTTTTCTTTTTGGTGCCGCTAGAATGCAAGAGCTTCAAGGAGAATGATAATCCTTGAAGTTGGTGTGACTTGCTTTTCCTCAAGCTTCGGGTACCATTTCAAAGTCAATAAGGCATGGAAGGGCGCCAATTGTACCCACTTTTTCCCCTTCTTCATCTGGAGACTTGATGAAACTTCTGCGATTTATTTCCCCGGTTATTTTTGCAGCGGCGCTGGTCTGCTATGCATGGGCGGCCGGTCCACCCGCCAGAACGGTGAGGGTCGACTACAGGTTATTTCCGGGTTTGGGGAACATGGATGGACACTGGAACGCCTTGACGGTGGCGCACGATGGCAAGGCCTACATTGGGCTGGCACATCACGGAGCGGGCGGGCACGTTGTCTACTACGATCCCAGCAAGGATCGGATTGTTGATCTTGGGGACTTGAATAAACTTTGCGGGCAGGCGGGGATGCGGATCGGTCCGCAGTCGAAGGTGCATGCAAAGTTTGGGGAAGCGAAGGATGGGAGGATTTATTTCGCGACGCATGCCGGGTTGTGGTGGAACTTTGCCCGTTTTGCAATGGTCGAGGGATATCCGGGCGGGCACTGGCTGGTTTACGATCCGCGTTCCGCAGAAACCGAGGATCTGGGGATCGGCGAGCGCTATGAAGGGATCATCACCGCGGCATATGATCCGGTTTATAACCGCATGTACGGCCTTACCTATCCGCGCGGCCACTTTATTTACTACGACATCGCAACCGGCCAGACCCACGACATGGGGCGGGTGAACAATCCGGAGTCGTTATGCCGGACCATTGGCATTGATGACCGTGGGAATGTTTACGGCACTTTCGGCAAGGGGCAAATCTACAAGTACGATCCGCGCACTGATAAGCTGACGAACCTTCCGGTTTACATTCCAATTCGGGAGAAGGGAATTTCTCTGGGGCGGGACTACGACAAGTCGGAAACAGCCTGGCGGGAAGTGGTGTGGGATAAGCAGAAGAAGGTGTTCTACGGGATCGATGAGAGTGCCAGCTACCTGTTTTCCTTCGATCCGTATGCCGGCAAGTACGGCGAGGTGAAGAAGCTGGGGCAACTGGCGATACCCGGCATGGCCGACGCGCGCGGTGTTCCATATGCCAGCCTGGCATTGACGCTCGGCAACGATGACGATCTCTATTACGCGGCCCCCGCGCAGGAGTTTGATTTCTCAGGTAGCACGGGCATTGCCGCTTCCCACCTGCTGGTTTTCAATCTCAAGACCGATCAGATGCAGGACTTGGGCGAAATGCGGGTGGCGGACGGTAGAGGCTTGATGGGAGCCGAGTCGGCGGCAACGGCTCCGGATGGGATCATTTATTTTGTGGGCGCAATGGAAGCGAAACCTGAGCCAGGCAAACCGTTCGTCTACGGTGGAAAGATTGGTTCCATCCCCTATCGGCTGGCATTGTTTATCTATCATCCGGAGGCGAAATAGTTCATGTTAGAAAAACGTTGCTTGATGGTTGCCTTCCTGATAATGACCACTGCCGTGGCAGGTTTGGCGCAGCGGGGCCTGGATTACGACCACGTGGTTGTGCCGCAGGATCGGATCGATGCGCGGGCTCTGGGCTATCCGCCGCTCGACGTGATTCCGGACGGCGAGTCGGGAATTACTTCGCTTTCGGTTGCGCCGGACGGCGACATTTATGGAGCGACCAGTGGCACTCGCTCCCACCTTTTTGCTTTGAGTCCGATTCACGGTTTCGTGCAGCCGCTCGGTTATCTGCCAGACACGAAGAGCGTAACGCACGCCGTAGCGATCTCTGCCGAAGGGGATGTCTACATCGGCAGCGGCACCAGCGGCCACCTGCTGATGTACGTGCCGGCGAATCCCTACCATGAAGAGATCGGCACGAACGACAATAAGCCGGTTCCGGTAAAGGACCTTGGGCAAGCCGTCGAAGGACAAGGGATTTTTGCGCTGGCAATTGACCGGAATGCCGGCTTCATCTATGGCCTTACTGCACCTGACACGCACTTCTTCTCTTACTCGGTCTCTGCGGGAAAATTTAGTGACTTTGGCGTGGTGTGCCCCAAAGTTCCCGAAGGCGAAAAATTCGAGAAGGACAAGATCATGTCGCGGATGCTGGTGATGGATGCCAGTGGCAATGTTTATGTTTCAGGCGAGGACGGGTACCTGTTCAAGTTTGACAAGGCGGCCCAAAAGCTCGAGAAGCTGAGCGTGCAGGCGCCGGCGATTCCTGGCCGGGAGCCCTGGACGCGCGTCGATGCCTTTATGTCGGATGCGGCGTCGGGGCTGATCTATGGGGGAACTTCGGACGGCTATCTGTTCCAGTTCGACCCGGCAAGCCTGAGGATTGTCAACCTGGGGAAGCCGCTGATTCAGTATGACATTGCCGGATTGGTGCCGGGGCCGGGCGGGAAGATCTACGGCGTAGGGGGAACGGCCCAGGGGATGGCCCGTCTTTTTTCATACCGGCCGGTAACCGGGGCCTACGAGGAATTGGGTTTCGTGGATGTCAACCGCCGGCCATATTACAGCTGGCAGGCTTATGTAATTGGCGCGGTCGCGGTCGGCCATCGTGGGACCATCTACATCGGCGAAAACGAGCGAATCTCGAAGCTGTACCTTTTCTACCCCTGGGAGTGACGGGCGGAGCTGCTGAAATTGTGTGGAGAAGATGTGGCAACGTTTGCAGTAACTGCCATCCCGGGACCCCTTTCTGGAGAGACCCTCACCCGCACACAAGGGGAATGGTGGCTTTTCGAACTTCCCACACATGACTCTGGTGGAACAACCTTTCGATCTGTCAACTCTTGCGTGTAAAGACTCCGGGCCCGCGATAAATAGAAGCCCCGAATGGTGGAGAACGATTGCAGGACATAGACAGGTGGACTTCACCCTTTGGCCGGCCTGCCTGACGAGGATTGCAAGGTAGAGCAGCGACGGACATATTAGCGGCGGTCTGCGACCCCCCTAAGTGCGCAGTTGAGAATATTCTCCGTGAGGAGTCATTAATGAATCGCAGGGATTTAATGAGCACCGGCATGATTGGCGCAACGGCTATAAGCGCGCCCGCCCTGCTTTCGACGGGCGAGATGGGAAGAGCCTCCCGAACGCCTCCGGCATGGCTTCCCAACGAGCCGCTGATCATTGTCGGCGCCTGGGACAGTATGCCGATTTTCCAACGGCGCCACGGCGGAGAATCGGTCCTGCAGGAGGATGAGTACCACCAGGAATCACATGAATCAACCGTTAAGAAGCTCAAGCTTCTTGGTGTGAACCTTGCAGTCATCCATTTTTATAAAGGGTTCGGCCTGGAGGCGGAAAAGGAACATATCGCAGTCGCGAAGAAGTTGGCGGGGCTGCTTCACGAGTACGGAATCAAGGTGGGTTTGTATGTGGGAAGCACGATTGCCTTTGAAACCTTCCTGCTTGAAAAGCCTGAGGCGAAGGATTGGTTCGTTCCGGACTACCTGGGTAAGCCGGTCATCTACTTCGACCAGACTTTCCGCAAGCGCGTTTACTTCATGCACCCGGGTTACGTGGAGTATATGAAGCGCGTCGTCCGGATGGGTGTGGAAGAGCTGAAAGCCGATGAAATCGATTTTGATAACAACAGCCTGCAGGCTGAACCCTTCATTTTTCAGCACCCACTTGCCATCAAGGACTTCCGCGAGTACCTGACATCCAGCTTTACGCCTGAAGAGCTTAACAAGCGGTTCGGGTTTTCCAACATGGAGTACGTCACGCCACCGAAAGTTGACTTCCCGCTATACAACATCGACGATCCGTTGTTCCAGGAATGGGCGGGTTTCCGGTGCCACCAGTTGAACCGTTACTACGCTGAAATGTATACGTTGATCAAAGGCTTGAACTCGAATACTGCTATTGCAACCAACCCTCATTCGGGGATCTCAGGCCGCAACACCATCTGGGAGCAGGGGGTCTATTATCCAACCCTCCTTCCGAACATGGATATCAACTGGACGGAAGAAGGCGATTACGCCCGCATGTCGGAGGACGGTATCCTGGTTTCCAAAATCCGCACATACAAAATGGCAGCTCTGCTGGGGAAACGGGTCCTGACTTACACGGCCGGCAGCGAAGGCGGAGGCAAGCTCGCCATGGCCGAATCGATGGCCTTCAACCGGCAAACTCTTGGCATGGTCGGAAGCGTCCTCGGCGCTCCGGAGATTCCCGTGGACCAGCACCGATACATCTCTTTCTTCCGTGAACAGTTTGATTACTACAAAGACGTAAGAGCAATCAGTGACGTGGCGGTGCTATATTCCTACGCATCCATGGGGTTCAGTAACGACACTCCGCAAGTGAGCTTCATGTTGTTTACGCAGGCGTTGATCCATGCCAAGGTACCCTTTGACATAATCTTCGACGAGCAACTGAATGATTTGTCGAAATACAAAGTCCTGGTGCTGGCAGACCAGGAGTGCCTGAGCGAAGAGCAGATAGAGTTGATCCGCAAATACGTGCACCAGGGCGGCGGAGTCGTGGCGACGGAGCAAACCTCGCTCCTTACGCCATGGCGCTTGCGGCGCCGGGACTTCGGTTTGATGGATTTGTTTGGAGTGAAAGCCCCGACGTATGAAGGGCGGCACGCGGCGGAAGAAGAGTTGAAAATTCCGCCGCAACAGAGAAGGGTTGGCCGTGGACGAGTGAGCTACGTGGCGGTAGTGAAAGCAGCGATCGAAAAGCCTGCGGGGGCGCGGATGACAAGCCAGTACTGGAAGCTGCAGCTGAACTGGCAGGAGTTGGTCGAGCAGGTTCGCTGGGCGGCGGGAGGGAAATTCACGCTGGAGGTGGAAGCACCGGAAACATTGGCGGTCGTGGCGGAGCCGCAGGAGCAGGTGGAGCAGAATCGCAGGTTGATGCACCTGGTGAATTACGCCGCGCCGCAAGGGAAGATAGTGAGAAACGTGAAGGTGGAAGTCGAACTGCCGGAGGGGAAGGGCGTGCGACAGGTGACGCTGCTGACGCCGGATGGTGAAGGCAAGAGAACTGTACCGAGCCAGGTGGAGAGTGGACGCACTCGTTTCATAGTCCCTCGCTTGGAGACTTATACCCTGGCAATTATTGAAATGGAGTGATGAGATGACCCTATTGCAGAATCCCGTAACAGAAATGAAACATTTGAAGCGCGGCCCGGTGTGGCTTGCTGAAACGCCTCTGGTGATTGCAGGTAATCATGACAGTATTCCGATCTTCATGCGGCGCCGGGGCGGCGGAACGGTCTGGCAGGAAGAGGGCTTCAGGAAATCGCACAGCGAGGATTTTGCCCGAAAGATCAAAGAAGCCGGCATCACATTATGGATCACTTACTATTACAAAGGCTTTGGCGTCGAGGCTGAAAAGGAATACATGGAAATCACCAAAAACTTTGTGCCAATACTCCACAAGTACGGCATCAAGGTAGGGGTTTATATCGGCAGTACCATTGCTTACGAAACGTTTCTGGCGGAGCGGCCCGACGCCGCGGATTGGCTGGTTCCCGACTATCTGGGCAAGCCCGTCATTTATTTCGATCAGACGTTCCGCAGGCGCGTCTACTTTATGCACCCCGGTTACGTGGAATATATGAAGCGCGTGGTACGTTCCGCGGTGGAGGACGCCAAAGTGGACATGATTCACTTTGACAACACCAGCCTGCAGGCAGAGCCGTTCATTTTTCAGCATCCGCTGGCGATCAAAGATTTTCGGGAATACCTGAATACCAGATACACGCCGCAGGAACGCAAGCAGCGATTTGGATTTTCAGACGTGCGTTATATGACCCCGCCTAAAGTTGACTTCAACCTGACCACCATTGACGACCCGATGTTTCAGGAGTGGGCGGGCTTCCGTTGCCATCAACTGGACCGATATTACGCCATCATGGAGGAGCTGATTCGAACCGCGAATCCTGAGACGGCGGTGGAGAGCAATCCACATTCCGAAATTTCCGGGCGCAATACCATCTGGGAGCAGGGCGTTTATTATCCGAAACTGCTTTCGCACATGGACGCTGTGTGGAGCGAAGAGGGCGACCCTGGAGGCGTCAATGACCAGGGAATTCTGGTCAGCCGCATCCGGTCGTTCAAGAACGCCAGCATTCTGGGCAACACCTTGTTTGTGGTTACGGGCGGCTCCAGTGGCTCAACCCTTCAAATAGCCGAGTCGATGGCTTTTGGCCGCCAGTGCATGGGTGACATTGGCATTGGTACCATGGACGAGAAAATCCCCGCCGACCAGCGACGTTACGAGGACTTCTTCCGCGATCAATTTGATTACTACAAAGACGTTGAGAACATTGCGGACGTAGCTGTGCTCTATTCGTATGCGTCGATGGGATTCAACAATGATGCGCCGGCAGTCAGCTTCATGCTGTTTACTCAGGCGCTGATCCAGGCCAAAGTGCCCTTCAATATTATCTTCGACGAGCACCTGAAAGACCTCGCAAAGTATCGTGCGCTTGTGCTGGCAGACCAGGAGTGCCTCAGCGAAGAGCAGATGGAGTTGATCCGCAAATACGTGCAGCAGGGAGGCGGGCTGGTGGCGACCGAGCAGACGTCGCTGTATACGCCGTGGAGGCTGCGGCGGCCGGACTTCGGTTTGAAGGACCTGTTCAAGGTTCCGGCTCCAGAAACAGGCCGCCGGGGCAGGGAGCGGGTCATGGAGATGCCTGCCGTGGAGAATCAGATCGGGCAGGGAAGGGTGAGCTATGTGGCGGCGGTGCAGGCGGCAATCGACAAGCCTGCGGGGGCGCGGATGACAAGCCAATATTGGAAACTGCCGCTGAACTGGAAAGAGATGGTGGAGCAGGTTCGCTGGGCGGCGGGGGGGGAATTCACGCTGGAGGTTGAGGCTCCAGAGACGCTGGCGGTGGTTGCGGAGCACCAGGAGCAGGCGGGGCAGAACCGCAGGCTGGTACACCTGCTGAATTACGCGTCGCCACAGGGGAAAACGGTGAGCGACGTGAAGGTGGAGGTTGAACTGCCGGAAGGCAAGGGTGTGCACCAGGTAACGCTGCTGACGCCGGACGCAGAAGATAAGGAGACGGTCCCGAGCCAGGTGGCCGACGGCAGAGCCCGCTTCACGATCCCGCACCTGGATACTTACACCTTGTCGGTTATCGATTTGGAGTAATGAGATGAGTTTCCTGCGGGCAATCTGTCTGCCGGTTGCCATAGCCGCGCTGTCGCTCCCGGCCTGGGGCGCGAATTCTAGTGTTAAGTCCGTAACCGTGGACTACCGGACGTTTCCGGGACTGGCTCAGATGGACGGAAACTGGTCGGCCCTGCTGGCGGGGAGCGACGGCAAGGTTTACATGGGACTTGCTTATCACGGCGGCGGCGGGCACCTGTTGTACTATGACTCGAAAAACAATACGGTGCACGATGTCGGTGACTTGAATGTTCTCACCGGCCAGCAGTTCATGAGGGTTGGGCCACAATCAAAGATTCACACAAAGTTTGGCGACGGCAAGGACGGGAAGATTTACTTCGCCACGGAATATGGCCTTGATTTCGATTTTCCGCGCTATGCGACGCCGGAATGGTATCCGGGCGGCCACTGGATGGTTTTCAATCCCAAAACCGGGCAGGTCACTGACCTGGGTATCGGCTTTCGATATCAGGGAATCATCACCGGAAGGTACGACCCCTTTTACAATCGCTTCTACGGTATAACAGACCCTCACGGCGAGTTTGTTTACTACGACATTTCAAAGCATACCGAGAAGGACTTGGGGCGGTTCTACAACTGGGAATCGCTGTGCCGGACTCTGGTTGCGGATGACCGGGGAGACATTTACGGCAGTTTTGGAATGGGGCAGATCTTCAAGTATGACCCTCGAACCGACACGCTGAAGGAACTTTCCGTCAGGCTCCCTATACGCCAGAAAGGGATTTCGCTTGGCCGGGACTATACGAAATCGAGTACAGCGTGGCGCGTGGCCGTCTGGGACGAGCAAACGAAAAAGATTTACGGCGTCGAGGAAAGCGCCACAACGCTCTTTTCGTTCGACCCCAACGCGGGCGAGGACGGAGTCGTCAAGCGCCTGGGGCAACTCTGCAATCCCAGCTTCAAAAACGCAAGAGATGTTCCTTACGCGACACTGAGCCTTACCCTTGGGCATGACCGCAAACTGTATTATGCTGCCGCCGGCAGAGAATTTGACTATTCAGGGAGCCGCGCCGTGGCTGCATCCCACCTGATGACCTACGATCTGAATACCGGCCGGATCGACGATCTGGGTGAAATGCATTTGCCGGATGGCCGCCGTGTGATTGGAACCAACTCAGCCGCTACCGGGCCGGACGGGACCATCTATTTCGGCGGTGCGATTGAGGTGAGGCCGCAGGCGGGCAAACCGGTCGAGGCGGGCGGCAAAATTGCTAACGTGTATTACCGGCTCGCAATCATTATTTATCATCCTGGGAATTGAGGCCGGCCTCGTGAACCGAAGACGCTCCATTCAGGAAGTCTGAAAGGGCACCTGATGGAAGTTGGACTCTTTCGAACACGCCGAATTCAGAATGCCGGCCACTATCAAATATTTTTGGGGGACGCACTTATGAACCGAAGAGACTTCGTGAAGCAAGCAGGAATACTGCCGCTGGCTGCCGGGCTGCCCGCGGCCGGGCTGGCGGTTCCTTCCGGCGATTCTGCCCAGCCACACAGCGCACGCCTCTATAGTGAAACTATGCCGGACATGCTGGTCACGTACCTTACCAGAAAGGTCAACGCCGTGGCCGCGCGATGGGACCGGCAGCGCGCTCAGATTCGCACGCCGGAGCAGTTGGAAGTGCGCAATAGGTTTGTTCGCCAAAAGTGCATCGAGATGACTCACGGGCTTCCAGAAAGGAATTCTCTGAATCCTGTCATCGTCAAGTCGTTCGAGCGTGATGGCTACAAGGTTGAGAACCTGATGTATGAAAGCCAGCCCGATTTCTGGGTGACGGCAAACCTTTACATTCCCACGAGGGGCAGCGGGCCATATCCCGGCGTCATTTCGCCCTGCGGTCACTACCCGACCGCCCGCGGATATGACGATTACCAGGCCGCATATGTCCACTTCGCCAGGAATGGTTTCGTCGTGCTGGCTTACGATCCGATCGGCCAGGGGGAAAGACGGCACTTCTGGAATCCCATGACGCGGGTCAACGAAATCGGCGGGCCGGTGACGTGGGAGCACTCACTGCCGGGCCAGTTGCTTCTTTTGATAGGTCAGGATCTGACGCACTACCGCGTGTGGGACGGCATGCGCGCCATTGATTATCTGCTGGCGCGGCCTGAGGTGGACGGAAAAAGGATCGGCTGCGCAGGTCATTCTGGAGGCGGCACGCTCACCAAGTTTATCGCCACTATGGATGAGCGCATTGCGTGTGCGGCCATTAATGAGGGCGGGACCAGCAATAAGTGGCCCATGCACATCCCGCTGTACCAGCCGATGGGGACCGGCGACACGGAGCAGCATATGTTCCCTTCCGGAACTTATGGAATCGACAACGTCGACTTGAGTTCCTCCATCGCTCCACGTCCCCTGCTCATTACCATTGAACAATATTCGCCGGAGTTCGACAGCGCGGTCCGGGCCATACGCGCCCGCTATGAGCAACTGGG
>DATEKC010000163.1:0-13319 GCA_035277665.1 Terriglobia bacterium
TATCATCCGAAGGACGACCTTAACTTCCTGAAAGACTGGAGCGGCGGGACCTACCCGCAGGGCTGGGGCGATAAGCCGGTCACCTGGGTTTCGCTTGAAGATGCCCGCGCCTACGCTGCGTGTGCCGGCAAGCGCCTGCCGCACGAATGGGAATGGCAGTACGCCGCGCAAGGCCCCGATGGCCGCCTCTATCCCTGGGGAAACCAATGGAACGCCGCGGCGGTGCCCGCACCGGACCAGGGCCGCACCCTGCGCGGCCCTGACAATGTGAACGCCCAGCCGGCCGGAGCGAGTCCGTTCGGCGTGATGGACATGGTGGGCAACGTCTGGCAATGGACCGATGAGTTTGAAGACCCGCACACCCGGGCGGCCATCCTGCGCGGCGGCAGCTACTATAAGCCACAGGGCAGCCGCTGGTACTTCCCGCAGGCTTACCGGCTGGATGAGCACGGCAAGTACCTGCTGATGGCCCCCAGCCTTGACCGCGCCGGCACCCTCGGGTTCCGCTGCGTCAAGGACGCAAAGCAGGTTCCCGGAACTTAAGCTACAGATAACATTGGGCTGGAGAACAATCGGGAGGCGCTGCGCCCGAGGGCTGCGTCTGCTTTTCTTCTCCTTATCAACCCTCGAACCAACGCGCAACTTTTTCCGGCGGTGCGGGTTCAAAGGAGTGGGTCCAACAGCAGTCCAGGAGGATTGTTTTATGCGCAGGCACCTGATCGGTTTCTCCCTTGTCGTTGTCGCCGCACTTGCCGTTCTCAGTTGTGGAGGCTCTTCTTCCACCAGCCAGATGGGGACTACCCCCACCGGCTCAGGCCAACTGGCGCTGATGGGCACGGACGCCCCGATTTGCGGCGTGGCCTCATTCGACATCACCATTACCAGCGCCACCCTGACCCCGCAGGGCGGTGGCGCGCCCGTCTCCGTCATTGATTCATCCAATCCCGTCACCGTTGATTTTGCCTCGCTGATGGGTTTCCACACGCTCCTGAACATGGGCAGCGTGCCGGTGGGCACGTATTCGCAAATCACTTTCACCTTCATGCCGAACCCCTCGCTGACCGCTTTCGAGGGCACGCCGCCGGCGCCGACCGACATCAGCGCCACGATTACCAAGACAACCGTGACCGCCGACATCAAGCCCGCGCTGCAGGTGACTGCCAACGGCTCCAGCGGACTGACGCTCGACTTCCGGCTCTTCCAGTCGATCCAGACCGATCCGACCACGGGCCAGATTACCGGCCAGGTTAATCCCTCCATTCGAGTGGTTCCCGCCGTCATCTCGACCGTCAGCGGCCTGGGCGAGCTCGATGATCTCGACGGCATCGTTGAATCGGTCACAACCACCAGCAGCAATTCCAACTTTACCGGAAGCTTCACCTTGCGCCGCGGGCCCCTGCGCACATTTCAGGTAAACGTCACCAGCAACACCAAGTTCGAGAACGTCTCCGGCCTCGGCAGCCTGACTCAGGGCATGTTCGTCGAGATCGATGCCAAGGTTGACCAGGACGGCAACATCGTCGCCAAGGATGTCGAGTCCGAAGACGAGACGGACACCACCACGGCCGCCTTTGTCGGGCCCATTCTCTCCGTCACCACGGACAGCACCGGCAACGCCACCCAGCTCACCATGTTTGTGCGCGCCGAGCATCCGGACGTGAGCGCCACGGTGCCTCTGCGCTCGAAGCTGACGGTGAATCTCTCTTCCTCGACAGGCTTCAGAATCGCCACCTTCGGCGCCGACCTCAGCAGTTTCCTCTTTAACGACTCGGCCATCGCCCGCGGCCAGCATGTGGTGGTGCACGGCCCCTTCACCGGCGGCAGCAGTCCCAGCGCGACGGCCAACCTGATTGTCCTGCGGCCGCAGCCCGTGATGGGCAACGCGCTGGCCAGCCCCAGCCCCGTCATAGGTTCCGATGGCAAAACGGGAGGCTATTATCTGGCGCCCTGCAATCCCCTGTTCCAGAACCAGACCGTCAATGTTGTGACGTTCAACAGCACCTTCTTCAACGGCCTGACGGACCTGAGCAGCCTGGACAGCACCTCGGTCTATCTGAACCGCGGGTTCCTGCTCTACACCACAACCTCCGGCTCGCTGAACGGCCTCCCCTGGACCGCGCCCGCCTACGTCTTCCCCGCCGCCGTGGTGCGGAAGCTCAATCTGCCCTGAGGGCCAGTTCCACACGCCGCCGGCAATCACCGGGAACTGCCGGGCTGAAAGTTCCTCCCAGGGACAAACCTGGGGGAACTTTCCCGGCTTTTCTGCGTAATAATGAGCATAGAGACAGAGGATCTCTACTCCATGATCAAGTTTCTGCTCTGGTGTATTCTGCTGGTGCTGTGCTGGCCGCTGGCATTGCTGGCGCTGGTGCTCTACCCCATCGTGTGGCTGCTCCTGCTGCCCTTCAGGGTTGTGGGCATCGCGGTGGGCGGGGTTTTCGCGCTGCTGGCTGCCATCATTATGCTCCCTGCGCGCCTGCTGGGCCGCGGACCCCGAGCGGTGAGTTATCGCTAAAGAGCCGCGCCTTCGCCAGCCTGCTGAATCCGCTCCTGCCCAATAAAAATCCGCAACGCCGCCCGGCGTCTGCGGGCGTATAATGTTCCTTCCTTCAGAGTGGGCAGGGGCGTAGTGCGTCATCATTCTCAAATCGCCAGGTGAGCAGGGGAGGGTGCGGGCATGAAATCGCGCCGGCAGTTTCTGGGTGTGATTGGAGCAGGTCTGGCGGGAGCAGTAGCTCCCGTGAAGGAGAGTATCGCCGCGCAACAGGGGCGGCCGTTTCCCGGGCCCTATGGGCTGGAACTTTACAGCCTTCGCCACCAGATCAAGAGCGGCGACGCTGCCAGCGTGAAGGCCGCCATGGCCTATGCAAAAAAAGTGGGCTACACGGAGATGGAGGCGCCGGAGCTTTACGGCCTGAGCGCGCAGGAATACCGCCGGCTGCTGGATGAAACGGGCCTGCCGTGCACCAGCATGATGGCCGAATATGACCAGTTCAAAACTGAACTCCGCACAATTGCCGCGAACGCTCATACCCTGGGCGCCAGGAACGTGGTGAACTCGTGGATTCCGCACAAGGGGCCTTTCACCGTCGAACTGTGCCGCGAAATCGCCAGGCTTTACAACGAATGGGGCAAACAACTGCGCGCCGAAGGGCTGCACTTCGCTCATCACACCCACGGCTACGAGTTCCGGCCTTATCAGGGAGAGCCGCTGTTCGACATGCTGGTGAAGGAAACGCACCCTGACGACGTCAGCTTTGAGATGGACATCTTCTGGGTGGTCGATCCCGGCCATAGCCCCGTCGCCTATCTCAAGAAGTATCCGGACCGCTGGCGGCTGATGCACCTGAAGGACATGAAGAAAGGCCCGCCCACCCATAACTACACGGGCGACGAACCGGTGAGTTGGGACGTGCCGCTCGGCACCGGCCGCATGGATATGCCCGCCATCCTGCGCGAGGCCGAGCGCGTGGGCATCAAACGCTTCTACGTGGAAGACGAAAGCGACCAGGCCCACGACCAGATTGCCAAAGACCTCCATTACCTCAAGACCGCCCGCTTTTAACCCTCTGTCATTCTGAGCGTCGGGTGGCGCATACGTTCCGGGGTTTGGAATGTATGCGGCATCTCAAGGGTGTAGAATGGCGCGATGCAGCGGTCGAAGCATTGATGGGCAAGATGCACGTGCGACGAGCGGAACATGGTGTTAGCGTTGGGAAGAAGGACCGCATACATCGCAAAAGGCCCGACGTATGCGCTACCCGTGCTATCACTCCTTAGGGGCTAGTAGGTAGACGTAGGCCAGCAGTGCAAGGCCGACAAGAAATGGAATAAAGCCGGCGACAAAGGCGTGTTGGCTGGGGCCAGTCGCCCACATCACTAGGAAAAAGCCAAGGCCTACTGCGATAGTGACGAGTCCTCCCAATTTTAGGCCTTCGCGAACGCGCACGGCTTGGATCTTCTCTTGCTCGCGAAGGAATTCCAGTGCCGCGTTTGCAGATGGCCCTTGCGCCTCAGCAATCTTCTTGAGGGATTCATTCCTATAGTAGTCTCTTCTCTCCAGTCGGCGATTTTTCGCCCAAATCGCCACAGCCAGGAACGAGGCAATCACAACGGCTAAGCATAGAAGAGCGAATAGCACGATGGGTTGCAAAGCAGCCTCCTCGGATAACCATAGAAGCGCGCACAATGCGGTGGGTACCATAGCAATCTCCTCTGAGCGGGATATCCGCTGCATACAGTGGGACAGGCCAGTGTTAGAATCGGTTGCATTATTTTGAGGAAGCGTGAAGCCGGAAAAAATTGCAACCGTCTGCAACTCCAGCGGGTCATACTTTGCGAGGACTATGGGTGAGCGCTGCCGAGGACCAGGCCGATGTCGAGCGAGTTTTGGCTGGAGATGTTTCCGCCTTCGAAAGAATTGTCCGTCGGTGGCACGGGCCGCTGGTCAACCTGGCATACCGCTTCTGCCGGGACCGCGGGCGCGCGGAGGAAATGGCGCAAGAGGCGTTTTTGCGCGCCTACAGGTCGCTTGGTAGGTGGCGCAGAGAGGCAGCCTTTTCCACGTGGCTCTTTGCTCTGGCAACGAACCTGTATTGCTCAGAGATCCGGCGCATTCCACCCAACACCATATCACTGGAAGATATCGCACAAGTTCGCGACTCGCGCGCCGAGGACGGAGGGCTTTTGGAAAAGGACAGGGACCGGGTCGTCCGGCAAGCGGTCCTTGCGCTTCCACACAAGTATCGTGAGGCAATGATTCTGTTCTATTTCCACGACATGGATATTCCGGCCGCGGCACGAAGCCTCGGCTTACCCGAGGGAACCGTTAAGGCCAGATTATTCCGGGGGCGAGAGATTCTACGGATTAAGCTTGAGAAGACGCTTGGCGTGCCTAACCTGGAGAAATCCCGATGACAAACGACGATCTCGATCGTATTCTCAGTTCGAAGGACGATGATATCCTGCCTTCCTCAGGTCTGCTGACTTCTGTCATGGACGCCATACGCTCCGAGGCCACCACGCCGCCTCCAATTCCTTTCCCCTGGAAACGCGCTCTGCCCGGACTGGCCGCTGCGGTTTCAGCGCTGGTGTGGTTGCTCGCTTTGCTTCTAGATCAGCTATTCCAAAGGTCCGGAACGCTGCCTGTCACCGCAAGCCTTCCGGCCGGTTGGGCTCCCGCTGTTCAGATGATCGGGTGGATCGTGCTGGCTTTGCTATTGAGTCTGGTTTCGGTGAAGCTCTCGATGGAATTAGCTTCACGGTGAGGCTGCTTGGACTATGAGTTGTAGCGCGGTCCCCGGCTTGGGATTCGGGATAAGGCGAAAATCCCGTTATGATCTGCGAGCTGTGCTAAAATTTGGCCGTCATCCAGCATTCGACGACCTCCCCAAGAAAGGACAACTCCATGGACGACCATATTGGAACCGGGAAAATGACGTTAGACAGGCGCAACTTCCTTAAAGCTGCAGGCGTTGGCCTGGCTGCGGCAGGGGCCGTGCTGGCTCCGCAGGAGGAGGCGAGGGCCCAGGCCGAAGCCGAAAAGTTGAACCTGGAGCGGATTGCCGCCAATTCCTACGGGGTGCGCAACCTCTTTAAGCGACGCCCTTATAACGGGCCGAGACGCAGCAGGAGACGTGAGGCGGAACCTGCGGACGTGATGAACGATCCGAATGCGGCTGGGCCTTTGGCAGTGGCAAAGGCCGCGGAAGCGGCGCGGGCGAAACTTCCCACCCCTGCCGAGCAAAAGGCGAAGTATGGCGAAATCACGCTGTTGGATTTTCCGCAGTTTGCAAAGAACATGTTTCCCGGAGTGACGCATATGGATTTGTATTCCGGGTTCTTCGGCGATGTGGATGACAACAGTATGTACTTCCCGGAGGGGTCGGCTGACGAAGGATTTGATCCGTTGAGCGCCTCGGGAAGAAAGTGGCTGGACAAGCTGGCCAACGTCTGTGTAAAGACGGGAATGAAGGTGCAGCACATTTCGAATAACGCTCCGACGAACCTGGCGGAGTACGGTTCGCCCGAAAAAGACGCGCTTCGCAAAGCCGGCGTGGAGATGGGGAAGCGATGGATTAAGGGGCTTTCCGTGCTGGGAGTGAAGTCAATGCGCATGAACTCGCCGCGGGCGCTCGGGCCGAGCATCCGTCCCAACGCGGTGGAGCGCGGGCCCGGCGACGGATACCCGCGCAACATCGATATCGTGCCGATGCTCGCGGCGGCGATCGAGTCGTACAAAGAGATGGCGGACTACGGCGGCAATTACGGAATACGCGTCACACTCGAGAACCATTGGGGGCTTGCGGCCGACCCGATGAATATCCGGACCATCGTCGACGAAGTGAACCATCCCTATTGCGAAGCTTCCCCCGATTTTGCCAACTGGGAGCAGCATTATATGTTGTTCAACGGGCTGAAGGCGCTGGCGCCCTATGCGCATACCAACGTGCACGCGAAATATTGGGACCGCTGGGGCGACAAGAATGACTTGCAGCGTTCGACCAGGATTATGCTGGCGAACGGATTCAAAGGAACATTTGCGCTCGAGTACGAGACCGGGCCATGGGACCAGGTCGAGGGTTGCAAGTATGAGTTTAAAGAGGTGATGACCGCGCTGTCGACACCTATTCCAGTGATTTGAAGCTGAAGCACGCCGCCGCGGCGGGGTTGTGCCGTGACGCCTCAGGCACCCTCCCACCAACGTACAGGGTTCTCTTTCTATTAGGACGCAACCCCACCGAGGGTTCGGGCAACGCTACCTACGCGAACGCCATGTTGACGTTTTCGATGGCTTCGTCGACTTCCTGGGTGCTCTTGTAGCCGACGGTGACGGCGTCGACGCCCGCATGGCGGAAGGCGAACCGCATGGCCTTCTGGCGGTCCTGACGATTGGTAAACTGGCCCTCGCCCACCAGCTTCATGCTGATGACGCCCATGCCCTTCTGGCGCGATTTTTCCACGTAATCGACCACCACCGGCACGTTACCCAACCCGTTGGTGGCGTAATTTTCGGCGTCCATGCGCACGCCTTTATGGTTCATGCGGATCATGGCGATCTCGAGCCAGTTTTCGCCGGGCACCTGCCGCAGCGCGGGCAGTCCGTGGACCGAAGCGCCGCGCCCCAGTACAATCTTCTTCTGCTGGGCTTCGGAGATGCCGTCCTGCCAGCGCAGGCTGGCGGTGGGCCAGTTGGCATAGTGCTGGTAGTGCAGCAGGCAGATATCGAAGTACTCCGTGTTGGCCTGCTGGCGCAGCTCGTCGATTTTCTTCATGGGGTCAACGCCCGGGCTGGTGGTAACCTTGGTCATCAATTGATAGTTGTCGCGCGGAATGCCCTTGAGCGCGATGCCGAGCATGCGGTGCATATCGTCGTAGGATTCCGAGGTTTCAAAAAAGCGAATGCCCCGGTCATAGGCGTGGCGGACCAGGCGCGTGAAGTCCCGCTGCCCCAGGTCGCGCTGCACCTGCCCGCTGAAGGTGCCGGTGCCGAAGGCAAGTCGCGTGACTTTCACGTTGGATTTGCCCAGCGTCACCATGTCCGTTGCGGTCTGTTTTGCCGCTTTCAGCCCCAGGCTTCCGACGCCCGCCAGCGCCGTTGCGGCCAATCCGGATTTCAGGAAATCCCGTCGGGAGAAGTTCGACATAGTCTCACCTCCTTTTCACCGCATGTTATCACGAGCCGCGCCGGAATGTTTGTAAAGTGTGAGGTATTCAACATGGCCGAAAAACCCGCCTGAGCCTGATGCCGATCGGCTTTCCCGCCCGGGCGGCCGGGGCTTTCAAATTTATGGAGTGGCTCTGCGCCTTCACGCTGATGATCACTCTGGTCTGGCTGCGTCTTGAAATCCTGCGGCGGCTCTCCAGCTTCCAATGCAGCCGATGGATGTGACAACCCGGGCCGCCCGCTTTCCATTGACGAACCCGACCGGAAGCGTCAAGCTGTAAATTCTCCTGGCTTGCGGGGATTCCTTTCCCGCCGGAAAGGCTTCTCCCCGGCTAGCCATAGCATCAAGTTATTGATCAGTCGACACTTGAGCTGAGCCGCCTCCTCGGAACTTAACATGCCTGAGGAATGGCGAAAGCGCAGTGTCCATCCGGCCCCTGGCTGCGAAATGAGTTGTACAATGGTATCGGTAAAGTGCAGAAAGCGGTTCGCCCTGCCCGCCATCCTGGCCCTGCTTTCAGGCGCGGCAATTTATCTGCTGTTTGCTGTGCCTGCCGCGATGGGGTATTCCGTGCTCAGCCACGAAGCCCTGATTGATGCCGCATGGGGACCTTATATCGTTCCCCTGCTGCTCAAGCGTTATCCCCATGCGACCCCGGCAGAGATCCGGGAAGCGCACGCCTTTGCTTATGGCGGCTGCGTGATTCAGGACATGGGCTACTATCCATTCGGCAACAAGTTTTTCAGCGAGCTGACCCATTACGCGCGCAGCGGAGATTTTGTAGAAGCTCTTCTTCGCGATTCCAGGAATATCGATGAGTATGCCTTTGCCCTTGGCGCGCTTTCTCATTACGTCGCCGACAACACGGGGCACCCGCTGGCGGTCAACGTCTCTGTCCCGGTGATGTATCCCACGCTGCAGATGGAATTTGGCAACCACGTTTCCTACGAAGAAGACCCCACGGCGCACATCATGACGGAATTTTCCTTTGATGTGGTGCAGATTACCGGAGCGGGCTACCTTCCGAAAACCTACCATAATTACATCGGATTCAAAGTGCCTGAAACATTGCTGGCCGAAGCCTTTCAGCAGACCTATGGACTGAAGCTGAACAAACTTTTCTATTCAGAACACATCTCGCTCTGGATGTATAAAATAAGCGCCAGTGAAATTGTTCCCGACCTGGGCCAGGTCATCTGGCGCCATAAAAAGAAAGAGATCCGGCGCGTCAATCCGAGGATCGTCACGGCAAGATTTTCCTATCGCCTTTCCAGAGAAAACTTCGAATCGGCTCGAGGGAAGAGCGGCAGATTCCACCGCCTCAGGCCCTGGAGGTGGCGTTGGAGAGCAGATCTCAAGCGGGAAAACAGCCGGTTCGTTTCCAGGACCCTCGTGTTTTTTATTGAAGTGATGCCGAAAGTGGGCCCCTTCCATAAGCTTCAGTTCAAACCTCCGACAGGGAGGGTCCAGAGCTCATTCATAAGGGCGTTCGACGTTACCGTCTCTCGTTATGAAAACGACATGTCAGCGCTTTCAAAAGGTGGTTTACGCCTTAATGACGAAAATCTGGATATCGGGCAGCCATCACCGGCGGGGGAATACTTCCTTGCTGACGAAACCTACGCGCACCTCTTGCATGCGCTCGCGAAACATCGATTCCGCAATCTCACTCCCGAACTTCGCGCGAATATCCTCGCCTTTTACAGCAACCTCGACGGGCCCATCGTTACGAAGCAGTATCCCCACAAATGGAAAAGGACCCTTCGGGAGCTATCCGCATTGAGGTCTGCTCCAGTCGAAACCCGTGTCGCTTCGCAATAGGAAACCTCGCGCCTGTCAACATCCTCGATTTCGCTGGGTGCTGAACATTCAGGCGCAGGGAACGATCGCAAGAGATTGCCCGCACCGGGGACATTCCACCAGAGATTAGAAAAACCCAAAGACGGCGCCGCAACTGCGTCCTGGCGCTGGTTCGAAAATCCAGTTGAATTTCTCACAGGACATTCGACGCTCTGCTATAATCCCTCCCAGCAGGTGGGGAATACCATGACAAAATCGATTGAGCCGGTTTGGACAGCCGGGGACCTTCTTGCGTCTCTCGAGCGGCGCGAGAAGTTCTTTGTGCTCGACGTGCGCAATCGCGACGAGTTTGAAAGGTTCCAACTGGAAGGGCGCGAGCCGCTGCTGTCCCTGAACGTTCCCTACTTTGAAATGCTGGAGATGGGCGGCCAGGACGAGATGGTGGATTCCGTTGTGGCCTGCGTCGAGCAGCACCTGGACGGCCAGATCCCGCGCAATCTTCGGGTGCTGAGCGTGTGCGCCAAGGGAGACACTTCCGAATACGTCCGGCAGGGCCTCGAGCGCCTGGGTTACACCACCGCCCACTTGAAGGGGGGCATGAAGGCCTGGGGACAGCATTACTCCACGGGCGTGGTGGTGGAAACTCCGGAGCTGGCCATCTACCAGGTGTGGCGCCCGGCGCGCGGCTGCCTCAGCTACGTGGTGGCGAGCGCTTGCAGCGCCCTGGTGATCGATCCGCTGCGGCACCTTCACCCTTACCGGGAGCTGGCGCAAAATAAAGGTTTCAAGATTGAGACGGTGATCGACACGCACGGCCACGCGGACCACATCAGCGGAGGCGCAGCCCTAGCCGCCGAATGCGGCGCCCGCTATCACCTGCACCCGTACGACGCCATCCATCCCATGGACGTTCTGCCGGCAACTATTCCCTACCACGCCATCCGCGACGGCCAGATTTTCAAGGTGGGACAGGTCGAGATCGAGGCCGTGCACATTCCCGGGCACACGCTGGGCCTGGTGGCGTTGCGGATTGGCGATCGCTACATTTTCACCGGAGACAGCATCTGCATTGGCTCGATCGCGCGGCCGGACCTGGGCGGCAAGGCCGAGACCTGGGCGCCGCTGCACTTCCGGTCATTGCGCAAACTGTCGGTCCTGCCGGGAAAAATTACGGTGCTGCCGGGACACTTCAGCAGCCTCGCGGAACAGAATGACGCCGGGCTGTTTGCCGCCACACTTGACGAATTGAACCAGAGCAACCCCGGCCTGCAAAAGCTGGCGCAGGAAACTGAGGATGGATTTATCCGCTACCTGCTGGACAATCTGCCTCCGTTCCTCCCGGAATATGTTGATATCAAGCGGGTGAATACCGGATTGCTTGCGCCCTCAGAAGACAAGGCCTCGGAGCTGGAACTGGGCAAGAACGTCTGCGGGCTGGCGGCATCCGGAAGATGCAAGGGAGAAACCCAATGAGCCGGGCCTTTGACAAGCTGTTCGACGCGCGCGGCATGAACTGCCCCATGCCGCTGGTGAACGCGCGAAAAGAAGCCGCAAAAATGGAGCCCGGGCAGGTGCTGAAAATTCTGGCCACGGACCGCGGTTCGGTCGCGGACTTTCAGGGCTGGACTAAAATTGCCAAAAACGTGGAACTGTTGGGCCAGGAAGAAGAATCGGTGGACGGCGCGAACATATACGTCCATTACGTCAAGCGAATCGGTTGAGGAGGTGCGCCGATGGGGACCAGCATTGACACCAGGGCGGGCGAAGATAAGTCCCGCGTCGAGGCGTTGGAAGAAAAGGTGCAGGAACTCACCCGGCGGCTCGCGGACCTCGAGGACCGCGCGCCAGAAGACCGCGTGGCCATTGTCGTCTTCTCGGGCGACCTGGACCGCGTGCTGGCCGCCTTTATCATCGGCACGGGCGCCGCGGCCATGGGCCAGCAAGTAAGCATGTTTTTCACCTTCTGGGGACTGAGCGCCCTCAAGAAGGGTTCGGAATTTTCCGGCAAGACATTCTTCCAGAAAGCTATGGCGATGATGTCTCCGTCATCGAGCCTTGAGCTTCCCGTCTCAAAAATGAATTACTTCGGTGTGGGCGCCAAAATGCTGCGGGCGATGATGAAGGAAAAGAACGTCAGCTCGCTGGAAGACATGATCGCCCTGGCCCGCGAACTGGGCGTGCGCGCCATCGCCTGCGAAATGTCGCGCGATGTGATGGGCATCAAGGACTCCGAGCTGGTCGAAGGGCTCGAACACGGCGGCGTCGCAAGCTTCCTTGCCGATTCGCTGAAGTCGCGCACAAGCTTGTTTATTTGAACAATCTTACATACCAAATCCCAGTCACAAGAATGAAATCGCTGCTGATGTGCTACGAAGCCTCGCCCATTTCTCGAAGGCGGCGGCGAAGGTAACGGCGTTCGACAGCATTCGCGGTGAGGGCCAGTGCGCGGCGGTAAGCCACAGCGGCTTCCGGGCGTTGCTCCATCCGGCGCAGCAGGTCAGCCCGCGCAGCATGGAAAAGATAATACCCATCGAGGTCTCCGCCGGCGCCCAACTCATCAATCTGTTGCAGACCGATTTTAAATCCTTCGCTCATGGCCACCGCTACGCAGCGGTTCAGAGCGACGATGGGCGAAGGGAAAAGCCTCTCAAGTTCCCGGTAAAGTGCGGCGATTTGCCGCCAGTCGGTCTGTTGAGGCGTTTGCGCTTCGGCGTGGACGGCAGCGATGGCAGCCTGCAACTGGTAGGGCCCGAGCCTGCCCAGCCGCAACGCCTTTTCGATTTTCTCCAGGCCTTCCCCAATCCGTTCGTCGTCCCAAAGTGAGCGGTCCTGTTCCTCAAGCGGCACCAATTCGCCTTGCGGGCTGACTCTTGCTGCGCGCCTGGAGTCGTGAAGCAGCATCAAGGCCAGCAGCCCCAGGCTTTCCGCATCTTCCGGCATCAATTCGCAAAGCGTCCGTGCAAGCCGTATGGCTTCCGCGCACAGTTCCTGGCGGACCAGGCTGTCGCCGGAAGTTGCCGCGTAGCCTTCGTTGAAAATCAGGTAGATCACCGCCTGCACGGAAGCAAGGCGTTCGGGCAGCAGGTGTTCGGGCGGTACTTCATAGGGAATGCGCGCGTCTTGAATCTTGCGCTTGGCGCGGACAAGCCGTTGCGCCAAAGTTGGCTCGGGCAGAAGAAATGCGCGGGCAATTTCCGGTGTGGTGAGCCCGCCGAGCGTGCGGAGCGTCAGCGCCACCTGCGCTTCAGGATTCAGGGCAGGGTGGCAGCAGGTGAAAATCAGCCGCAGGCGGTCATCGGGAAAGCTCATATCGCCCGCTTCAGGATCAGCAGCGGCGGCGCGCTCCGTTTCCCGCAGCATTTCATCTTCCTTTTCCCGCCGCGTTCGCGCGCGCCGCGCGTAATCAATCAGCTTGCGATGGGCGGCGGTGGTGATCCAGGCGGCAGGGTTGTTCGGAAGACCTTTCTCGGGCCAACTGGCCAGGGCGGAAGCAAATGCCTCCTGCATCGCCTCTTCGGCCAGGTCAAACGAACCGGAAATCCGGATGAGGCTGGCGAAGATCCGTCCGGACTCCTGCCGGAAGACTTTTTCGACGATGCTCCGGAAATCATCCATGGACTTGCTGCCCCGCCCGCCGCCTTGATTATCCTGCTTTCGACGCTAGTTCGCGGATGGGCCTGACTTCCACGCATTTTGAGCCGCCGCCACAAGCCATCGGGATTTTCGCCGCCCACTCGAGCGCCTCGTCGAGGTCCTTGCAATTGAGGATGAAGTATCCGCCAAGCTGTTCTTTGGTTTCGGCAAATGGGCCGTCAGTGATTATCATCTTGCCATCCTGCGTTCGCACTGTCG
>DATEKC010000164.1:0-12528 GCA_035277665.1 Terriglobia bacterium
AATGGCGGGGCGAAGCTCCCGCTGGTTGTGGACCTTGCTGATGCCCACCGATGAGCCCAGGTTCGCCGGCTTGACGAACAGCGGATAGCCGAGCGTCGTTTCAATCAGCTTTCGCAGGCGCACCGGGCTTTGCTTCCACTCGCTGCGCAGGACCAGGAGCCATTCCACCACGGGAAGGCCGGCGTCGCGGAACAGGCGCTTCATCGCGTCCTTGTCCATGCCGGCGGCGGAGCCCAGCACCCCCGCGCCCACATAAGGGATGCCCGCAAGCTCCAGCAGGCCCTGGATGGTGCCGTCTTCGCCAAACGTGCCGTGGAGAACCGGGAAGATGACATCAACGCCGGGCAGGCGGTTCGCGCCCGGCCGCCCGTCGCAGGCAAAAAATCTTGGCCCGGAGGGATCGGCGGAAGGAACCACGGGTTTTCCCCGCGCAAAAACTTCTGCAGGCGTCTGGAACGCTCCCCGCCCCATGAACCATCGGCCTTCGCGCGTGATGCCGATGTGCACAACGTCATATTTCTTACGGTCGAGCGCCTTGATGACGGAGGCGGCGGAAGTGAGCGAAACGTCGTGCTCGCCCGATCGCCCGCCAAACAGGACACCGACTCGAATGCGTTTTTTCACAGGATTTTCTTTCCCAGAGCCGAGGCCGCCAGCCCCACCGCCAAAATCGCCGTCTGGTTGAGGACGTCGATAATGGGATTCACTTCCACCATTTCAAGCGCCAGCATCTTTTTACTATCAGAAATCATCTCCATGATCAAATGGGCTTCGCGAAAAGTGATGCCGCCCTGGATGGGCGTGCCCACGCCCGGAGCCTCGTGCGGGTCCACCACGTCCATATCCAGCGACACCACAAACCCCGCCGTGCCGTCGGAGGCGAGCGCGATGCTCTTTTCCATCACTGTGCGCAGGCCGTATTCATCAATGTTGCGCATAGTGAAGGCGTGAACGCCCGACTCCTTCACCAGGCGGCGCTCGCGGCTGTCGAGTTCGCGCAGGCCGATCAGGGCGCAATGGGAGGCGCTCAGCTTGGGCGCAAAGCCGAAAATGTTGGTCAGCTCTTCCGGCCCGAAGCCGAGCGATGCGGCGAAAGGCATGCCGTGGACGTTGCCGCTGGGGCTGGTTTCGGGCGTGTTCATGTCCGCATGCGCGTCAATCCAGATGCAGCCTATGGACTGGCTGCGTTCGTGATAGAGCCGCGAAACGCCCGCCTGGGTGCCCACGGCGATCGAGTGGTCGCCACCGAGCGAAATCGGGAACCAGCCATCCAGCACCGTCTGGTAGACGCGCTCGGCGGCCTCGCGGCACGTGGCCGCAATCTCATTCATGTATTTCGCGCGCTTGTCGCCGAAGTGCTGCTCCTCGGCGATGCGCACGTGGATGTTGCCGGCGTCTTCCACCTGGTGGCCGAGCGCCTTGAGCGCGGAGTTCAGCCCCGCCGCGCGCACCGCCGACGGTCCCATGTCCACGCCCCGCCGCGCCTGGCCCAGATCCAGCGGAATTCCTAGAATGCGAATCTTCATATTAAAGAGTATTACAGCGTTGAACTGGAATTGGTAGTAGCACAGGTTTATTTGCGCGGCCATCTCTGGATTCTCAGTGGGTCAAAAATTTTAACACAGAGGTCACAGAGCCTCTGCGTCCTCTGTGTTCAGCCTTCTAATGGCACAGAGAACACGGAGAAAACCGAAACCCTTCAGCGTCTGAAGACGTGCCTTGCGGGCCTCGCTAATGGCACAAGTGAACTCGTGCCTCGTGGCAAAAATCAGACTGGCATAGTGTCGCGGGGCTGAACAGACTGGTCATGTGACTAGTCACATGCTATCATCAAGGCGCCATGAAAACGAAAGAGAAAACCATATCGGCGAGCGAGTTCAAGGCCAAATGCCTCCACATCCTTGACCACCTTGGCCCGCAGGGCGTGGTGATCACCAAGCGTGGGAAGCCCGTCGCACGGATGATCCCGCTCCCTAAAAAGACCGGCAAGGACTTTTACGGCTGCATGGCAGGGAAGGTTGTCGTCAAGGGTAATATCTTTTCCACCGGTCGAAAATGGGATGCTCAATCTTGATACTCATATCGTCGTTTCGCTTCTGAACCGCACCCTGACCGCTGAGGAATACTGGCGTATCGCTGACGAGGAACTGGGCCTTTCCGACATTGTTTTTTGGGAACTGGCGATGCTTGGCAACCGAAGGCGGGTGGCCCTCGACTTCGATGCTCCCATTTTTCGTTCCTTTATCGGGAGCGTGAAGGTCTTTCCTATCACGATGGAGATCGCCCGCCAAAGCACTCAGTTGGATTTCACTTCCGACCCCGCCGATGAAATCATCGCCGCCACCAGCATCGTTGAGAACATCCCGCTCATGACGCGCGACCGGCGCATCCGGCGCTCCAAAATGGTTTCCTTTGCGCTTTAGTGTGTTGGATGACCGAAGGAAATTGTTGTCCGTGCCATTTGTTGGATTAAGGGCTTGCACACAGAGTTCACGGAGCCTCTGCGTCCTCTGTGTTCCGGCTTTTAATGGCACAGAGAACATAGAGGAAAGCAAGAACCTTTCAGTGGCTGGAGCCGCGTGCTGCGGGCCTCCGGGTTTTTAAGGATAAGGATAGATTTTGTCGGGTTTCATGGCGTGGCCCCAGCCGAGGGTTTCGCCGTCGGGCAGATTGAAATCGGCGCCGGGAATGCGGCCCGCCTGGATCAACGTTCCAAACTGGAAATAGAGGGCGTCCACGTCGGAATGCTCGCCGGGGTAGTGGCTGAACCCGCCGTCGGCGGTGCGGCAGGTGAGCGCCCAGCCGGCCCCGCGGCTGATGGCCGTCCGGCAGCGCGCGGTGTTGCCGCCCAGTTGCCGCAGAATGAAGACGGCGTCGAAGCAAGCATGCACATCCCAATCCGGAGGTTTCAGGTGCCAGCCACCGTTGGGGCGCTGGTCTCTCAGCACCCGCGCCACAATCGCCGATGGCCGCGGCGGTGTTTGGCCGATGAGCCGGAAGAAATGTACCAGGTGAAACGTGGATGCCACGTGATCGCCCAGGTAGCCGTCGGGCGCCTGATGGCTCTCGAGCCAGCTTGCGATGGCCTTCCGATGATCGTCGGGAAGGTGCTCGCCCAGCGACGCGTAAAACAGCGGATAAAAACTCATGGTGTACCACGGCAGCTTGCGGAAGCGGCCGTTCACAAAAAAGCGGTCGAGCGTGTGGACGGGATTGATACGGGGCTTCTCACCCAGCGCCCGCAAACCCACGGCTCCCTGCACGGTGTTGTAGAGGATGGCCAGGTCGTCATCGGGTTTCAGCGCGCCTTCGTGATTTACAAAAACGCCGTCCGGCTGCTGATGACTTTGGATAAATTCAGCCGAGCGTGAGGCGCCAGGCAGCTTGCGCTGGAAAGTTTTGGCCAGCACGGCGGCGTAGGTGACGGCCGCCAGGTCACTTTCCGCCGTGTCGGAATTGCCGTGATAGCCGGGATCGGGCGAAGGATTGTAACCGCCGTCCTTGCGGTGGCACTTCTCGAGAAAAGCAAAGGCTTCCTCGCGGATGCGGGCGCCTTCAGCGGGGGTGAAGTTGCGCTCTGGCGCGCGGGCCTTTGCATAAAGCCCGGCCGCCGCGCCCATTGATCCTGCGGCCCATAATGCCTTGCAAATGGCATCCCGGCGAGAGATGCGTAGGGTCATGGGATTTTCCTCCTGCGTTGGTTGCCACCGCAATGTTTTTTGCGCAGTGGACTTTTCTCCGTGTCCTCTGTGAGTTAAGAACTTTAACACGGAGTACACGGAGAAGCTCTGTGTCCTCTGCGTTGAATCTTTTCAGGGCACAGAGAGCACAGAGAAAACCAGGAAATGTCCAGCGGCTGAACCTGATTCATTGATGAAGCCTGTCGCATGCATCGCAAAAAGCGCGATATACGCGCCACCCAAATACAGAAGCAAAATCTTACGGCGTCAGGCGGTAAAGCATGCAGGGGAAGGGAATGGTTTCGCGGACGTGGTCGGGGCCGCAGATCCATGCCACGGCGCATACGTATTGTTACTTAAGGCGGCTCAAGCTTTCTTCATTTGGCGTGTAATCCAGACCAGGATTACCGCTCCGACGAAAGCCACGATGATCGCTCCGATGATGCCGCCACCGGGCCAAATGCCCAGTATGGTGAAAACCCATCCGCCGATGAAACCTCCCACGATTCCAAGGAGGATGTCGACGAGAATCCCGTATCCGCCGCCCTTCATCACTTTTCCAGCGAGCCAACCCGCAACCAGTCCAACCACAATCCACTCAATAAAGCCCATGGTTGTTGCCTCCCTTGCTTTTAGTTAGGAAAATCACCCGACTGATTGCCTCTACCTTAGACCGAGTCCTGGTGAATGTAAAGCCCCGTGCTCGTCCGGCAAACCCGTGAAATAAGGGTTCTTTGTTGGAGGCAGGAATTGATTGTGAAAGGGTGAGAGTGATCGTCGCTGAAAGGCCGTTAAGCTGCTGGTGGAGCGCGCAACGCGGTGAATGTTGCGCTTTTTCGCGTACGGCGCAAAAAGCGCGATGCATGCGCCACGTGCGATTCGTCTCGCTTCAGACCCGGCTGGATGCAGGGAGCTTGTGGTCCGTCCAGGCGAACGCGCCGCGCACGATGAAAACGTTCAGCAAGATCGAAAGCAAGGAGGTGGCGATCACCGCACTGAACACGTTTTCGGTTATCATTCCCGCCGAATGCGCCGTTTGCGTGACCACAAACGAGAGTTCGCCGATCTGCGTCAAGCCCGCGGCCACTGCAGCGGCGGTCGCGAAGGGATAGCGGAAGAGCCAGACTACCGCAGTCCAAACCACAAATTTGCCACCGACGACGAGCAGGAGCATCAGGCCAAGCAGCGGCACGCTCTTGAGGAGAACTTTGGGATCAATCAGGGTTCCGAGTGAAACAAAGAAGAGCGCCACGAAGGCGTCGCGAAGTGGCACGAGCTGCTTCTCCGCTTCGTGAAGGTCCGCCGAACCGCTGATGGACAGGCCGGCAAGGAAAGCGCCCAAAGCGACGGAAAAGCCGGCAGCGTGGGCAAGCGCAGCGGTCCCAAGACAAACGGTGAGCGCGACCAACAGGAAGAGTTCCGGATTACAGGTCAGCTTGACGCGACGGAGCATGCGCGGAATTAAGGTGATTGCCAGGAGAACAAGGGGAATTAAAAGGATGAAAGCCTTTCCCAGGCTCCACGCCGTCCTCAGGAAAATGCCACCGCCAGGGCCCGCAAACGCGGGGAGCACCACCGTCATGCAGATGACCGCAATATCCTCCACGAGAGTGATGCCGACCATCACGCGGCCATAGGTTGTCGTCATCTTTCCCGAGTCGGCCAGAATGCGCAGCAGCACCATGGTGCTCGCAACTGAAACCGTTGCTCCGATGACAACTCCATCTGTAACACTCCACCCGACGAGCTTCGCCACCGCGACGGAAATGCCCAGGATGAGCAGAATTCCAACCGGCGCACCGACCAGTGCCACCCACTTCACCCGCATGAGATCCGGAATGGAGAACTCAACGCCGGCAGAAAACATCAGCAAAACCACGCCGACTTCGGCAAAGACTTCGAAGGTGTGCAAGTCCGAAAGATGGGGGCCTGGAGTGAACGGGCTGAAGGCGATCCCGCCGAGGACAAAGCCAAGAATCAGAGGCAGGCGAAGACGCCACGCCAGGAGCCCGCCAACAAAAGCAGCCAGGAAGACGTAAGTCAAGTCGCGAAACAGAACCGAGTTCGCTTCCATCTCCAGTCGCTCCGTGCCAAAGTTTGCAGCGCCGGGTCGCACGCATCCAAAGCATCAGGTGACGGGTGCCTGCTTCGCGCTGCCTATGATGCTCGTGCCGCGCGCGACCGTCCTCACGGCGTGAGGCGGTAGAGCATGCGGGGGAAAGGGATGGTTTCGCGGACGTGGTCGAGGCCGCAGAGCCACGCCACGACGCGCTCGATGCCCATGCCGAAGCCGCTGTGCGGAACGGCGCCGTAGCGGCGCAGGTCGAGATACCACTCGAAGGCCTGGCGCGGGAGGTTGGACTCTTCCATACGCTTGACGAGCAAATTGTAATCCGCCAGGCGTTCGCTGCCGCCGATGATTTCGCCGTAGCCCTCGGGCGCCAGCACGTCGACGCACAGGGCCAGCTCGGGGCGGTCGGGATCGGGCTTCATATAAAAAGCTTTCACCTGGCTCGGGTAGCGATGGACCATCACCGGCCGGTCAAAACTTTCGGCCAGCAGCGTTTCATCCGTGCCGCCGAAATCGCCGCCCCATTCGATTTCGCTGCCTTTTTCCTTGAGGATTTTGACGGCCTCGTCATAGGAAATGCGCGGAAAGGGCGGAGCGCAGCGCTCGAGCCTGGCGACGTCGCGCCCGAGCGTTTCAAGTTCCGGGCGGCAACTCTCCAGCACGCGCGCGACGACGTTTGAGACCAGGTCTTCGGCCAGTTGCATTACGTCATCGAGATGGGCAAAGGCGACTTCGGGCTCCACCATCCAGAACTCCATCAGGTGGCGGCGGGTCTTGGATTTTTCCGCGCGGAACGTGGGACCAAAGCAGTAGGACTTGCCCACGCTCATGATAGCGGCTTCGCTGTAAAGCTGGCCGGACTGCGCCAGGTAGGCTTTCTGTTCAAAGTAATCCACCTCAAACAGCGTGGTGGTGCCTTCGCAGGCGCTGGGCGTGAGGATGGGCGTATCGACCAGAACGAACCCGCGGTCGTCAAAAAAGTTGCGGCAGGCGCGAATGATCTGGTGCCGCACGCCCAGGATGGCCCGCTGGCGCGTCGAGCGCAGCCACAGGTGGCGATGGTCCATCAGAAACTCGACGCCGTGCTCCTTGGGCGTGATGGGGTAAGGCTGATCGACGGGCACCAGTTGCAGAATTTCGAGCCCCGTGACGCCCAGTTCGTAGCCGCCGGGCGCGCGGGGCTCGGCGCGGACTTTGCCGGTGACGCGCAGGGAGGATTCCTGGGTGAGCGAGCGGGCCTGTTCAAACAATTCCGGCGGCACGGCGCTCTTGACCACCACGCCCTGCATCAGGCCGCTGCCGTCGCGGAAAATCGGAAAGAGGATTTTGCCGCTGGCGCGCAGGTTATAGAGCCATCCCTCGACGGTGACTTCCTGGTCTACATGCCGGCTCATGTTGCGGATTTCGACGACGGGCGGCGAAGCGTTTGCCATGCTTAGCGGATCTCCTCCATCTTTCTCATGATTTCGTGCAGCTTTGCGAAGGAGGCCGCCGCGGGGCCGAAGTTGCGAAGCTCAAACATGATGGGAACCTCGGCGCCGAGCCGGTGGAAGCCGCGCACGGTTTGCTGCCAGTCAATGCCGCCGGCAAACGGCACCAGGTGCTCATCCTTTTCCTGCCGGTTGTCGTGGACGTGGGTGGAGGCGATGTGATCGTGCAGCACCTCAAAGGCGTGGTCAACGCCGCAGGTCATATGGGCGTGGCCGGTATCAAAGCAGACCTTCAGGCCCATGTGGGTGTAGTGCATGAAGCGAATGAGCCGCTCGGGCGCCGTGAGCTCATTGGGAATGTTTTCCAGCAGGATGCTGATGCCCCGCTCCTTGGCATAGATGTTGAGGTGCTCGAGCGAGGTGAAGGCGGCGTCAAACTTGTCGATGTCGAATTCCTCTCCCGGAAGCCCCAGGTGGAGAATCAGGTAGCGGAAGGGCAGATGCTCCGCCACTTCGATGGCCCGCTTGATTTCCTCCATGCTTTCGATGCGCTTGCGGCGCTCGAGGTAGGCCAGGGAGATCGGCAGCCCGCCGGCGCGGCCCCACTCCTTGTCAGCATAAAGCGGCGCGTGCAGCGAAAAAGGCTCCACCTCGTGGTCATTGAACCATTCCCCCACGTCGCGAACGTGGTTGACATCGTGATAATCCAGGTGCTGGCGCGCGGCGAAGATTTCCACCTGGCGGAACCCGGCGTTCGCAATGCCATCGAGAATGTGCGACGACAACCGTTCATTGGCAAAGAGATGAGTTGAGAGCGCGAAATTCATCAGTACCCTGCCGCCTTTCCCGTGCCCCGCGGATCGGCTGCGCCAAAGCGCCAGCCTGTTCGCGGATCAATAGCGATAGCTTCACATTCGCCCAGGCTGTCCGTTTCGTGGAGCGTATACCCGGCTTTCCTGAGCTTATCTAAGGTATCGGCAGAAAAGCCCAACTTTTCATAAGTTATCTGGTCAGGTTCCCACTGGTCGTGAAGGCGCGGCGCGGCGACAGCTTGCAGAACGTCCATGTTGTAGACCACCACGTTCAGCAGCACCTGGAGCACCGTGTTGATGATCGTGCCGCCGCCGGGCGATCCCAGCACCAGCCGCACCTGGCCGCCCTGCAGCACGATGACCGGTGTCATCGAGGAAAGGGGGCGCTTGTGCGGCGCGATGGCGTTGGCCTCGCTCTGGATGAGGCCAAACATATTGGGCGAGCCCGGCTTGGAGGTAAAATCGTCCATCTCATCGTTCAGCAGAAAGCCTGCGCTCTCCACGGTCACGCCGCTGCCGTAGCCGTTGTTCAGAGTGTAGGTGTTGGAAACGGCGTTCCCGTCCTGGTCCACCACGGAAAAGTGGGTGGTGTTCGGGCCTTCGAACGGCGCCGGATTGCCCGCGCGCACTTTGGCATCGGGCCTGGACTTCAGAATTTCATCTCGCAGTTGGCCGGCATACTGGGGGCTGGTGAGGCCCTTCACCGGAACGGAAGTGAAATCCTCGTCGCCCATGTAGGCGGCCCGGTCGGCGTAGGCGCGGCGCATGGCTTCCACAGTCAGGTGCACCGACTGGTAGGAATCCGGCGGCCCCAGGTCGAGCGGCCCCAGGATGTTCAGCATTTCAATCAGGGCCACGCCGCCGGAACTGGGCGGCGGCGGCGCCAGGATTTCATCCCCGCGGAACTGCCCCACCAGGGGCTTTCGTATGATGGCGTGATAACGGGCCAGGTCTTCCATGGTGATGATGCCGTCATACTCTTTCATGGTGTTGACGATGTCGGTGGCGGCCCGGCCCAGGTAGAAATAGTTCGGACCGTGCAGGGCAATCTGTTCGAGCGTATAGGCCAGCTCCGGCTGCTTGAAAATCTGTCCCGGCTGGTAGGGGTTTCCTTCGTGCAGGAAGATGCGGCGGCTGGCCACAAATTTTGATAGCAGCGCCTCATGCTTCAGGAGGGACTGGCTCAGATAGTAGCTGACGGGAAAGCCTTCCTTCGCCAGGCGGATGGCGGGCTGCATCACGCGGGCCAGGCCCAGCTTGCCGTATTTCTGCTCGGCGGTGGCGAGGCCGGCCACGGTCCCCGGCACGCCCACGGCGCGCGCCCCCACGATGGAGGCGTCGGGGATGATATGGCCGTGCTTGTCCAGATACATGTCACGGGTGGCGCGGCCCGGCGCCTCCTCGCGGTAGTCCACCATCGCGGGCGGTTCGCCATCCATGCGGATCATCATGAAGCCGCCGCCGCCGATGTTTCCGGCAAAAGGATAGGTGACTGCCAGTGCAAAGCCCACCGCCACGGCTGCGTCCACCGCGTTGCCGCCCGACTCGAGGATTTCCAGGCCGGCGTCGGTGGCCAGCTCGCTATTGGAAACTACCATGCCGTGACGCGCTGCCACCGGAGTGAGAGCCAGAGCGGGAACAGCCGGGCAAAGGACAATCAGAACCAACAGCCTGCGAAAGGATGGAAGGCGCACGAACCCTCGCGTTCGAAAAGCAGAAAGGCATTTTTCCGGGCAATCCGCCCGCAGCGCTTGGGAACCAAAGGCTCGACGCGCTGTTCTTTTTGAACCTGTAATTTAAGCGAAAACCCGCAACGCGTCAACTGCGAGGCAGCACACTTTAGCTGTACGCCCGGGGGCGTCCGGCCCCGCATTTGGCAGGGAACGCGGTACCTCAACTGCCGGCTTTTCCCCCGCTCGCTTTTCCTGCAACAAGCATGCAGGGCATTGTGCAGACCGGCAGAAAACGCTCCACGAGGCGAGGATCAAGATGAAAGAGTCGGCAGGCGCAGCGGGAGGTTTTGGTTTGTGCTCATGGCCTCCGGCCTGATTCGATGGCCCGTAACCGATGGCTGGGCGCGGTCTTTTTCATCCTTCTGTCGTCTACTTTCCGCGGCCGACTGCGATGCCAATACCCGCATACATCGCGGAACTGGGCGACGTATGCACGACCTGCCCAAATTGCGCTTGCGTAGAGGAAGCGCTTCAGGATAAAAGGAACTGGACTCAGACCATGCAAGCTGGTTGACTTACGTAAGCTTATCGAGACAACGTAGAATATCCATGCCACTTGCCCTCAATCCAGACCGTGCCCTCATTTTCCGAATCACACATCGAGATAATCTGCCTTGGATTATGGACCATGGTCTGCACGCGTCGAACGCGCAAGTCCGAGATCCCGATTTTCGGAATATTGGAAATCTTGATCTAATAAGCAAGCGCTCTCGCCGTATTGTCACCGTCGGTAAAGGTGGGACTTTAAGCGACTACATACCCTTCTACTTCACGCCATTTTCGATTATGATGCTTAACATTCACACGGGCTATAATGTGCGGCGGGTTCCCAATGAAGAGATCGTAATCCTTGTATCTTCGTTACACAGAGTGGCCGAACTCGGGATTCCTTTTGTATTTACGGACCAGCATGCCCATCCGGTTATGGCTAATTACTTCACCAATCTGGAGGATTTGCACCGAGTAGATTGGAATATCCTTAGTCGACGAGATTTTAAGCACGATCCAGACGATCCAAGGAAAATGGAGCGATATCAGGCCGAAGCCCTTGTGTGGCGGCATCTACCTGTAAAAGCTTTGCTCGGGATCTGCTCGTTCAATCCTCAAGAAGACGAGAACATAAAGGCAGAACTTGCAAAACGTAAGCTAGTAGTAAAGACTAGTGTTCAGAGGACGTGGTACTTTCAATGATGAGTTTTCCGCAAGGTAATCTGCTTGAATCCCAGGCCGAAGCCCTTGTTAATTCGGTCAACACTGTAGGTGTTATGGGCAAGGGAATAGCCTTGATGTTTAAGGAGGCCTTTCCTGAAAACTTCCGTGCCTATGAGGAAGCATGCAGGCACAAAGAGGTCAAGGTTGGCCGGATGTTCGTTACTGAGAACCGGGGGCTGGAGGGTCCGCACTGGATCATCAACTTTCCGACCAAGAAACATTGGCGGCAGCCGTCGAAGCTTGAATGGATTATCGACGGCCTGAAGGATTTGAGGCGTGTAATCCAGGAGTGCAACATCCGGTCAGTTGCGCTGCCACCACTTGGCTCTGGAAACGGCGGGCTCGATTGGCGCGACGTTCGCCCTGTAATTCAGAGCTTTCTCAGCGATCTTGAAGGTGTTGATGTTCAGGTTTACGAACCGACAGAGAAATACCAAAATGTGGCGAAACGTAAAGGAGTTGAAAAACTCACACCGGCACGAGCGCTTATCGCCGAAATGATCCGTCGTTATTGGGTATTAGGGATCGAATGCACTTATCTCGAAGTGCAAAAACTGGGATGGTTCCTTGAGCGGACTATTCATTCGTTGGGATTCGAAGACCCTCTGAAGCTTCAATTCACTGCGGACAAGTACGGTCCCTACTCGGAGCGACTTCGACATCTGCTTAACGCTCTAGACGGGACTTATCTCCATTGTGACAAGCGGTTGAGCGATTCAGGCCCCTCTGATACGATCTGGTTCGATGAGCAGCGCCGGGAATACGTCGATCTTTATCTCAGACAAGATGCCTCAAAAAAGCTCCTTCGGGTGCTTGAACTGACTGCTAAACGGATTGATGGCTTTGAGTCCCCATTCGGTATGGAACTTCTGTCGACTGTGGATTGGTTGATTGAACGCGAACATGTGGAACCAACCTTAAAAGGAATTCGGTCTGGTCTTCGAAAGTGGCCTGGAGGGGAGCTAGCCGGTGAGCGTAAGCTTCGCCTTTTCGATGACCGTGTGCTAGGGCTGGCACTCGACCATCTGGCACACGGCTTAGAGACTGAAGCTGCTCGACAATAGGGAAGCGTCTAAGCAAAACACACCATTTCAAGCATAACCTTACCCTACGGGTTCAAGGAACATATGGGTGGCGCATGTAGCGCACTTGGTGCGATGTGTGCGGAAGCCTTAATGCGAAGAAAAGCATGGCCCACGCCGCGGGCGCAGGCACGCGCATTGCCGGTCCTGCGGTCGCGCGCCCCCGATAACCACATCCCTCGCCCTTGGGAAGAGACATCTGAGTTGTTTGGGTCAAGGATTTTTTAGGCATAGGTCATACATGGACCTCCCGTGTCGAGGGCGCGATGGTGGCGAGCCACAGGGGCGAGCGGCGGCGGCGCAGGGTCTCGAGATATTGTTTTTCGTCATAAGGGGTACGCGTTTGCCAGCAGCGGTAGAGGATGCGAATCCATTTATAGGCCAGGGAGCGGACGGCGGCGTGGTGGGAAGCTCCGCGCTGGCGCTGCCGATTGTAATAGGCCCGCGCCCAAAGCGACTGGCGCACGGATGCGGCGGCGAATTCATGAAAGGTCTGGCGCAGAAACTT
>DATEKC010000165.1:0-15645 GCA_035277665.1 Terriglobia bacterium
GTCCGGCTGGTGAAGTGGTTGCCAAGAGAAGACCTGTTTAAAGAGATGGCCGAATGCGACGCCTTTGTCTTCGCCAGCCTGCGCGACGGCGGCGGATTGGTGGTGGTGGAGGCCATGGCCGCCGGCAAGCCCGTGGTCTGCCTGGATTTGGCCGGCCCAGGGCTCCATGTGACGGAAGAATGCGGCATTAAGGTTGCAGCAGAAAACCCCGAACAGACAGTGCGCGATTTGGCGGCGGCGTTTGGACGGCTGGCAAGGGATGCGGACTTGAGGGCCGCTATGGGGCGGGCGGCGCGGCGACGCGCGGAAGAGGTCTATGACTGGAAACGCGTGGCGGAAAGAATCGAAAAGGTTTATCGGGAGGCGCTGGGACGTAGCGGCGGCTTTACGCCGCCAAACCGCGACGGAATGGAGGCCGGGGAAGAGAAACAATCCCAGGTGGCGGAACAGGCGGCTGTCGAGGCAGTTGCAGGCGTTGGCGAGGGCGGCGGACGGTGAGGCGCGAAAGGCCAGGAATACAGAGGGTAACGGCGAAGCGCAGGCCGGGGAACAGGCGGAGACAGGCGTTAGAGAGGGCGGCGGACGGTGAGGCGCGAAAGGCCAGGCCGGCGGAGACCGCTGAGAAGCCTCTGCGTACGAGCGGATTGGCCCGGCAGGCTTGGTGACGGCAGGGCCAGGGACCGCCGGGATGCTACAATAATAGGCTACATACCGACTGGCCGGTAAGTTGAGGGGCCGGGCGGCAATCAAGAAATGTCCAATTTTGACACAGTTTGTAAATTTTTCACTTTTATAAATCGTTGAAAATAAACGATTCACAATTTAGTTATAGCAATTTTCGCCCCCGCCGCAAACGCCGGCGTCCCTTTGCGCTGCTAAGCATTCTCCTGCTGCTGCTCTTGTGGGGCGGTTACAACACAGGCATCTATGTCGTCCTCTCGCCCGGTTTTCCCACGAGCACCATGGAGTTGATTCACGGTGTTCGAGCCTTTTTCCCGCTACTGGCCGCCTGGATTGCACTGCTGGTCATTCTCGCACGAGGCAGCCTCAAGACGCAGGCTCTGGCAGGGCCTTTGGGATTGCTTGGCTTTTTTGCCGCGGTTGGGATCGTCTCATCAGGATTGATATCCAAGGCGCCGCTAAGCGCCCTTTACTGGGTGGCCATGTACGAAGCCGTAGTCGTGGTTCTCGTGGCAGTTTGCACCTATCCAGACGCCCTGGACGTTCTGTCACGGCTGATTACGCTCAATTGGGTCATCGACATCATCATTCTGATTGGATTGCTTGCAGCAATCCCTTCGTTTGGCGGAGCGGCACTCGTCTCAACTTCCGGAAGCCCACTCGGAGTGATGGCGTACAACGGAGCTGTAGGGTCTCACGGAACGATTTTGGGTATGGCCAGCACCAGAAACACTGGCTTCGCGAGATATGCCGGTGTTGCTGCGGTTGTTGCATTGGCGCGGCTGTGGCAGGGCAAGAAGTGGAACAAGCTCATCTGGGCGGGCGTCATGTTGGTGGCGCTATACGCTCTGGTACTTGCGCAGGCGCGCACGGAAACGCTCAGCTTCCTGGTAGGTTCTATGGTTATCCTGCTGCTGCGCAAGCGACGGCGCGTGGCCCTGCTGGGGATGGGTGTCCTGGGTGTGACACTCCTTATCCTGGTAGGGTTCTTCCAAAATCTATGGAGCTTTGGAACCCGCAACCACAGTTTTGACCCGACGCTGACAGGCAGAACGGCGCAATGGATGCAAGGGCTGGCAGTGTTCTGGCAGTCACCCTGGGTAGGGCTTGGCTTCCAGGCAGACCGATATTACCTGCATGGAATCCAACTGGAGAATGCCTTTTTTCACGCACTAATTCAGACGGGTATTCTAGGGACCTTGGCTTATGTTGCGGCTTACGCACTTACCTGGTTCCTGACGGCCCGGCTCTATCTTTCGCCGTGCTCCGGCAAACTTCCAGATGAAATCCCGGGGATTCTCGCGTTCTTCACGGTGTTTTCGATTACTGAATCGATCGCTTACTACAGTGCGGCGTTTCTCCTCCTGGCTCCTGTCCTCGCCTACATTCAGGTTGCTGCCTGGCAGGAGGGAGTTCTGAAAGGAAAACGAAGTTATGCGCGTGGTTCGGCGGTCCATATGGGCAGAAGGGCATTCGCCTTTTACTCCTCGGAAGCAGCAGGGAGAGATTGAAGCAACAAGTCTCTTTGGAAATATCATCAGCAGGAAAAAAATGACCGATCAGCGTTCACCCATTCTGGTTATCATCCGAGGACGTCCAGGTTCTCTATTGCCGTGGTTGTTGGGGAGTGCATTCACCAGAAAGCTCCGGAGTTGAAGCAAGAAGAATAGTCGTAAAGATCATATCCCGTAGCCGTCCTTCTTTGGTGCTCTTTCCGCCTTTCAGAATCTACAGTTTCTACGGCCGTCTGAAATCATTCGGTGTGCAGACAATTGCCCTGGCCTTGTAAGGACCATGAAAAAGCTCGTCGCCATCTTCCTCCTTATCTTCTCGCATCTGCTTTTCGGCCAAAGCGAGCCCAAGCTGCGGGACCCGGAAACGACATTCAAAATCCTCGGTCAAAGTTTGAGCCATCGAGTTGCGCCAGCGCCCACGGCTGATTCAAAAGGAGTGATCAACGCCCTGAATTTTCCCGGCGCTGATATGGGCCAGAAGATAACCGCCGCGCTTGCGGCGTCTTACGCTCGAGGAGGTGGCGTTATCAACGCCAAGGGCTTTGAGTGTCCCGGAAACTGCCATATTGGAAGTGGGAATCTGGTTGTGGGAGATGGCACGCATCCGGTCACCATCCTGCTGTCATCCGGAAAAATCACGAGAGACATTATTCCACTGACTGGCCGGAGCGCGCAGGTCCTCTATAACAGCCATGTAACCATAATGGGGCAGGGGCCTGATACGACCGTCTTTACCGGTCCCACTGATGTAACTGCCATGCAGCAAGGGCCGGCAACGGCCGGCATATCCGACGTACATTTCTCCGGATTCTCCATAGAAGATAGCGGGAAAGTGGTTCCAGGTTCAGTGGCTTTTATGGTGGGGGGAAAGAACCCGAATGGTTCCAGAGGAGCAGATGTCCTTGCCAGTACTTTTCGGGACATGAACATCGGAGGGGCCGATGTCGGCACATTACTTGACAGCCAGCACGGATGTATTTGCTACTTGAGCTTCCTTAACGTTCAATCAAGTGGAGCGACAATCGGCATCAAAACTCAAAACGACAGCGGATATGCTTTTGGCGTTAACTCCAACCAGTGGACCGTCGGAAGGGTCGGAGGCGCCATCGGACTGTGGGATTCCGGTTCTGACAAATTCACCTATAGTTACCTGGATTTTGAAAACAACAAGAGTTCGACCGGAGCAATCTTATATGCCCAACCGGACGGAGCGGATGCCGGCAGGGATTATGCAGTTGGGGATACGGTTTTGCCCCTGGGCCGAGGCAAGGATGCGGTGTTGACGATCTCCAGCATTGGTCCCGAGGGATCTGTTCGAGCCTTAAAAGTTTCGGTCCGCGGGGCCGGGTACACGAACACGCAGAGCACTCCGGCCACGACTCTGACCGGCCGTGGTTCCGGGCTTAAGGTCGATGTCAGGGTTTCAGCTTACATGCTGCTGCTCAGCAACGGCGGTTCCCTGATCGAGAACCCCTACGAAGAAGCGGGTGGCGGAGACTATATCTGCGGGACAGGGAATTTCGTGTTCGGAGCTTTTTTCTCGGGAAATGGCAGTACTTATTCTCCTGTTTATTGCAAGGGAACCACGGGAGGGTATGGGGGGCCGGCCAGCAACTTTATTTGGGGTGCGGGGGCAACTCCAAACAGTATCGGCCTCCGGAATTCCCCGGAAAGCGGTCCCTACATTACCTTTGGAAGTCAATCCATGTACGACATTGGATTGGAGAAGGCCTATCGATCCAGGGCATCCAGCGTTAACCTCTTTGCCGACGGGCCTGCCTACACGGGGAGTCTGGGTACTATCTACGGGATGCATGGACACTCGGACTGGAATGAGGGCCTGGATAAACCTCACTCTGGAATTTTGAGCACCGGGCTTGTAAGAATTCGGAAACTGAAAAATCCTCCTGCTCCCATGGTAATCTCAAGCGCCCGAGTGAATGGTGATGCCGGAAAGCCTTACACTTATGCGGTTGTTTGCAGCGACCGGAACGGCGGGGAAACGTCTCCCAGTCCATTTTCAGCGCCTGTCGTGGGGCCAACCCAGCTCGGAGCTATCCTGACGGCCGTGGTTCGCCAAGCTGGCTCTGGTTATAGAGTTGGCGATCATCCATTCATTGTTGGTGGGGATGGCGCCGGACAAGTCGCCGTTACGTCGGTTGGGCAAGGCGGCGTTGTTACGGGTATCAGAATCTATGTCGCCGGCAGTCAATACAACACATTCCCTTTTCCGGGAAGTGGGCATTCGAGTGCCTTCCCGACAAAGGAAGGGTCCGGCAGCGGTCTGACCGTAACCTTGAAGTCTACTTTCATGGAAATCGCTTTTCCGGATCAGGACGGCTGTTTTTCATGGAAAGTGCTTAAAAACGGAGACACGGCTCATGCGGTCCCAAGTGTGACAGGGGGCTCAGGAAGTACGAACGTGGCTGCCAATCTCATCGATTTCGGGGTGCCAACCACGGCCTACCATTCACCCTCCAGAAATACCACGGGCGATCAATTCATAGATGGTGATCTCTCAGTAGGTGGAACTTCTGCAACGTGGTCAAGCGGTCCCGATGCTCCGCGAGGACAGTGTGTTACGGGGAGTCTGTATACCAACACGCGAGGAGCAGCCGGCTCAACGCTCTATGTCTGCGAGGCTCAGAAATGGGCGGCAAAATGATGCGCCACAGCGAGAAGTTTTGCGTCCCTCAGCAGGCTTTTTGAACAAGCCGAATTCATTCAACAAAATCTAAAAGCTGTCCCCGGAGGCATTTCGTTTCCAGGTTGGAAAGCAGGAATGTAACTTGACAGTTAAGGTAACTCTTGATATAAATCGGCGATAGCGGAGGCCTTTGATGATTCGACGGAAGGCGATTACCTTTGTGTGGGCAATGGCATGGGTGCTGGCGATGACATCGACAATTGCCATCAGTAGTCCGATGGCACTGGGCTCGTTGCTGGGAAGTAAGAATGCAACCCTGGACGGCCAGGCTCCGCTTCCCCATACAACGCTCCTGGAAGGCGATAATCTGCGAGTTGATGATGGACTCGCGATGGTGACTCTGACCCAGGGAAATCGCATGGTTCTGGGCCGCCAGACGCAGGCATCATTTCTTCGGGAAGCGAATGCAGTGACAGTTTCGCTCACGCAAGGTAATGTGTCGCTCTACCACCCCCAAGCCAGCAGTTCGTTCCGGATAAAGGCGGGTGATGTCACCGTTTCTCCGGCAAAGGGTTACAGGACCCTAGGCGAAGTCGCGATAGCCGATGGACTTCTTGCAGTGACGGCGAAGGATGGCACGCTACAGGTCGAAAAAAATGGAGCCGTCCAAGAAGTCAGTAAAGGCAAAACGATTACGGTGGCAACCGACCTCGCTAGGGCCCCGATGCCTGATCCCCAGGGAAACGGGAAACGGCACCTTAAGCGCATTCCTCCCGGATTGCTGATAGCTCTGGGAGTTGCCGCTGGAACGGCTGGCGTTGCCTGGGCTATTGTGAATGCAACCTCTGGTGGCAACCCCGCCTCGCCAATTACCCCGAGGCCCTGAACGTTACTGCACGGGTCGCATCGGCTTGCCCCAGGCCCAATTCGCTCAAGTCCATATCTGATGCTGTATTGATCCGGACGAGAACTGTAAAGGCTGGGGTATTTCTATCGCCCAAGAAATTGGGAACAGACAACTACCCCGGCTGTAATTGTTGCATCAGTTTTTGGAACCTTCCTTGCGTTGTCCGCGGGTCCCAAAGCGGACCCACATTGTTGGGGGCCCTTCCAGTGCAGAAACAAATGCTGTGATGTGATGGAAGTGCTGCCGGTGCTCAACTGGAAATCAAGAGCACTTCCTAACGATATCTCACCCCACTCCCTCCCCCGTTAACCGCACTCTTCCCGCCTTCCGTAAGTTAATTCCTTCTCAATTCCATCTCTACCAAAAATGCTGGTTGGGTCCTGTATTGTGAAATTCGAGTAAATCAGGGTCGGCGGTGAAACGTGCTCTTTTGGCTCGTCTCCTGAGTCCGAAATTTCATGCACAAATAGCGCTTGGGCCCATGCAACGGATTCATGGCTGAGGACACAAATTCGTTATCCTTAAATCTTCTTCGCGGTTCCACGGAAGTATCTTTACCTGGAAGAATCACCGCCGTCGTAATCGCTCAGGTTGATACGATCCAGAAAGGCGTGATTCGCTCTCAGGCGGGAATAAAGGCGCGGGATCACATTGGCCGGTCGAATGCTATCATGAGATGGCGATGGGTGATCGAATCAAGGGGAATGGGTGTTGGCGGTTCAGCCGGCGGGAACTCCTTAAGCTTTTAGGCGCATTGTTTTTGCCTGACGCACTCGGCCATGGTTTGCTGTCCGCAGCCCCTCACTCTGCGTCCGCCATCCATTTTGAATTAAAGCCCATTCCCTTCCGGGTTGAAACCGAGGAGACCCCGTCAGTCGCGCACGCTCCCGCCGCCATGGAAGGCGGAGTCGCCGTCTTTGATTACAACAAAGACGGCCGGCCTGACATTTTTTTTACCAATGCGGCGAACATTGCCACTCTGAAGAAAGATTCTCCTAAATTCTCAAACAAGCTTTTTCGGAATGAGGGCCACGGCGTATTTACCGACGTCACAGAAAAGGCAGGATTGAGCGGGTTCGGGTACGATGCCGGTGTGGCTGTAGGTGACTACGATAACGATGGATATCCGGACCTCTTCGTGGCTGGCGTGCACCGCAATACGCTCTACCACAATAACGGCGACGGGACCTTCACCGATGTTACCGCCAGGGCCGGCCTGAACCATTGGGCTGACCCTGAATTCGGTCCCTTATGGTCTATTACCGGAGTCTGGGTGGATGTGAACAATGACGGACTCCTTGACCTGTTCGTAGTCAACTACCTGCAGTGGAATTACAGCAGCGAGCCGGTTTGTAAATTCGGTCCCGATACATATGGCTATTGCACCCCAAGTGTTTATAAAGGACTTCCCAACCAGCTATTTCTAAACAAGGGTGACGGAACATTTGAGGACGTTTCCGCAGCGTGGGGAATCCGGAATCATGTGGGAAAAGGCATGGGAGTTGGCATGGCCGACTATGACCTCGACGGACGGCCGGACCTCTTTGTAACCAATGACACTTACTATAACTTCCTGTTCCATAACAAAGGGGGTTCGTTCGAGGAGGTGGCGCTTCAGGAAGGTGTTGCTCTGCCTGAAAACGGAAGCTTTATTTCAGGAATGGGTCTGGATTTTCGGGATATTAATAATGACGGATATCCCGATATCGTATTTGTAGCGCTCAACAATCAGACCTTCCCGGTCTTTCGCAATATGAAAGGCAGCAGCTTTGAAGACATTACCTATACAAGCGGGATGCAAAATCTCAGCCAGTCCATGGGTGGCTACGGCCCGGGCCTCTATGACTTTGACAATGACGGGTGGAAGGACCTGTTCGTTACGCGCGGGCATATCCAGTTGCAACGAAAAGGCGTGGAGGTCAATCAGTACAACACGGTATTTCGGAGCCCGGGGCCCAGCGGAAAATGGGAGGCATTGACAAAAGAAGCGGGCCTGGCCGCCTCGCCCCCCGCGCGGCACCGAGGCTGTGCCTTCGGCGACTTTGACGGCGACGGCAAAGTGGATGTGGTGGTAACAGCGCTTGGAAGGCAGGCAGAAATCTGGATGAACAGGAGCGAAGGAGCCGGACACTGGCTCGACGTTTCTCTTGAAGGGACCAAAAGCAACCGGGACGGCATCGGCGCGGTCGTAAAAGTGGTGACGAAGGCCGGCGCGCAATACAATCACATGACTTCCAGTGTAGGTTACGCCTCCTCAAGCCACGGACCCGTCCATTTCGGCCTCGGCAAAGAGGCAAGTGCGCAACTCGTGGAAGTCCGCTGGCCGTCGGGTATTATCCAGCGACTTCACAACGTGTTGGGCGATCGCGTGATCCTTGTGAAGGAAACTGCGGGGTGAGGGCCCGAAGCTGACTCACTCACTACTCAAATTATCAGCCAATCAGTTTTCGTTTGACGGCCGGTTAGGGCTTTGATAGCGTTCCGGTCTTTGAAATGGTCACGAAAACTGCCGTGGAATCGCCACTGGCGGGACGCGGACTATTCTTTGGACGTTGTTGGATTTTTCGTTGCATCCCTCCCATCCGGGCGGATCAGTTTAATAACCAGGCCTTGCTTTGGACCAGCCGAGACCAAACCGACATCATAGGAGACATTCATGGACAGAAGGGAAGTTTTTCAACTGGGCGTGGCGGGCACTCTCGGTGCGTCCCTGGCAGCAATGCCGCTGGCGGCGCAGGAACGGGAAGCGCGCGCAACGAGCGGCCTGCCGGCTCCCATTATCAAAGACATTAAAGTGATTGCCACGCAGCCGCTCCACGCGCGGCTCGTGGTGGTGAAAATCATCACTGATCAACCCGGCCTTTACGGCTATGGCTGCGCGACCTTTACCCAGCGGGCGGACCTAGTGGTTCCGGCAGTGGAAAAATACCTCAAGCCGCTGCTGGTCGGAATGCCGGCTGATCGCATCGAAGACACCTGGCAGGCCTGCTACAACAGTTCATATTGGCGGAACGGTCCCGTGCTGAACAACGCGATCAGCGGGGTCGACCAGGCGCTGTGGGACATTAAGGGCCGCCAGGCCAACATGCCCGTTTACCAGTTGCTGGGCGGGAAGACGCGGGAAGCAGCCCTGACCTATGCCACCGTTGGAGCCACCGACGCTTCCGGGGCCGTTGACCGGGTTCACCAGAAGATGGAGCAGGGTTTCAAGGTGATCAAGATCATGGTGGGTGTCCCCGGCATGTCCTCGTATGGCCCGCGCGGCGGAACGCCGATGAAAGGATTGCACTCCGGCCCCGTTTTTGAGTCCCGTCCTTACATGCGCCTCACGCAGAAGGTGTTGGAAGCGTGCCGAAACCAACTGGGCGAGGAAGTGGGATTGATCCACGATGTGCATGAGCGCGTGAGCCCGCACGAGGCGGTCCAGTTTGCCAAGGAGCTGGAGCCAGTTCGCTTGTTCTATCTGGAGGACCCTCTTTCGCCCGCGCACCTCGACTACTTCCGGCAAATCCGGCAGCAGTGCGCCACATCGATTTCCATGGGCGAGTTATTTAACAGCCCGCATGAGTGGCAGCCGCTGATCGAGGGACGACTGATCGAATACATCCGCTGCCATGTGACGCAAACCGGAGGCCTGACGCCAGCTCGCAAGATCGCCATCCTGGCTGAAAATTTTGGCGTCAAGACAGCCTGGCACGGCCCGCCCGACGTCTCGCCCGTCGGCCACACGGCCCAACTGCACCTGGACCTCGCCAGCAGCAATTTTGGAATCCAGGAAGGCGGCATCATTACGGGTCTCGAGGCGGAAATTTTCAAGGGTTGCGCGGCTTATAAGGATGGCTACCTCTATGCCAGTGACAAGCCCGGATGGGGGATCGAAGTGGATGAGGAACTCGCTGCCAGGCATCCCTTCCACGATGATCGTCGTCATCTCAATGGCGGATGGGGAATCATCCGGAGTTACGACGGCACCGTAATTAGCCAATAAAGCCGCGCCTGCTTAATCTAGTTTGATGTGGTGGCAATTCCGGCGCATTTGTGTGCCCGGGCCCTATCCCATCGATTGTGAATGCTAGCAACCGGCCTAACATCCTGATAGAGCTTTGATTAAGGCGCGCGGAGGCCCAAGCCCACAGAGATTCTAAACGTTCACCCTCGATCAGAGCTTTCTTGATATTGACCGGCTTGTCCCCCAATTTACGAAAATTGGTTCACGTAATTGAATCTCCTTGCTTGACGTGCTTAGGCCGTTCTATTAAATGAAGACGATAGGAGTGGGGCATTCTTTCCGGCAAGCAGCCAACACTGTGCCGGCGAATACCTGATTCATAGCGAAAGGGCACCTTTGGGCGTCCCTCGCTCCTGATCTAGCGTCGCTCTTTGGACAATCTTCATAACCCATCGCCAACGTGAGAGGCTGAGGAACGGAACAATCAAGCAGGAGGGATCGATGCGATCTAAGCTTTTCCTTGCCATAGTAGTGGGCATTTTTTTCTCATTGCAATGTATGGGTCAAGTTTATCATGGCCGAATTACTGGTTTGGTCACGGATCAGTCGGGAGCCGCAGTCCCTGGAGCGACGGTCACAGTGCGTAACGTCAACAACGGAATCCAGAGCGTTGTGAAAACAAATGCAACCGGTGTGTACATCGTGGGCTCGCTGATTCCAGGGACATATACAGTGACGGTTGATATGACTGGTTTTAGCGGGTTCACGCAGGAAAATGTCAATGTTCAAGTGGCTTCCGACATCACGGTGAATGCCACCTTAAAGACCGGCACGGTCCGCCAGGAAGTAACCGTGACCTCGGCCCCGCCACTATTGCAGAGCAATACCAGTTCGCAGGATATAACCCTTAACACGACCCTTGCGGACAACACGCCCCGGCTTGACCGTAATCCCTTCAAGCTCACACTGCTGGCCCCAGAAGCGATCAACACGCGCGGCGAGGTTCTTCCGTTCCTCTCCTGGTCAGCCAACAGCGTTGACCTGGGTGGCGACACCAATTTGAAGAATAACCTCCTGGTTGACGGCAGTCCGGTGGGGATGGGCCACAAGTTCAGTTACCCACCCAATATGGATGACGTTCAGGAGACTTCTATCACCCAGAATGGTGTCGACGCACAGTACGGCCACAGCGCCGGTGGCGTCATCAACATTGCCACGAAGTCAGGGACGAACCAGTGGCACGGCGATCTCATGTATCTTGGCCGGTATCCCTGGATCAATGCCATCAGTGACAGGACGCAATCGCCCCCCAGCGTTACTTCCACGCGCCAGAATATGTTCGGAGGCGCCTTGGGGAACCCGATTATCAAGAATAAACTGTTCAACTTTGCATCGGTGGAAGTCTGGAAGGTTGGAAATCCGGCCAATTACAGGACAACAGTTCCTACGTCGCTGCAAGCCAACGGCGATTTTTCACAAACGTACAATATTGATGGCGGTCTGGCAACTATCTACAATCCGTACTCAACCACCTATGATCCCAATACGCAGACCTACTCACGCACACCCTTTGCAGGCAATATCGTGCCGTCAAGCATGTGGGATCCTGTCACATCGCAGCTTATGAAGAATTTCTGGCCTGCGAACAACCCGGGAACCAATATTACTGGCGTCAACAACTTCCAAACCAGTTACCTGGACCAGTGGACATACTACAACTGGTCCGACCGCGTGGACTGGAGCATCAACCCGAAATGGAAAGCATTCGGCCGGATCAGCAACTATCACACCACCGACATCCAGGCAAATGTGACTCCCAATAACTCCCCTTTCTACACGCCGACAGGCACCTTCCGAACCGCAAAACAGATTATGGGTGAGGCGGTCTGGACGGTAACCCCTACAACGGTCATCACCATGCATGCCGATTACGATAACGTTGTGGATGCCTACACCTCAACGCCCATGGGAGGCAACGGGTGGGCCGATATCTGGCCAAAAAATCCCTGGTACGTGCCTGCCCAGGAGGCCTCGCCGGGTTTCCCTGTTTACTACCCTGACCTGAATATTGGCGGGAATCAATTTGGAGGCAGAGGATTCTACTGGGACCAGCGCCCCGAGGGAGAGGCGCTCAGCGCTGACGTTGCACACCAGAGGGGGTCGCACTACATCAAGGCAGGCGTGGAATGGCGGCGCACTGGCGGCCCTGTTTACGTCTCGAATACCTCTCAATTTTATTTCAATACGAACGATACTGCCAACTCGCCGATAGGCGCTGACACTCTGCACTCCGGAAACGGATTTGCCACTTTCCTTCTGGGCACCCTCACGGATAATACTGAAGTAATTTCAGGCCCCGTCCCCGTGCCGATTGACCAGTACTGGGGAGCGTATATTCAGGACGACTGGCGCGTGAGCCGGAAGATTACTCTCCAACTCGGTGTTCGTAACGAGTATGAGACGGCATGGTATGACGCCGCCCATACACTTTCCAAGGGGCTCGACCTTTCGCAACCGATCCCGGCAATGGTGGCCAATCCCCCCAATATGCCGGCGGCGGCGACCTCGATTGTCGGCAATAACTTCTGGAAATATAACGGGCAATGGCAATGGACTACCCCCACAAGCCCGGGCATGTGGAACGCTCCCAAACTGGCGCTGGCACCACGCGTGGGTATTGCCTATCGTATTGACGATAAGGATGTGCTGCGCGCTGGCTACGCCCGTTATGTAGTCCCCACAGAGATGAACTTCACCAACGCTCCAATCAGTGGATTCGAGGACATTAACTTCCTCGAGCCGCCTTATTTCGGGATGACGGGTTTCCAATCTGCTCTTCCATTGGCGAATGGCATACCCCAGCAGACGTTTGCGAACCCATTCCCGGCCAATTCCAACCCGATTGTTCCCGTGCTGGGCACAAAGTTCGGGTCGAATGTAGGCCGCGGGGGCGAAAATCTGCTGTGGTATCCACAGGACTTTCAGAAGGCATGGAACGACCGGATTAACGTCAACTTCCAGCGGCAGCTACCTGGCCGCATGATGGTGTCCTTCACGTACTTCCTCAATTTAGGGCACCAGCATTACACGAAGGAGTTGAATGCTATCAATCCGGCTTTAAATCAACAATATCAGAGCGCTCTTTCCCAAAGCGTGTCCAACCCCTTCTATCATTACCTCGACACCACATTGATGCCGGGCCCTTATTTCAACCAACCCACCATTCCTTTGAGTTCACTCCTGGTACCCTATCCCCAATACGGGCCCCTCTTCACCATAGGAGAGTGCTGTGCTCTGGAGCATTATCATCAGTTCCAACTGCAGGTTTCGCGTCCCTTCGCGAATGGCCTTACTTTTATGGTGGGGTACGTGTACACCAACGCGTCGAACCAGTACAATTACTTCAACGACCAGACGTTGTACGACAACACATTCCAATGGCAAAAGAGCAATCAGCCGACGGAGCGGTTGGTAGGATCCGCGAGTTATCAGCTTCCCTTTGGTCAGGGCCGCGAGTTCCTGAATTCTTCCAGCAGGGTCATGAATGCCCTTGTGGGTGGATGGCAGATAACCCCGGTTGTTACGTATGTCGGAGGCGACTACCCGCGTTTCGGCGGCGGGATCGTCAGCAACTATCAGGATTCCGGAAATATGATTGTTAATGGCGATCCATGTTCAAATGTGCCGTCCGGCGATTGGTTCAACCCCAGCGCGTTCTCGCAAATACCAGCGAACACGTATGTGCTGCGGACAAATCCCACACAATTCGGATGCCTCAAGGGGCCGTCGTTCTTTGATATCGATGCCAGCATCACAAAGGACTTTCAGCTTTTTGAGAGGTTCCACGCACAGCTGAAAATGACGGCTTACAATGCCACCAACCATTTGAATCTTGGTGACCCGGACACGGACGTCTATTCTTCAACATTCGGGCAGGCGTTGTTCCAGGGTTCTCCTAGCGGAAACTTTGGTGCCCAGGCGGCTACTGCGGCCAATTCTTCAGGTCGCCAGGTGGAAATCGGGCTCAAAATCTTGTGGTAGGCTTGCTACCGGCGCCGCGCTGCGGTTGGGATCGATGCCAACGCTTAAGAATGGCAACCGAATCCCAATACAGAGCGGCGACCTGCTAGATTAGTGTCGGCGCTTGGATTTACGGGGGCTTCGGCGATGGCGGGGAATTTGGCCTCTGCGATCGCTGGAGCCCAGCAGTGTCAGGGGATAGTTCCAAACACCATTTTGCCAACACTGCGTTCGAGGCGCCAGGCTTCGGACGCCCTCCTCTAACTTCTGCTCGAAAATGAGTGGGACGGCGCCTTCGCTGCCCTGACAGAACATTATAGAGGCCGGTACCCCGAAGGCATACAATAAGGTCCATGACAGCGTTCATCCTGTACCGTGGCCAAAACCTCTATCGGTGGCGGGGAGAGACGGCGCGCCACCACGCAAAAAATCTCCTTGCCTCGATCGCAGTTTCAAGTGTGCTGTTTCTGGAGGGGACTTGCCTGCTGTATGCGCAGCGTTCTCCCTTGAAAGCCGCTCGTGAATTGGCGGCCCAGGGACACAACCAGGAGGCTGTGCGTCTCTTGCGGCAGGCCATCAGGGCGAACCCGCAATCTCCCGACGCCCATCTGCTTTTGGGGAGAGTATTGATGCATGAGGGAAAAGGATGGGAGTCGGTTCAGGAATTGGCTGAGGCTGTTCGCCTAAGGCCGGATTCTGCTGAAGCGCAAAGTGGGCTGGGCGAAGCGCTGAACTTCTTTGGGGATCATGAAGCTGCACGAAAGGCATTGGAAAAAGCTGTCTCCATTCACCCTGGCTTCGCACCGGCTCAATTAAACCTTGGTCTGGTGCTTCTGGAATTCGACGACAACCCGGCGGCCATTGGGCATTTGAGTCAGGCTATCCGCCTCTTCGGGAAGAGCTCGAAAGCAGCCTATCCGCACTATCTGCGCGCCAAGGGAGAAACAGCGCTGAAGCAATTCCAGAACGCTGAGAAGGATTTGAGCCAAGCCGTTATATTGGCGCCCGACTTTGCCGAAGCATGGTCCGATCTTGGAGAGGCGCGAAAAGCTCTCTCCGACAGCGGCGGAGCGCTGGCAGCCTTTGAGAAAGCTGTCCAGTTGGCTCCTAAGGACGCAATTGCACAAATCCGGCTGGGGTCAGAGCTTCTCGACCAGGGGAAGGCGCACGAGGCCGTGCCGCATTTGAGGGAAGCCGCGCGCCTGGATCCGCAGAGTCAACCCGCCCTTTGGAACCTCCAGCGGGCCCTCAGCCAGGATGGCCAGCCTGGCCAGGCTGCGGCTGTCAGGAAGACTTTGGCCGACCTGATGCGCGAAAAAGAACGAAACGCTCGCAATGCTCAGGCCGCAATTCAATATAACAATCAGGGTGCGGCTCTTCAGAAAGCTGGAAAGATGCAAGAGGCGGCGGAAAAGTATCGTGAAGCGCTTAAGCTGGATCCTAAGCACACAGGAATCCGGCTCAATTATGCTGCGGCATTGCTCCATCTCGGCAAATGGGGCGAGGGCGTTGCCGAACTGCGCGAGCTTTTGCGACAAGATCCTAACAACCTCGCAGCACGCCGGGCACTGAACTATGTTCTTGCTCATCCTCTTTCCGGAAGGGAGCAACAGCAGTCCTTTCCTGCTACGGGTGGCGGAGTCCGCCACCAGGATCACCCTCAGGCTCTTGCAGATGGCGGATTGAATTAGATAGGCGAACTTGAATGCGGAGCAGAAGCCCAGGGCGACAAATGGGCACAACGCTGTTAGATATTGACCCGGTCGGAATCGGTTCCGGGTCTGGAAATGACCTGCTCCCCGTTCTTGGTCCAAATCATAATATGAGTTCTGAGCTTTGTGGTAGCTCTGGTTTTGGGAGAGCGAGGGGCGTGGGGGGAGACGCCCCTCGCGCCGCCGCTTGCGCCGCGAACTCCGCCGGAGTTTGA
>DATEKC010000166.1:0-10592 GCA_035277665.1 Terriglobia bacterium
CCATATTGAGCCCGACCGCCTTTCGCGCGAAGCGCTGCGCAAGTGGAGGCTGACCGTCCCGATGAGCCGCTTCCACGAAGTTCGGCGGAAGTTCGACCAGGCCGGAGTGCTGCTCTACGCCTACAATTACAGCTTCCGCAAAGACTTTACCCACCCGGAGATGGAGCGCGGATTCCAGATGGCCCGCGCGCTGGGCGTGAAATACATCACCGCTTCTTCCAACGTCAGCGTGGCCCACCAGGTGGACCTTCTGGCGCAGAAATACAAGATCATGGTGGGCTTCCACAACCACGACGACACGGCTGACCCCGACGAGTTTTCAACCCCCGCCACCTTCGAACGCGCCCTCAAAGGAGCCTCGCCCTACCTCGGCATCAATCTCGATATTGGCCACTTCACGGCCGCCAACCAGGACCCCGTCAGCTTCCTTCGCGAACATCACCGCAAGATAGTGACGCTGCACATCAAGGACCGCAAAAGGAACCACGGCGATGCCCTCCCGTTCGGCGAAGGCGATACGCCCATCAAGGCGGTGCTCCATTTGCTGCGCGACAATCATTGGAAGATTCCCGCCAACATCGAGTATGAGTATGACAAGCCGGGACTGAATACCATCACTGAAATGAAAAAATGCTACGCCTACTGCCGCAAAGCGCTGGAAAGCTAACCTGCCGAAAAACGAAGTCGAACCCTGTTTCCGTGAACGGAGCGAAAGGTCTCTGCATTTTTCGGGCGAAATGCAGGGACGTTTCGCTTCGGTCACAGTTTGATTGTTGACTGTGCAATCGCTGCGCGTGCAGCACAGGGCCACAAGGCTTGCGAAGCAGTTTGCTTTTGAACCTTAGCAACATTTAAACTGAATAATAGGATAATACGAGAAAGTGAAATCCGGGGTTGGTTCGTCCGACCGTTGGGTGAGGAGACCAGGCTTGGGTTCAGACGCAAGGGCGAACTGACTTCGCAAAAAATGGAGGGCTTGCTATGCGTCGCTTCCTTGTTGTACCCCTTTTCGTTGCCGTCATGGCAACTTCTCTCTCGTCGTTTGCCCGCGCTCAAAAAAGGCCGATTCCCGTCCGGGCCGAGCAGCGAATCAGCGATCAGGTCCGGCACGAGATTCTGATGCTTCCCTACTACAACGTGTTTGACGACATCAGCTACAAAGTGCAGGGCTACAACGTCACCCTGATGGGTGCAGTGACACAGCCCATTCTGAAGAGCGAGGCCGGAAACGTGGTGAAGCGGATCGAAGGCGTGGAAAGGGTAGATAATCAGATCGAAGTGCTGCCGACTTCCAACATGGATGTCGAGCTGAGGCTGAGGCTTTTCCGCGCCATCTACGGCTATCCGGCGCTGCAGCGGTATGCCCTGTCCGTCCAGAAACCCATTCGCATCATCGTCAAGAACGGTCACGTCACACTCGAAGGCGTCGTGGACAATCAGGCGGATAAGAACATGGTGAACATCCGATCGAAGAGCGTCCCCGGCATCTTCTCAGTAACGGACGACCTGAGGGTGGTCAAGCCTTGAAAGCTGGGCGCGAGTGAAGTAGACCGTACTTCCCACGACTTCCCCGAATCTAGAAATACTACTCCCTTGAGTGGAAGGAATCGTCCCTGGCGTCTGTTGTGCCGGGTTCGGGGCTGGGGATATTGAGGTTCACCACGATGGGTTCCTGGCCGCTGCGGACCACAACGCCTTCCACCGGCTGGTCCGAACGCGCGTTCATCTCCTGATGCGGAACGAACGGCGGCACGTAAACAAAATCGCCGGGGCCGGCCTCCGCAACATATTCCAGATGGTCGCCCCAGCGGAAGCGCGCGTGGCCGCTCACGATGTAGATAACTGTTTCCAGCTCGCCGTGGTGGTGGGCGCCGCTGCGCACGGCCGGCCCCACCACCACTGTTCCCGCCCAAAGCTTGCTGGCGCCTGTGCGCGCATGCGTGATGGCCGCTTCGCGCGTCATGCCGGGCGTTTGCGGAGTGTTGGGGTCCAGATCGTTCCCCGGAACGATGCGGATGCCATGTTCTTTCCAGTCGGTCACTGATCAGGCCTCATGGTCGCCCGGCCTGTGGATGGCCAGCACAAAATACTGCGCGTGCCCGCTGCCGACGTTGTGAATTCCATGTTCATCATTGGAAGCGATGAAGGCCACCGAACCCGGCCCCAGCTTCGATGCCCTGCCGTTAATGGTCACCTCCAAAGTCCCCTCGCGCACCAGGAACATCTCTTCATGCGAGTGATGGTGAGCGGGATGAGGCATATTGCCCGGAGCCAGGTCAGATTCGTGGAGTTCGATTCGGCAGTTCTCGTGCGACATGCCGTCCATCACCGGGCGGGACGTATTGGTTTTTTCGTGATGGACCGGCAGTTGAGAAAATTCATAGACCTTCGAGGGCAGATAACCCTTGTCAGCAGCCAGCGCGCCCGTAGCCATCAGGGCAGGAATCGCGGCAAGGAAAGCACGTCGAGGATTGTTCATGAGGTGACTCCTTTGGATTACGGACTGGGTGGTGAAGTTGATGATGAAGATTGGCTGCTGTTCTTCGCCAGCGAGCGATAGACGCCTGCCACGGCCTCCGATTCGAGTTCCGGAGCATGCCAGTGGATGTTCTGGAAAGGCACGATCTGGCCTTGAATCTGCGCCAGGCTCTTGCCCTGCTGATAGCCCGAGCGCACCCGGCCGTAAAGCCATTCCAGGAATCCACTGAAGCTCTGCACCTGGGCCTTTCCGGCGGGCTGGCCGTGGCCCGGGACATAAACATCCGCGTCCCAGGATTCCACCTTTCGCAAAGTGGCAATCCACTGTTCCATATTCGCAATACCAATTCGTGGAACATATTCGTTTTCAAAAATGTTGCCCAGAAAGAGCACCTTCGATCCGGGCAGATAAACGGCCGCATCGCCCGGCGAGGTGTTGTCGCCCATGTCGATCACGCGGATATCCTGGCCGCCCACATAAAGCGTCAACTCCTTGTCAAAAATCTGATTGGCAGGAAGCGGATGAACGCCGCGCATTTTGGCTGCGATTTTCCAATCGTTTTCGACACGGGCGGGAAAGGCTTTCTTGTAATCAGCCATCTCCTGGGCCGCCTGCCGGGTTGAAATGATGACCGGCCGAAAGTATTCAAACGCTTCGTTGCCCAGCATCACGTCAGGCGACGCACTGGTGTCAATGACGTAGCGGACCGGCTGATCGGTGCGCTTGCGGATCTCATACAGCAATGCGCGCGCATTGAAGGGACTGTTGGTTGTGTTCACCACAACCACGCCATCATTTGTCACAATAAAGCCGGCGTTTCCGGCACGATTGAATTCCGGATCGCCTTCCTGATTGAGGACGTCTTCCGCCACCCAGACAAAGACATTCGGCTTGACTTCCACGACGTGATAGAAGCTGTCGTTGGCCGCAAATGTACGGCGCGGCGCGGCGGGAAAAACCAGGGCAAGTGCGGCCAGCAACGGCACAATAAGCGGATGGAAAGAGCGGGAACAAAGTGGAAGCCTGCGCAGCAATCCGCGCGACCGGATGTCCCGCCGGGATCCATTTTGAATAGCCGGCGAACCCGCCGGAGCCTGGAAATGCATCTCAGATGTCCACGTATACCCGCGCGCGCCACCCGGATGCCATTTGCTGCAAGCTCAGTTGATGGTAAGTTATGGCTTTGACCATCAGGTTGGTCCGGTGACGGGCCAGATCAATTTTTTCGCCCCATGCTACACCTGAGGCTGCATGATCGTCGAGAATCTCGACTCTGAAGTCGCAGAACAGCCACCGCTCGGCGTCATGCCGAAAAAGAATCTCACTGAGCCAGTTTACCAGAAGATCGGCTGCGTCCGTGCCCTGAACTTCAATTTGAACTCCCTCCACCGGCTGGATCGTTGCCGGGTCCGCAATCAGGTGCGCCATCGCCCGGGCGGCGTTCTCAAAAACTTCCGGGAGAGTCGAGCCAAAAGCTTCAAACCCAACGTCGGCTGTGTGGTCGAGAATTCGAAAGCGCGCCATGACCTCTTGCGAGAGCAGGCATCAGGATTCTTTCCGCTTGAATCGAAACGCGGCGTGCGCCTGCGTCGTCTCCCGTCCGGTTTTTTATCATAACCGGAGAGGCGGGCCGGCACAGCAGAAACCGGGTTTCCGCTTATCGCATACTCGTGCGATTTCATTCTTCGCCAACCTTCACTTATTTTCGAAAACAGGTCGAACTGGCGACAAAAGCTTCCGAATTGACCACGTTTTCATAAAACGATAACAATCGAAAGAATTCATTGACAAGCTATTTGTTGGTGTGCCATTAATATTTTGATAAAGCTGGGGCAATTCACGTCTCATTACAATTATGCGGTTGGGAAGGCTCTGCCCGCCTGACCATTCGTCGGTTCGCGGCCTATCTCCAAATTCAGTAATGCGGAGGTATGGCAGTATGAGGTTTCAGTGCTTTCTTAAACTCGCTCTTTTGCTCTTCGTGACCGCTGCTGCGGGGCTTATTTCGATCGGGAGGCTAAACGCTCAGGTTCTATATGGCTCAGTCGCTGGAACTGTCACAGACCAGACTGGCGCTGTTGTGCCCGGAGCGGCAATCAGAATTACCAATGACAACACGGGTCTGACCCGCAACGTCAATTCCGGACCCAGCGGGCAGTACACCATTATCGATCTTCCCGCCGGCACCTACACTCTGAGCGTAGAAGCGCAGGGCTTCAAGCCGGTCAGGACAACGGGCATCACCGTCGCCGTGGGCTCTGTCCGCCAGCAAAATGTGCAGCTTTCCGTAGGAGCTGTGTCACAACAGGTCACGGTTTCGGGCGCCGCAACCGCCCTCCAAACCCAACAAACGAATGTTCACACAACCATCTCGAGCTATGCGGTCCAAAACCTTCCACTGAATATTTACCATAATTTCCAAAGCGTGGAACTCCTCGCTCCGGGCGTAGTGTCGACGACGGCGCTCACGGGCAATTATCCCAATTCGATAGCGGACGCGCCCGACCGCTCCTTCGACATCAACTCGAACGGCCTGCCGGCCCACATCAACACATCGCGCGTGGACGGCGCCACAGACGTTTTTCTCTGGCTGCCTAACCACATGGTCATCGTGCCTCCGGCGGCGACGGTGCAGGAAGTCAACGTGCAGACCTCCAATTTCAATGTTCAAAAAGGGCTGACAGCCGGCGCGGCCACGGACATTGTGACCAAATCCGGAACAAACCAGTTCCACGGATCGCTCTACGGTTATCACACCGACCAGGCATTGAATGCCCAGAACGCTCTGGTCCATGTTACCGGGAGCAGGCCCAAGGACATCCGGAACAACGACGGCGCCACGCTGGGCGGGCCGATTGTCAAAAATAAGTTGTTCTTCTTCGGCAACTGGGATGGTTACTTCCAGCGCCAGAATGCCGCGGACACGCTCCTGATTCCTCCAATGGATATGAGGAATGGGGACTATTCAGCCTATCTTGGATCTCCGCTATTCACGGATGCAGCCCACACGCAACCGGTGCTGGACGGCTGCGGAAATCCGGTGCGAGAAGGAATGGTTTTTGACCCCACTACAGGAAACACGGCCACCGGACAGGGGCGGTGCGCATTCCAGAACAACGTCATTCCGGCCAGCAGGATGTATACCGGCGCGACGAACTTCTGGCAGTTGATGTCGCCCTATACGCCGAATAACACGCTTGGCCAGCCCTTTGACCAGTTCACGTCTGAAAATGACATCCGTCTTCGCTCTTCGAGCTGGACCCGAAACATCTACACCGGCAAAGTCGACTACAACATCAGTTCCCGCCAGTCGCTGTGGGGAAAGTACACGCTTCAGCAGGCTAATTTGAATGACGGCGGCGACTATGGCATTGCCGGCCAGGGCAACGGCACCGGGCAGACCCATGATACCGCGCAGACCGTAACCATCGGACACACCTGGACGCCTAAATCCAATCTGGTCCTGACTGGACACATCGGGTTCACTCGGATGGGCGAGCACAACCAGACACTCGACTTCGGCAAGGATTACGGGCAGAGCGTTCTGGGCCTGGTCAACAGCAACACTCCAGCGGGTGACCCGCGCTATAGCGGAATGCCCGGAATCGAGTTCGACGAGTTCACGCCTCTGGGGACGAACCAGTCGTGGGAGCCGATGTGGCGGAACGATTGGCAGTTGACACTCGATGAGAACGCAACCTGGATCAAGGACAAACATACCATCGTGTTCGGATTTGACGCCGCCCACAGCCACCTGAACCAATGGCAGCCGGAAGTCGTGTGCTGCGTGCGTGGCGATTCTTCATTTTCCGACGACAACACTTTCCTCAACCTGGCGACGGACGCGGCGGGCATCGGAGACCAACCTCAGCTTTATGATGGTACCGGCGCGCCGGTCGGGTTTAACTCTGCGCCGTGGAACGGAATTGCCTCATTCAATCTTGGCCTGGCCAGCCAGGTCCAGAACGGGCAGCAATTCATAAGGCTGACAAACAAAGACTGGTCAGAGGCTCTCTACGTCGGAGATACCTACCGGATCACATCCAGGCTCACCATTGACGCCGGCCTTCGATGGGAATATTTCCCGCTGATCACACGGGATGGCATCAGCAAATTCGAAGTCTACGATACGTCTACGAATCAGTTGCTTTTGGGCGGGCTCGGGAACAATGATACTCATCTCGGCAACACGGCCCTCGGGGTAACCAGCAGCAAGAAGCTGTTCGCTCCGCGACTGGGGCTGGCCTACCAGCTTAACGATAAAACGGTCGTGCGCAGCGCCTTCGGAATCACCTACGACACTCTGCCGCTTGAGCGCCCCTTCCGGGGCTTCTATCCCTACACGATTGGCGCCACCGATTTTGTGGCAGGCGACAGCAACGTCACGCGTTTCCTCCCGTATGCCAGCGTGAACCTTGCAACGAACACCGCAAATGCTATTCCCGGTTTGGCTGATGGTGTGCCGCTCATCCAGGGCCCCACAGGGTTCCAATCGGGCGCGATCACACCACCATCCGATGTCTTCGTCGGCACGATGGCTCCCGGTCCGTACCATCGAGGCTACGTCGAGTTCTGGAACTTCACGGTGGAAAGGCAGCTTCCTGGAAAACTTTTTGTGACAGCCGGTTACGTGGGCAATCACTTCGTGCATGAGTATAATTCCAGGAGCGTTAACGCGGCGCCTCTGGGGGCCGGCTCTGCCGGGCAACCTCTTGCCCAGTTCGGGCGTTTTGTTACGACTCTGCAGGGCCAGGGTTATCTTGACTCTCACTACCACTCCTTGCAGCTTTCAATCAATCGGAGAGTTGGCGCCGGATTGTTCCTGCAGGGTTCGTATACTTATTCCCACACAATCTCTTATGAGAATGATGAGGCTGCTTCATCTGAAAACAGCGGACTCATGTTCAATTGCCCGCCTTCTGCGGCCCTGCCCCAGGGCTGTCAGCCCTTCGACCGCGGAACTTTTGGCTTTGACCATACCCATGTGCTCAAAATGGGGTTTGTTTACGCATTGCCTTTTGGCAGAGGGCAGAAATGGGCCAACTCGAATCGGGCGGCCCGTTATGTCCTTGGCGGATGGCAAACAAACGGGATCATCACAGCATATTCGGGCGATCCCCTGACCATCACGCAGACAAGTTCGTTCCTCAACACACCGGGAACCAGCCAGGTGCCGAATTTTGTCGGGCCGCTGAACATGACGAAAGGAAGAGGGCCGCACGAGTTCTGGTTCAACACCTCGGCCTTTCAGCCGGTTCAAACGGCGCAACTGGGAACACTCGGCCGAAGTCCTTCCTGGCTGCGCGGGCCTGGGCTCGCACAGCTGGACTTCAGCCTCTTCCGGGACTTCAAGCTCACAGAGCGCTACAAGCTGGCGATACGGGCTGAGACTCTGAACTTTACCAATACACCTCACTGGGCCGATCCTAATACTAGCTGTTCCATCGTTAACGGCGTTTGTGGCGGCAGTCTCGGCCAGATCAAAACGTCTTTTGGGCAGCGGATCTTCCAGTTGGGAGCGGAGGTTGATTTCTGACAATTCAGGCCGGCCCATCTTTTTGTAGCGGCCTGGTCGGAACCCGCCGTGATGCAGTCACGGCTGGAACTCATCATCATCAGCGCGGGCGGGGACGGCAGCCTCCCTGCCCGCCTGTATTTCCATTTTCCGCTACCCGCACGCAAAGGCCTCAAGGCAAAATAATCCCGGCGTTCATTTGACACACACCAGAACACGGGGCGCACCAAAGGACAAGAAATAATATGCGCCGCTGGATACGGTCACGAGGAGAGAATACATGAAACGAGGATTGCTGATTCTTCTGGTTCTGATCGCAGGCGTGGGGATATGCATCCCGGTACTGAAATCTGAAAAGCTGATGACATGGTCACAGGGGCGTTCCATGATCACGTCACAACTCGGCATTGCAGCCGCGGAGCAGCCCCTGGCCGCGCAGGCAGGCGCTTCCATCCTTGCCGAAGGTGGTTCGGCGGCCGACGCAGCTATTGCGGCCAGCGCCGCAAATGGCTTGATGCAGCCCATGATGAACGGCATGGGCGGCGACCTGTTTGCCATCGAATACGACGCGAAGAGCGGCAAAGTCAGTGGCCTGAATTCGAGCGGCTGGGCTCCAGAGGGGCTCACACTTTCGTACCTGCAGTCTAAAGGCTTGAAGCGTATTCCGGGTACCGGCATCCTCTCTGTAACCGTCCCCGGCTGCGTGATGGGCTGGTGGGAACTGCACCAGAAATTCGGAAAGCTTCCCTGGAAAGACCTCTTCCAGCCGGCCATCTATTACGCGTCGCACGGCTTCCCCATTGCGCAGTGGAACAGCATGTATTGGCCGGCATACGCCGACACACTGCGCAACGATCCGGAGGCCACGCGCGTCTTTCTTCCGGGGGGACAACCGCCCAAACTCGGGCAAATCTTCCGAAATCCCGATTATGCCAAGGCGCTCCAACTGGTCGCGGATGAGGGTGAACGCGCGTTCTACGAAGGGGCTATTGCACAGGCGATTGTAAAAACATCGCGGGAACTCGACGGCGTCATCAGCCCTCAGGACCTGAGCGAGTACAAGGCAGAATGGGTTGACCCGCTCGAAACCGACTACCACGGCTGGAAAGTATTTGAAATTCCGCCCAATTCGCAGGGCATCGCTGCACTGATGATGCTGAACATCATGGCACAGTTCCCGCTTTCAACCTACGGAGCGGAAAGCGCGCAGAGATATCACATCGAGATGCAGGCGCAGCAATTGGCTTATGCGGACCTGCATCGCTACGTGGGAGATCCCCGTTTCACCAAAGTACCCGTGCAGGGAATGCTCTCTGTGGATTATGCCAAATCCCGCGCCGCCCTGATTGATACCAGCGAGGCGAAATGCAATTTTCAGGCGGGCACGCCGCCCGGCGCCGATCCGAACATTGCGTTCGCCACACCTCACCCCGGAAAGGATACCAGTTACCTCACCGCCGTGGACCGCGACGGCAACATCGTTTCTCTCATCCAGAGCCTGGCCGGCGCATTCGGGTCAGGCGTGGCAGTACGCGGCTACGGCTTCATCCTACAGAATCGCGCCACGGGATTCACGCTGAAGCCCGGAAGCCCTGACGTTCTCGCTCCGCATAAACGTCCCTTCCATACGATTATTCCGGCATTCATGGAGCAGGGCAGCATCCATATCGGGTTCGGGATCATGCGGGGAGGAAACCAGCCGCTGGCCCAGGCGCAGTTCGTTTCAGACATTGTCGATTACAAAATGAATATCCAGCAGGCGCTGGAAGCGCCGCGGTTTAACAAGTTTGGCGGGGGCGGTTGCAGCTACCTGATTGAAAGCCGGGTCCCGAAAGAGACGCTGGTCGGCCTTTCACAGCTTGGGTATGGATTGCGGGTTGTGGGCCCCTTCGCGGAGTTCGTGGGTGGAGGGCAGGCAGTCCTTCACGATTCCGCAACTGGAGTCAACAACGGAGCATCCGATCCGCGCAAAGATGGTGAGGCCATTCCAGAGCCTTCCCCTCGCGAATGATCGCATCATGGTCATTCTATACCCGCGAGGTGCGGCGCCCCGTGCATCGAAATGGATATAATGAACAGAATTCATAAAAGGGGTTTTCTGAATGCACGGCGTTTGGCTTTGGCTTGCAGTGTCACTGATTGTGCTGGCGATAGTGGCATTCCTTACTTATTTGTCAAGCATGCGCCGCAGCCTGCTGCGGACAAGAATAGAAATGGACAAGACCTGGGCCGGCATCGACGCGTTGCTGAAACAGCGGCATGATGAGATTCCCAAGCTCCTGGGAACTTGCCGCGGATATATGCCGCACGACCACGAAGCGTTTGGACCCATCACTCGCGCCAGGAGCGATTACCAGAAAGCACGCACGATGCAGGAAAAATCTCTGGCCAATATCGCCATGACGGACGCCTTGGAAGAGGTTTTCAAAATCGCAGCGGATTATCCGGGGCTGCAGTCCAACACCAGTTTCGTCAAATTCAGAAAGCAGAATACCGAACTGGAAAATAATTTCGAAGAGCATCAGGAGATCTTCAACGAATTGGTCCGCACATACAATCGGCGAATCCACCGGTTTCCCGGGTCGATAGTAGCCCGCA
>DATEKC010000167.1:0-40025 GCA_035277665.1 Terriglobia bacterium
AGTCCCACTGGTTGGTGTGCGCGCCCCCAAATCGTTTCCGAATGCACAGCATCGCCGGAATTCGTCCAGGACGCTGTACAGCCCATTCGTCACACAGGCGTGTCAATGCGCAAGTCATGCTATAAGGCCCTTTCACACAGAGCACAAGAGGGAGCTCTGCACTTCATACGGGATGTGATAGATTCTCCCCCGAGAACTGTTTGCATCACGACTGAACTTGGACAGGGCCAAAGGGTGTTTTAACCACGACGAGACATGACGGATTGAAATAATTTTCAGGAGAGCCAAATGGAAAGATTAAGGGGAAAGACCGCGATTGTTACCGGAGGCAGCAACGGCATTGGCAAAGCCATCAGTGAGCTGTTTGCCGAAGAAGGGGCCCGGGTGGTAATCGCGGATATTGAGGCTGAGAGCGGCACAATCGTCGCCGCTGAAATCGTTCGAAAGGGCGGAGACGCGGTCTTTTCCAGGACGGACGTCAGCTCTGCCGCGGACGTGGCAAGCGTCGTAAAACTCGCGGCTGGCGATGCCGGACGTGTAGAGATTCTCTGCAACAACGCCGCGTATCTGACCAACTGGAACGGGGTTGTTGAGTCCACAACCGAGGAGTGGGAGAAAGCGTTTCGAGTGAATCTGATGGGGGCGTACAATCTTACAAAGGAAGTCCTGCCCCTCATGCTGAAGCAGAAGCAGGGGTCCGTTGTTAACATCGCGTCCATTCAGGCCCTGGTGGGATGTCCAACGTCGGTTGCGTATACTGCGATGAAATCCGCAATGCTGGGCTTAACTCTGAGCACAGCGTACGACTATGGGCAGCAGAACATCCGCGCTAATGCCATTTGCCCGGGTCCAATTCAGACGAGGATCTCGCCAAAGCCGGGCGATGCTGCCTACCAGTGGCAGTGTGACCAGACGATGCTTGCAAGGGTGGGTTACCCCAGGGAGATTGCCTACGCGGCCCTTTTTCTTGCTTCTGATGAAGCGTCGTACGTTACGGGCGCCATCATTCCCGTGGATGGCGGATGGACGGCAAAATAGCCCGGATGGAATTCGGACTGCGGATCGACTTCGCCCGCTGAAAGCCGGCGTCATAAGACACCATATTTCTCATAAACGTCCCGGAGAAACGCTCCGCGCCGCAGTTCCTCGCGGCTGTGGTTTTCGCTCGCAACCTTGCGAAAAGCGCGTTCCAGCGCCTCCGGGACAAGGACCGCCGGGATGGCAACTACGCCGTCATAATCACCGGCAATCAGGTCACCGGGGTACACGTTGACCCCGCCACAGACTATCGGGACATTGTAGTTCACAACCAATCCGCGTCCTTTGGAATCCACCGGCTTGATGCCCGTTGCGAAGACCGGGAAGCCGATCTTCTCGATCTTCTTGACATCGCGAACCAGCCCATCCACAACAGCACCGCGGGCTCCCCGTGCCATCGACGCCGTTGAAAGCAACTCGCCCCAGGGCGCATTTTGAATGGAACCGCCGGTTGAGATCACGGCCACCTCGCCGGTCAAAAGGCTGTCGACCGCTTCGATCTCGATGGCGTAGGGATCATCCGGGGTTTCGTCTACATCGACGCACAAGATCGTCCGCGCCCATCCCGCCACACACACTTCCGAGAATAGCGGCCGTATGGAGTGACTCATTGCCTGGTCTCGATAGCCTAACTCATCGAGGGCATCGGAAATCACAGCCGTATAAAGCTGCCTTCCGATCTTCTCAAACAATGTCAGGTCTTCCGGCGTTGCCGCTGTTCGAATACTTCGATTGTTATCGTTGCTCATATTGGCATCCAACTTGTGACAAGTATCAACATCCTTCAGACTCGTTCCGGATTACCGTGCCGCGTCTGAAGCACTTCTGACGGTTTCCTGCACCCATTGGGGATGAGGTCCGGGTTACCTAGTTGCCTCTTGCTTCTGCGATTTATCAACTTGAACGTTCAGATTCTGATAAGAAGCTTTTTTTCTTTCAACAGCCTCGTTAAATTCTTTCAGGGCGCCTGCACTCTTGTCTGCCTCACCGAGTTTACGGTATGCCAATGCAAGTGTGTATAAGACCGTGGGATCATCATCGAGGGAGGCGGCCTTTTTGAGAGCCAGAACCGCATCTTCCCCTCGATTTTCAGCCGACAGAATTTTGCCGAGTAGAAAGTGTGCAGGCCCGTTGCGGGAATCGAGCGCCAGGGATTTTCTAACCTCGGACTCCGCAATTTTAAATTCCTTGTTTCCCTTCATTGCCAGCTCATAGTCTGCCTGAGACAGGTAATACCATCCGGAGGATTGGCCTGGGTCGCGCGCCACAATTTGCTGGCCTATGGCCTTGAGGGGTTCCCACTGATGCGAGGCATGGTAGGTTTCGCCAAGCAATTGATAGGCTGGATAGTAATCCGGAGAAGCTGCAACAATGCTCTGCAGGATTTCCTCAGCCTCCGCGTACTTTTTCTCCATCAGATAGGCAACTGCGAGTGCCGATTTGATCCTGACGGAGTTTGGCAGGATTTTCGTTGCCGATTGAAACAGCGCGAGGCATGCATCATTTGCGTGGTATTGAGTCAGGAGGGTCCCGAACTCAAGGAAGTAATCCTCATTGTGAGGATTGAGCCTGACGGCCTCTTGCAAATGGTCGACAGCGGGCTTGATCTGGCCAAGTTTATAGTAGGCATCGCCGATCGTCTCGTTCCACTCAGCGGAACTCTTGCCGGCCTCAGTAACAAATTCCAGAAGTGACAATGCAGCGCGGTAGTTTCCTTCCGCAGCAGCCTGGTTCGCAGCTTTGATAAACAGGGAAAGCGGATTTGGGGAAGAGTTCTTCACGGATTGGTAGATATGCTTGGCGCTGGATACCTCTCCGCCTCCTTCAAGCAATGTCCCCAGGGTAAGCAACATCCCGGGGTCCTGCGGTTTCCGGTTCAGCAATTGGTCGGCTTGTTCCCGTGCAAGCCTGGGCTGGCCAGCCTTAAGAGCTGCACTGATCAGGGTAAGCCGGATCCTGGTGTTGCCGGCATCCAGTTGGCTTGCCTTCTGCAGATGCTCCACCGCTTGCGCAGCATCTCCAGCCTTCAACTCACTCAGGCCCAGGTCGACCCAGCCAACAGGCTCTTTGGGATCTAGTGCCACTGCCTTCCTGAGTTCCGAAGAGGCTTGTAAATCGTGACCTCGTGAAAGGTAATACATGCCCAAGTTGACATGCGCAACAGCAGACTGGGGCGCGAGCTTTACCGCCTGACGGAGATAATGTTCCGCCCTTTCAAAATTCTCAAGCCGCTGATTTGCGATTCCTAGCACTATATAGCCCGGGTAGAAGTCGGGGCATTTTGCAGCCATCCAACCGAATGACCGGACAACCTTCTCCGCCTTGCCCTGATTGAGGAATTCCGTGGCTTGCCGGTAACCCTGGGAACACCCAATGTCATCCCTGGCCGCAAGCGACCCCGCGAGGGCGACCCCCATGACCATCGGAGAAAGAAAATGTAGGAATCTTAGGCGCACTACCATTTCTCGACCGGCATTGGATTCGGGGCCTTCAACTCGACCTTGAGCGCCAATTTGGGACCAACCTCGAGCCCTGACCGTGAAGTCCACGATATCTGACTCCGGGGTTCTGCCAACAACGCACCAGCATGCCAGGATTTTTAATGGGGAAAGGGCCAGCGTCGGCAATCTGACAGGCCAACCCCCCCAGCCATCCATACTGGATTCTTCTATTCCAGCAAGCCAAATGTCAAGAAGCGGGCCGGCGGCTGGTTCGATTTGCATACAGGTTGATGAACAAAATTTTCGCCGAAAGGTGAGCGGACCTTGACCCTGTAATCCGTGGGGATGACAATCTGCGCTTCGGGGTGATTCCAGGCTTCCCCAAATTGTCACAAGTCCTGGCAGACACAGAGAGACAACGTGCCTCTTATGGGGGAGATCGACGGTGCAGTAATTCCGGTCTTTGATTTCGGGATAACGAATCGTTCGACCATGCTCCCGCAAGCAAAACCAAATCAATAATTCCGAAGTTTTGGGCAAGGAGGAGTCTGAGATGGCAAGAGCAGGGCTGACACGTCGCGAGTTCCTTATGGACTCAGCTTTGGCAGGTACAGGAGGGTGGGCCGCACTAAAGAACCAGAGCACTCCGCCTGCAAATGGTGGGTCAATGGATGAAAATTCCCTAAAGGAGAAAAGGGCCCCTGAAGAACCTTCCTATGAACTTGCCGTGGCAGAGTGGCCTGACCAACTGCGACCAATCATTTTCATTGGCTGTAAGGATCACCTGGACGAATTTGGAGTGATGTGGAACGGCAATCTTACGCTGCACACGGCGACGATGATCGATGCTGACAGAAGGCTTGCCCAAAAGCGCCAGGACCCCTCGCTTCAGGTCAGCTATGGCGTAGGGGAAAAGCCGGACTTCGGCAGCCGCACCACGGATGATGGAACAACAATTCCCTCGTTGGCCGAAGGGTACCTGCCGATGGCAAAGGTCAGAATCCATCGCCAGGGAGTCACTGTGTTGCAGGAATCTCATGCGGCTTCTGCGAATTCGACTTGTCAGGTAAGCGGCTGGGACTCGCCGGTTTTCCTGCGCCAGAGATTTACGGTTGAGGACCCGGGCGCTGGCAGTTCGCCCATTCGTCTGTGGGCGCAATTGGCAAGCAACCATATCCATTACGAGATGGATACCAGGCGCAACGTGCGGATATTGCCAGTTGCCCCTCTATACCACAGCAACTTGCACGCTGCGGGTCATGAATTGCGTGATGCAAATGATCGAATTATCCTGGCCGCGAGCCGCCCGTTCAAATCCTATCGGCAGCTTCCTGGGGAGTTTCAGTCGGTGGCATTGCGGTACACCCAGCTTGATCAGAACGTCGCAATGTTCGAATTGCCCCGAGTCCAAGGAGCAACCCTTGACTTTATTTTCCCGTTTCTTCCGGCGGAGCCGCCCTTGTTGGCATCCGTTCGCGGGTCCGACTTCAAGCAATCATCTCAAACTCTGAATGTATCCTGGAAGAATGAAATATCACGTGGGACGCAAATTGAGGTTCCTGAGGAGCATGTCAACAATCTCTGGCGGTTTACAATTCCGCTCACTTTCATGACCGCGGACCTTTACCCGAATGGCGACCGTATCCTGAAGACATCGTCTCATCACTACGAAGCGCTTTGGGTTACGGTTGCCGCGATCAATATCCTTGACCTGATCCAACGTGGCTATTTCCGGGAAGCCGCCGCCTATCTGGACCCTTTCCTGGATGCGAGCCGCAGGCGCCCCGTTCCGAACACCGGCGACAGCTATGATTCTTCCCAGGGATTCATTACCGGACCAAGCGAATATCTTCCGCCTACCTGGCTGAGCGATAACGGGGCTGTCTTGTGGGTGGCTTCTGAATATTACCTGATCACGCGCGACCAGACGTTTCTGGATAAATGGATGCCCGCCATGATGGCGAGCATCGAGTGGATCGCGCGCGAGCGGGCCCTGACGAAGCTTCGGGGCGGGCCGAACGCCGGGCTCCTGCCCCCCAGCCGCTCGAGTGATATATCCACGCAGGGAAGTTTCTACTGGAATGATGCATGGAACTATCGAGGGCTCGCGTCGGTGTGCAGGGTCCTGGAGGTAACTCATTCCCCGCAAGCGGAAAAGTGGGGCAGGGAGCGCGAGGACTACCGGACAACCTTTCAAAATGCGCTTCGCGAGCAAATCAAACGTACCATCCGCTGGCAGGACCGGTCCGGCAACATGATTCCCTCCATACCCATGCGCCTGGGCCAGATGGATGCCAGTGGGGAGTCTGATACTTATCTCGACACCGGTCCCATGTTCCTGGGGGTCGCCGGATTGTTGAACCCCGGCGATGAGGTCATGACCTGGGCCTTGAAATGGCTGACAGAAGGCCCCAACGCCAACAGCGAGTTCCCGGATTGGACTGATTTCTCGCAGCCGTCATGCTTGAGATACGAGATGTCGAGTGGGGAGCCTTGCTACTCCTGGAATATTTACCTTCGCTACCTGCGGAACGAGAGGTTGCGATTCCTCGAAGGCTTCTATTCACTGGTTGCGGGAGCCGTGTCAAGAAACTTCCTGGGGGGAGTTGAAACGCGCGACGGCATCCAGGGTCTGCCCATCACGAATGCCATTATTGATAACCACCTTCGGAACATGCTGGTCTTCGAAAATGAATCAGGACGAGGAATCGATCTGCTGCGCAACTCTCCCTCCGCGTGGCTGGAACCGGGCAAAGAGATCCGCGTCAAAGATGCTCAGACGCATTTTGGGCCTCTCAGCCTTCACGTCGAGACCGGAACAAACAATCAAGTGACCGCTGCGATCGACCCGCCCAGGCGCGAAGCGGTTGACTGGATTCGGCTTCATCTTTACAGCCCCCAGGGAAAGCCGCTGAGACGGGCGGTCGTCAATTCTTCAGCGATCACGCCGACTTCGGCGAATGTGATCGAGATTCAGAACCCGGAGCAGAAAATAATTGTGGAAGCCAGTTTCTAAGGAAAGGTCGCACAGCCCGTGCTGCAATCAAAGCCTTGGGAGCAGAATGCGTGGCTCATCCCATGCGGGAGCGCCGATGAGAATTGCTTTGTCCATCCTTCCTGGCCGGAAATGGCGGATCAGGACAGGACACGGCGCAGCACGTTTGCCGTAATCCGAGAGCAGGCGGAATCCACGAGCAAGGAGGGGGCAAAAGTGATTGACCCTACGGAAAAGACGCATCCTCCTCCCGGAAGCTCAAACCAGATCATTTCGGCCCCGCCATTATCCGGATTCAATCCGCGCGCCAAGAGGACCGCCTGCGAGGGCGTGCTCGGACTCCTTTTGTCTGTTTCATGCCCCGAGGCGCCATTCGGGCACCGCTGATGAAGCGTGCGCGAACCAAACTGGCCGCCGTCTGAAAGACCGGTGCCTTCAAAGACCCAGTGGCTAGCATTGACGACCTTGTATGGGGCGGACGTCATAGCCCCAGGTTCAGTAAATACGACTCCCAATAGATTCGCTTCCGACTCATGCGCAACGTGCATACGGCTTTCCAGGGAGTCTGACATCTGGTTCCGATGAAGAACCCGTGCTTCCTCCAGAACTTCAACCGGGCCGTTCATACCGTTGCCGCCCAGGTAAACCAGCTTGCCGCCGTGATTCACCCAATTTTTGACGCGCTCATAGGCCGCCACGCTCCAGTATTCAGGGTGAACATGCAGCAGGAGCGCCTGATACTTTTCCAGCGGGAGTATGCCGGCATGAAGCTGATAGTCACTGTACAAATCGTACGCGAAACCCTCTCGCTCCAGCCAGCCAAGGGTTCGCCATTCTCCCGGCGCCAAAGTGCTTTCGAGACGTCCTTCGATGGGAGAAGTTAACTCATCATTCTCAGAAACTGAGCTCCAGGGGTTCGGGCGAACGAATGAGAGCGGGACCGTCTTGCCGCTTTTCCAATCACCATAATCAGGAAGCAGGTAACGGGAGAGGTCCTGCCGGGCATTCACGGTGGGTTCACTCCGCAGGCCCCCTGGCTGAACATAGTTGCTGCGCCCGCCAAAGGCGTTGTAGGCGTTCCAGGTATTTGTGTTGGCAACTACAGCCAGTCGCGAGCGAGGCGCGGCCGGCGACACGATCAGTGGAAAGCTGAAATAGGCGCCGGATTCCCCTTTCATTCGGAAGAAATACAGCCCCGTATCTTCTGGCGCAATGATCAATTGGGAGTGCACTTTCATATTGCCCCCAAACCACATCACGCCCGTTTGAGTGAAATCATCATTCGGAAGGATCTGGGCCATTGCCCGGGGGCCATGGTCATCAAGCCACCCGAGTTTTCTTATCAGGACTCTTTCCTGTCCATAGCGCCATAGAGTGAGATAAACCGGCTCGATGCTATGGATTCGAAACTCAACCTCTTCGCCGCCGCGACACCACTGGGGCCAGACCATCCCGAGCATCCTGTCGGAAAGAAGCCGAATCTGAATGACGTTGCCGCCGCCCACATCGACAGAAGCAATCCGCTTGGAGCCGTACCCTGGCTTGGCAACGATTGCTTCGTACTGCCCCGGTGGCACGTCCGCATAGATTGCCCCGCTGGCGGCCGATTTTGTTGTCCAGGTCTGCTGCCCCTGGCGCAGCTCAATCAGTGCATCGGGCAGGGCACGATAATATTCGTCGCTGACATAGCCGATCAATATGCTGACTCCTGTTCTTGGAGAATGTACAAAGCGCAGTATCTGCTTACCGTTCAATCCGTGTCAAGGATGGCCGTTAGGAGGCGTTCAGGTTCTTGGACAAATTTGTCCCACGCCCAAAGTCAGCTTCCATTTTTGCCCCGGTTGTGATTAGGTTGCTTAACCCGGTTGAAGAAAGTTTCTCCGCCAAACCACAGCGCCGGAGAATGCAGCTTGCGGTTCACGAGGTTCAGTGTGCCAGGAGTCCGCAAAACACGGGAACGTATGAAAATCGGTCATGCCTGGACCGCGGTTGGCCTTCTTTGGTTCGCCTTCATGGTGAATTATGTCGATCGCCAGGTTGTCTTCTCCATCTTTCCTGTTCTCAAAAAGGAATTGCACTTTTCCGAGGCCCAACTGGGGTTAATCGGCCTTATGTTTCTCTGGACCTATTCGGCATGCATGCCGTTCATGGGCCGCCTGGCAGATATGGTGGAGAGGCGCCGGCTGGTGGTCTGGAGCCTTGTCCTTTGGAGCGCCGCTACCATTGGCACGGCTCTCAGCAGGTCAACAACGTCTTTCCTTGCATGGCGGGCTGTGATGGGCCTGGTTGAAGCTTCCTATGTGCCTGCAGCGGTGGGCATAATCGCGGTGATCCATTCTGAGCGGACACGGTCCACCGCGCTGGCCATCCACGGAACGGCGCAATTTGCGGGGATCGCAATCGGCGGCTGGGTGGGTGGCTGGCTGGCAGAGACTATCGGATGGCGCACCGGATTCTGGATTCTATCTGCGATCGGAATCATCTATGCAGGAATCCTGTCGCGAACACTTTACAACCCCCCTCAACCGTCCCCGAAAACGCAGAGGCCCCGCACCTCGGCTTTCGTTATCTTCAGGTCTCGCTGTTATAACGTTCTGCTCATTTCATTTTTCGTGCTCTGTGCCATGCTGTGGATATTTTACGGGTGGCTGCCTGACTTCATTTTCAATAAATTCCATCTCTCGTTAGCCGGCAGTGGTTTTGCCGGTACAGCATACTTACAGGTGGGCTCGGTTGTTGGGATCCTCATCTGGGGACGGGTGGCGGATATAGCTTCAACACGCATCCGGGCCGCGCGGTTCTATACCAGCGCCGTGGGTTTATCCATCTGTGCGCCCTTTGCTTATCTGGTTTTGGCGACTGCTTCACTGTCATTCCTGAAACTGGCTTGTCTGTTATTCGGCTTTTTCTCCGGGGCCTTCATCGCCAACGTCTTTGCTGCCGCATACGAGGTTGTCCCTGAAGAAAATTATGCCTTTTCGGTAGGAGTTCTGAACTTGGCTGGAGGGCTTGCCGGCGGGGCGGGTGTGTACCTCAGCGGGTTGAGCCACGGGCCCGGCGGCATGGCGGGACTGATGGGGGATAGTGCGATCCTCGCTGTTGTGATGGCGCTTGGCCTGACACTTGTGGCGGGCCGACATTTCAGGAACAGCTATCGACACGTGGCGCCTTCATGCGGATAAAGGAAGGCCGGCGTGTAAACGTCACTTGGGCCTCAGGAATTTGGATGGAGAGAGGGGATCCGATGGACGCCGCTCATCGCCCCATCCACAACCACAATGCTGCCGTTCATGAACTTTGCCTGGTCTGACGCCATGTAAAGGGCACACTGGGCAATGTCCGACGGCTCTCCGAAACGCTTTCCGGGATAGAGCGAAAGGAGTTCTGCTTCGTCCTCAGGATGTTCGTCGTAGTGGCGCCGGGTACTCTCCGTCACAATCGTCCCCGGACAGATTGCATTCACGCGGATTCCGTAAGGTGCGTACTGCAGCGCCAGAACGCGCGTCAGCGAGTTAATGCCACCCTTGGCTGCGGTGTACGCTGCCAGGTGAATTCCGGAAAGCGCATTCACAGAACTGATGTTGATAATCGACCCCGTTTTCCGAGCCAACATGCTTTTCAGCGCAGAACGAGTACAAAGGTACGTGCCTTTCAGGCCGACGGCGATCACCCTGTCCCAATCGGCCTCAGAGACTTCGTGGAGCCAGCCGTCGCCAGACCATGCCGCCGCATTATTGACAAGGATATCCACATTGCCCGCGACTTTAAATGCCCGTTCAACGTCCGCCGCCACTGACGCGTCCCCTTGAATACACTCGCACTGGCCGCCTTGTTCCCTGACTATGCGCGCGGTCTCTTGGTTGGCGGGACCGTCGATGTCCATTGAAAAGATTCGGGCTCCGTGGCGCGAAAAGGTCAAGGCGATTTCCCGGCCGATGCCGTTGCCTCCGCCGGTGATGAAAGCTGTTTTCTTTGTCAGGCGCGTTTCAGCAGAATCACTCAAATGGTCTCATTGAACAACCGCTATCGTGAAGTCAGGCTTTTCAAGTAGGTCGCGAGAGCGTCATGAATTTGCGGCCGGTCCCACAGAAATTTCATGGGAAATTGGTCCGTTAAAGGATACGCCGGGCCTGTTCCCGGGCTGAACTCCTTCAGCGTTGCATTGGAGGTCACACGGTAATCGCCAATGCGATACCCGTACATATCCAAATTGCGTATTCCCAACTGCAGGGCCGTCTGGCAGATTTGCCGGATTTGCTGGGCCGTTGGATAGCGTGCGGGTCCGGGCTTCCGTTCCTCCGGAAGATTCGCAACCCAGAAAGTATAAATTCTCAGTTTTGCCGGGTCGATAACCTTCTGCAGTTGAGTCAATACATCCCTGGTGTGCCGGGCTACTCTATCACCAGAATCGGGCGAAGAATCCCAACTGGCTGAGGTATAGGCGCCCACCGCGTCGAAATGTCTGGCCACCCTGGGCAGATCGAGGCCAATGGCATTCTGCACATTGGGATTCGGGGCGTTCCCGGCTGGATCCTCGATGTAGATGATGTGCTGCGGGTTGGGATCAACCTCACGGATGAATTTGACCGTGTCGCGCGCCCAGTCTTCCCACCATCCTTCCCTGGCCTTCATCCATTCCTTCCAGTGGGAATCGGACGGCGTGCGGGGCAACGGCCCGCCAAATTGTTTGCGCTCATAACTGCCATAGGAAACAATTCCCGTCCCCTGTTTTCCATAAGCGCCGCCGATCGGTCCTTCAGTGAATGAGTCATCAAAGATATAGCCGCGCATGGCGGGCTCGTTCCCGTAAGCCCTCGCGACTTCCTGGAGATACTGTTTCCACTCGGTCTGCCGCCATTCGGGATTGAAAACATCGAACGAGAAAAGATGATGGCCGGCAGAGTCAACCTGCTCGTATTCAGGGCGCCGCTTGAGGGAATTCGCGGTTGGCTGCCATATGACGAGATAAGCGCCCAGGCCAGCCTGCTGGGCCCAGCGTATCGCCTGCCGCGTGTCCGCCTCACGGGCCTTGGATCGCAATGCCGCAAGATCGATGCCCCAGCACAAAACCACGTCAGTAAACCCAAGGTTGTGCATAGTGACAAAGTCACCCTGCCAATCCACCTTCGGGGCCGAATTCAACCAGTACCACGCGCTGATCCGGACACGTGCAGGTTGTGCAAGAGCAAATGTGCTGCAACCAATCACCAGAAACAAAAGCCGCACCGCTTTCCCCATCGGATCCCCCTTTGCTGTGGGGAGCATAGTCATCCTCAGGAGTAAATTCAACACCCTATGAGTGATGCATGTCCCAAAATGTTCAGATTGCTGGACAGCTTGCTTGCATGGCCTGGCAAGCTTCCGTGCCAGGGGAAAAGGTTGTGTTATACTCCGCCGCCAGATGATGGCTGAAGGGTCGATGCACATTCCAATCACTTTGCTCTTCGCAGACGGCCTCGAATGGAGCGGTAATCCGCCACGTCGGGCGGGCAAACGTGGATAGGACTTCATCATGGCGCGATCTTGCTACCGGGAAATACACGATGGGGATCAGTGATCGCATGTTATTGAGGTGCGCATTTTCCCTATTTATCCGCAATGGCGGTGAGGCTTATGGCAAACAGATCGTTAACAGGGGCCTGTCAAGGCGGTACTTACGGTGAAGCTTCAATTCGACCAGAGCCAACGCGCACAGGAGGTAGTAAACATATGAGCGGCACCTTCAAGGCCATTTCTTGCCTGGCGATGTGGGCCATGTTGTTGATGGCTTTTCCACCGCTCATGGCGGGGCAGCAGGCTCCCTCGACGACTGTAAAGGTATGGATATCATGGGGATATAATGTTGCACAGGCTCACGACTACTACATCAAGCTGAACCCCGACGACGGAACAAAGATTGAAAACGTCCGGGGAGCTTCGCTGGAAGCCGGTGAAGGAGTGCACAATGGCGCGTGGCAAACGCGTGCCGGCGGGGGAGACATCGACGGCCTGAGCTTTGATCTCCATTACCCGCAGCAGCCTCCGCCACGCACGCAGAACCTGGGCGATGTTGTCTGGGCCGCCCTTTTGGCACATAGCAGTGCTGACACGACCCGTCGCCTGATGCAGGATGCTGCTTTCTGGATTGACCCGCCAAAGTTTACCGTCCAGATGAACCAGCAAGGAACCCAAGGGTTTACCGTTACTGTCGAGCAACTGCTGGAGCACAAAGCGCTCTGGCTTCCCTCGCTCGGAATCTACATTACCCAGGGGGGCCATCCCGTTTCTTTTGCAGAGAACCAGAAAGATTTGGAACCCTGGAAAGGCAAGTCGATTCTACATAAAGTGAACTCTGGGCCTGATTCTTCTTACGCTGAGTACACACCACGATGGGCGGATACAGGGAACCCTGATTACAAACATCCAGACAGCGTCCCACCCGGCCATATCGTCTGTCTCACCTGGGACAGCGCCATTCGCAAATTTGGAATCGATCGCTGGGCGGGTGTTCGAAATGACTATGGCAACCCTGACCATTTTCAGTTCTCTTATGCCTTCGAGAACATTGGCGCGGACCTCACAAAATACTGGAAAGGCCAGAGTCTTGACGACGGCTTGCCCGTTATCACCACAAAGTTTGAGAAGGACGGAGTCCAATACTCCATCGAACAATTCGCCTACCCGCTCGATGGCCCGCCAGCCGGGCGTCGCGGGAATATCCCCATGGTCCTGCTGCAGAAAGTCGATGTGAAGAACCTTGACGCCAGCCCCAAGAGTATTTCAGTCGCCATGTTCCACGAAAGAGAGATCAGTCCCGATTACGCAAATCAGGGCATTATTGCCAGGACCGAAGGCAATGCGACGATATTCGAGGACGCAGGCTATCACCAGGCGCTGTTCAGCATACAGGGCGATTCATCGCACTTGGAATGGTCTGGGCGTCGTGAAGGCCGCGGCAGGATGAAAGGAATTGAGGTAATCGATTTTCTCGACCTGCCGGCGAAGGGATTGGAATCGTTTGTGGTCAAGCTGGCGTCCCCTATGTTGGATGCCAATCAACTCGATGCTCTGCTGAAACTGGATTACGAAGCGGCGCGTTCCAGGACGCTCAGCTTCTGGTCGAATTACGTTGCGCAAGGCGCGCAATTCCAGGTGCCGGAGAAGGTTGTGAATGAGCTGTTCAAGCAATCTCTATGGCGCGCCTTGATGCTCCCGCGACGCCACGGAGGAAACGGCAACGACGTCCAGATCGATTTGCCCTATTCCAACTTCGCATATCAGCAGACAGGCACACCGTGGCCGGTGAACCAGGCGGTTTACATCGACTATATGCTTTACGACCAGCGGGGGTATCACTCGATTTCGACTGAGGAACTGCTGGCCATGTACCGCAATAATCAGGAGGCCGATGGCCACGTCAACGGCAATGCCAGTTGGGGATCTTACACTCCTGGGATGCTTTATGCGGTGGCGCAAAATTACCTGCTGTCACACGACCGCCATGCGCTTGATCAACTTCTCCCTTACACACTGAAGTCTCTTAACTGGTGCCTGAATGAGATGCGCCTTGCCGACGCTCGTTCAGGCCCATCACATGGTCTCTTCCTTGCGCCTCTGAACGATGGCACGGGAAACGGTGTTTGGGCGTTCAACCAGGCGTACATGTACGCCGGGCTTGAAGCCTTTGGAATGGTACTCCGTGAAACCGGAAATCCCCACGCGCAAGAGGCCCTTGACGCGGCCCGCAAAATCCACCAGGCCATCGAACAGGAGTTTGGCCGTGCCACAATGCTTTCGCCCGTTGTCCAATTGAGGAATCATACCTGGGTCCCCTTTGTGCCCAACAACGCCCTTGTGCCCCGTCGGAATCTTGATGAGTGGTACCCGGCTGATGTCGACACTGGTGTTATCCATTTACTCCGCCTGGGAGCCCTTCCTGCAGATGGGGAACTCGCCGATTACATGCTGGACGATCAGGAAGACAATCTTTTCTACCAAGGCTGGGGGATGGATAATGAGCCGGTCTACATGCCGCAGGCCACTGCGTACCTGTTGCGCGACGATCCTAAAGCTGTTATCCGAGATTTCTACAGCAACCTGGCCAGTGCCTTCAGCCACACAGTTCTGGAACCGCTGGAGCACCGCTGGGCGCACCAGCAATATTATGGGCCGCCGAGCACCGATGGCTCATGGTTCAATCTGTACCGGCATGTGCTCATCGATGACTTGCAGAAGGGAACCTTGTTCCTGGGCCAGGCAACTCCCAGAAAGTGGCTAGAGGACGGAGACACAATCAAGGTAAGCAAAGCACCAACATATTTTGGCACGCTTTCATACACTATCCGAAGCCAAATGGATTCGGGCAGGATCACGGCATCCGTTGACCTGGAAAACGGGAAACCGCCTGAGAGCCTTCTGGTCCGTTTTCGCGATCCGCAGGCGAAGCCCATGCGCTCGGTGACGGTGAATGGACAAGAATGGACAGACTTCAACGCGGCGAAGGAATGGGTCCGGATCAAGAATCCTTCTGAAAAACATTACGAGGTTGTCGCCAGTTACTGAAGAAAAGCGCTCAACCGAAACGGGGTGGTTTTGGCTTCACGAGAGCTTCGCCATTCCTGTCATTGCTCGGCTTCGATTTCCACCCAATACACATTATAGGGATGAAGATCGACACTCAGCAGGTGCGGGGCTTGAAGATCGATCGGTTCGTTAGAAATCTGCTCCAGATTGTTTACAGGGACAGAAGGATTGAGCCGCACCAGCCTGACACGGCCTTTCGACGCCGGGCTCAAGTCTACTGTGACTGTTGAGGTTCCTGGATTCTTTTTATCTTGCGGGAAACTCCAAAAGACGAGATTAATCCAGGGGCCGCTCCTTGAGGCAATCGCCCCGATGCCGGGCTTTGTTCCTGTGACTTGCAACCGCTCACCGCGCATCAGGCTGAGCAACTTGAAAGCAAAATAGGCTGGGCGGACGCGCCCCTGCTGGTCGAACAGCCCATCGTACTGAGGCATTGTGTTCCACCAGTGCGCCATAAATTCCGTTCCTTGAGGCGACATGGATGGAGCGAAGAGTTTGGGGTCAACGTAGTAGTCCCGGATGTGATAGTACGCAGAGCGCGACAAGCCCTCCTTCAGGAAATCATCTGTGGTTTGAAGCAGGAACGCCGGCTGGAAGTAAGGATTGAGGTCAGGATTCGAAAGAGACATATTCCACTCATCAATAACCATCTCCACTTGGTTCAGCCGAGGGTACCTGGCGAGCTCATTCTTGAACATGCGGATCGATTTCACATAAACGTCTGGATGGCTGTTGTAAATGTGCCAGGAGAAAAATGAAAGCGGCGCTTTGCCTTGCCCACAAAAATTGATCAGCGCAGTGCCTATCGGGCTGTGATAGCTGGCAAGCGCAGGGCCGCCCACCCTGGCCTGTGGGTCGGCACGAAGGATTGCATCAGCAGTATGTTTGTAAAACTGCGTATATTCGTCGGGCGTAAATTTGTACGGTGATCCTCCGCTTTCACCGATATCGACTTCGTTGCCCACTTCCCAGTATTGGATCCCATATTTTTTCTCGACGTTGCAATGCCTCACCAGATGTTCTATCAACTGTTCCCACTCGGGGTAGCTGTTCGGTTGAACAATTTTGTCATAAAGCTTTGGAAAAAGCACTTTGGGTTTGAAGCAGAGAGACATGAGCGGCTTGGCGCCGGTGGCCAGGATCGTCTCGATAGATTTATCCAGGGTTGTCCAGTGATATTTCCCGCGTGCAGGGTACAGGTTGAAATATTCCTGTACGAAAAGCCGGATCGTCTGCGGATGGAGTTGACGCACCTGGTCCGCCTCACTGTCGAACATCGGCTGGTCAGAAAGGCCTCCTTGGCCAAGGGCGTAGCGTGTCAGGTCAATCGGACCCATGGAATGCGAGACGTCAACCGTCAGGGCGGCTGACCCGGAATCAGAATGCGGCGATTGCGTACACCCAGAAAACGCCAACATCGTTGTAAACAGCAGAGTAATGTATATTCTCCCTTGCCCCCGTGTTGCGACCTGACTGTTTCGCTGGTCGTTCGATAGAGTTTCCCGGTCGTGCCTTGTCACTCGATAATTGGTCCGCATCATTGAGAACCTCGTTTTGTAATCACCGGAGGTAACATACTTCGGTGCAGCCTGCTTTGTATCGCTTTCGGGAACACCAGATGCCCGTACCGCAGGAAATCAACCTGATCGTCCTTATCCTTCCGCCCCGTGTCAAGCTGCAAGTGGAAAACTTTCAACGACGTGTCCAAATATATGAACCTATTAGGACGCTATCACGTCCAGCATTCTGTATGTGTGCGATGTAACGAAGCTCCATTGCGCTTGACAGTGCCCACCGCTAAGGTGACAATCAGTCCCGCAAACAAGATCTGGGGATGCAAATGAACTGGAGCTATTTTTTCATGATCGCGGCACTGGTGTGCTACGGCATGCTGGGTGTGTTCGCGAAAATCGCCGACAACCGGGGATGCCGTCCTCGATCTCTCTACTTGCTATTGTTTTTCTGGGCATGCCTGTTTGTTTGCGTATTTGTGGTCATTGCTGAGCATGCCAGATTTGAGGTTCCGGTCAAAGTTTATTGGATTGCACTCCCCTTCGGAATGATTGCGGCCATCGCCGGCCTGGCATTTCAGACAGGCATCCACTACGGGAAAATCTCGACGAGCTGGCTCATCATCAATCTTTCGGCTATTGTTCCGGCCGTTTGTTCGATTGCCATTTATCATGAGCGTTTAACCCCGAAGATTGTTGTTGTGCTCTTGTTAACGGGGCTTTCGATCTATCTTTTGTGGCAGGACAAAAAAGCTGAAGAGCGGATGGAGAAACAAGCCGCACCCCAGAACCAGGTGAAACTTGGCCACTGATTCTCGAAGGCGTTGGATTCAGTTAATGCTGATTGCATTCCTGTTTAATGGCATGGGCCCTTTTGGATTGAAGGTCCTTTCGGCCAATAACCTGTCGGATGCCTATCATTACCAGTTCATTGCAGCGTTCTATTTTTGCGGTTTCCTGCTGGTCGTTCCCGTTGTCATCGCGGCAAGGATTATGCCGACCCGAAAAGAAATCTTGATTGCAGCCACCATGGGTGCCTGCAGCTTCGGCGGTTTGCTTTTTACGGCCTTCGCACTCGAGCGTGGAGCACCGGGAGAAATCGTCTTTCCGATTACAACCGGAGGCAGTTTAATTGTTGTAGCTATCGCCGGGATATTACTTTTCAAAGAAAAAGTTGCATGGCAAGGCGCGGTCGGCATACTGATCGGCATCCTGGCCCTTGTTCTTCTTTCCACAGCCTAGCGCCAGATAGAGAGGTCCCCGCCTCTGCCGGAGGATACTTACCGGCCTCAACAACTTTCTCTTCTCCCGAATCATCCGTCTTCCTTTGGCACACATATATCCACAAATCCTTGACCTCATAGCCGCCGCGGGAATATCCCTTCCGGGTTGGAATGTGTCCACAATCCGCATTCGCGTCCCCGAGAGGGCCATGTTGTTGCATAAGGGCCCGAAGATGTGTGCGTTGCGGAGTGCAGAACGTCATGTCGACGGATGCCTAGCCGGATGGCCGCATCTTCGCAAACAGCCGCAATGTGCCAGTTGGCAAACCGCGGCAGGCCTATTGGCACAACGGCCCCTAGGCCGGTCCCATCAGGCAATGCCACCGACCGCTAGAGTGACCACTTGCCTTCGCTTTGTCGGTCCTTAGCTTTTGTATGGAATTCTGCCATTCGAAATCCAAGAAGAAGCAGGAGTTACAATCGGGCTTTGTATCCGCCGCTGCCAGGGCATCAACGGCTCTATCAGGTTTGACCGGACATTTGTTACAATCGATTCTCTCCTTTAGAATGTTCCTTGATTTTTCAAATATTTCAAAGCCCGATGACAGCAGGAGCGCGTGCCATTCTGCCCGAAAATGCGTATTCTGTTGTTTTCTTACAGGAAGAACGACCTTAGCAATCCGAGGATTTTTGCCTTTACAATAACGTGAGGAATTGTGTATATAAGGGACATTCAGTGCAACAATGGCGGCACGAAACTACATCGCGGCGATCGAACGAACGTTAAAAGTGGTGGAGGCCTTTAGCGGGCAACGCGAAGTTTCACTGGGCGAACTGGCGTCGCGGACGCGAATGATCAAAAGTTCCGTCTTCCGCATCCTGTACACCCTTTGCCAGCTTGGTTACGCAGAGAAAGATACGCAGAGACGCTACTCCTTAACGTCCCGGTGGGAGAACCTGTGTCTTGGCGCCCAACCCACGCGTGAACTGATCAGGCTTTCGTCTCCGCTGATGACCGTGCTGCTGAATCGTTTTAATGAAACCGTAAATCTCGGGGTGATTGACGGCGGGGACGTCTTGTATGTCCATGTGCTGGAAAGCCCTCATGCTTTTCGCCTAGCTGCCCATGCCGGAATGCGAAGCCCACTATACTCCACTGCCCTTGGAAAGTGCCTGCTTTCCCGCATGTCTGAGGAACAAGTCGATGCCATCCTGAAAAAATATCCCATCCACTATCTAACGGACCACACGGTCCGCGACGGGGCAGCTTTCAAGCGCGAATTAAGCCGTGCTCGGGAACAGGGATATGCCGTTGATAACGGTGAAGATTCCTCAGGGGCGCGGTGTATTGCGGCTCCGATATTTAATCCCGCAGGAGAAGTGGTCGCGGCGATCAGCATTTCAGGGCCGGCCGGCCGCGTGAATCACAAATGCGACCGCGAAATGTCCAAGTCGTTGATGGATACCTGCCGGAGTATCTCAACCACACTCAAATATGCGCCCATGCCCAGCAGTCCAAGCGCGTCGGGGGGGCGTTAGCGTGGGTCTCGCATTGCTGGGGGGTGCTCCTGTCCGGTCCAGGCCCTTCCCAAGCTGGCCTCAATACGGGACCCCGGAGGAGGAAGCTGTTGTCGCCGTTCTTCGCAGCGGCTCCTGGGGAGGATACAGCACCAAAGTCGAAGAGTTTGAGAAGGCGTTTGCTGCTCTGCATCGCGTACCTTACGCTATCTCCTGCGTCAATGGGACAATCGCTCTGGAGGTTGCGCTTCGGTCTCTAGGCATTCAGTGCGGTGATCAGGTCATCGTCCCAGCCATTACATTCATCGCCACCGCAACGAGTGTCATGTTATGCCACGGCGTGCCGGTGTTCGCCGATATTGATCCAGTCACGCTGAATCTCTCGCCGGAATCTGTGCGGGCAGCCATCACGCCCCGTACTAAAGCGATCATTCCCGTCCATTTTGGTGGACAGCCGGCGGACATGGATGCGTTACACGAGATCACTGATCATCACGGGCTGGCAATCATCGAAGATGCAGCGCACGCGCAGGGTGCCCAGTGGCGGGGAATCCCCGTGGGGAATTTCGGCGACCTTGCGACGTTCAGCTTTCAGGCCTTCAAGTTGATGACGTCGGGCGAAGGCGGCATCATTCTGACCCGGTCCCGGACGCTCGCAGAAAAGTGCTGGTCCTATTGCAACCACGGCCGGCACGCCTCAGGCGGCTGGTTTGAACACTTTTCCCTTGGTACCAATTACCGCATGACAGGTTTGCAGGCAGCTGTGCTCTGCGAACAATTGGCCAGATTGCCGGAACAGACTCACATTCGCCAGGCGAATGTTGCCCGGCTGAGAAGGTTTCTCGAACCCATCAAGGGATTGGAACTTGGGGCGGACGACCAGCGAGTTACTGCGCAGCCGAACTACCTTGTTACATTGCGTTACGATCCCTCAGCATTCAATGGTCTGGATCGCGATGTTTTCCTGAGCGCTCTGCAGGCCGAGGGTATCCCTGTCAAGGCGCCTTATCGTTATCCGCTTTACCGCAATCCACTTTTTCAGCGGAAGAATTTGCCTCCTTGTGCCTGTGGCAGATGGGAACCAGCCCAGGATTATGAGTCTTTGAATCTCCCAGAATGCGAGCGCCTGTGTCGTGACGGAATTTGGCTGGATCAGACTTTGTTCCTGGGGACAGCCGGCGACATTGATGACATTATTGAAGCGTGCAGCAAGATCCAGGCAATGTCCAAAGATTTGCTGACGACTCAGCGGGGCAAACACGCGGAAGAGCGGCATTGAAGCTTTCCCTTAGACTGGCTCAGATAACGATCCTTTTATTATGTCCGCTGATGTGTGTGCCTGCTTTCACGCAGGCCGCGCCATCAGGCGGGAGCGCGCAACCCTATGCGAGTTGGACGTGGACGACTGATTTTTCGCATGGCATTCGCGATTGGCTGAACTACCCGCTGGCGCAGGATATTGGATTCGACCCCGGTCTTTATACGGCAAATTTCAACGGAACGCAGTGTCTGGTGCGCGAGGTTAAGTCCTATGGCCAGGACACCCTGCGCATTGGATTGATCAAGCCGCTTTCTTTCCACGTGACGCGAGAATCTCAGTTCAATTTAACTTATCAACTGAAGATAAGCGGCTCTGTCGAGGCCATCACGTTCATGCTGGCAGGAGAGAATGGCAGGCTTTACAAAGCCCCGCTGGCGCAAGTGTCCCGAACGAACACCATAACCATCCAGGGAATGAACCTGGGAGTTCCGGCTACGGGAGCGAGCATCCAGGCGATCCTGATTGAGGCTACCATTAAGTCTCCTGCCTTGGACTCTTCCAACAGGCTGGTTCTTCGCCATCTTCAAATCGTTGCCGATCGGCGCAGCGCGCTGACTTTGCTCAAACCGCAACTCGCGCATTCCGCCGGCGAAGAGCTTCCTGTTGCTGATCATCCCGTGGAAGCCGGCGGACACTTAACGGTGGCAGTTCATTCTCTGGCGGCGCTCGGGATTTCGGTCTACGATTCGCACGACAGAGAAGTCCCTCTCAATGCGAAACGTATCGAACGCTCTGGACAAGAGTCAAATTATCAGGTTTCAATACCGCGAGCATTGCAGCCTGGACTGTACCGGGCGGTGGTTAATTCTGGTGGGGCGGGCAATGAGTTCCAATTTCTTGTGTCAGGCGATGTTCCTGCGCATCCCCGCGTCTTGCTGACTCTTCGCCGGATTGAAGAACTTCGTTCCATATCCGCGTCCAGCCCATTTCTGGCGGCGCTGAGGGCAAAAGCTCAGGTTTTACGCTCGACACTGTCCTACAGCTCTTTCGCTGGAGAGAACATTTCTTTGATGCCATCGATCTCGGTTTTTCCCGGCCTCCCGCAGTATTTCTCATTGCTCGAAAATTACAGTAACGCGATAGCATTCAACGCCGTTGAATATCGGTTGGACGGCGATCAGGCAGCGCTGAGCGCGGCACGCAAAGGGCTGCTCACCATCTCGAACTGGCCCACGTGGACCCCTCCCTGGTTCAAGGCCCACGGTTTGCACACTTATTATGAGGTGGGAGTAGTTTCCCAGAGATTGGCCGTTGGATATGACCTGGTCGCAGACCAACTGACTCCCGCAGAAAAAGAAGAAATTGCTGACGGGTTCTGGCGAAATGGCATCAATCCTACGGTTGAGGAGTATTTCACAAACAACCGGATGCCCATTGCTGCCAGCAACTGGATGGCGAATTCCGTGGGCGGCGCTCTTGCCGCGGTTGTAGCCTTGTATGGCGATTTGCCAAACTGGAACGCACGCCTGGGAACGGCCTTGAGTGAATTGACTGTGGCCTACGAGCGGTTATTGAAGGGACTTTTCTCCGGCGACGGCAGTGAAGCGGAGCCAGCCGGATACCAGGAGTTTGCTATGGAGGGCATCTCATTCGGCATGGCGGCCCTCCACGCGCTTGGCGTAAAGCCTCCGGGCGCGGCTAAAGTGTTCCAATCGTTCTGGTGGCCCCGCTATGCGGAAGTCAATCCAGCCCTGGTATTGGACACGGGCGACTTCGGCGGCCAACTGCGCGCCCTTTCCGGGTTTGCCTGGGAAGCAGAGCATTCGAACAATGCTTCCTTGCGCGCCTTTTACGACACCGCAGAAGCTGGAAGCCTGCTTGGCGTGGCGAAGCTCCAGGCAACTGGAAGGGCGCTGGAATCCGCCCCGGGCCTGTTGGACTTGACATGCTGTTCACGGACAGCAGCACCGGCCCCTCAGCCGCCACCGTCAAGGATTTTCCCCGATCGAGGCAGTGCGGTCCTGCGCAGCGGGTGGAATCCCACGGATACCGTGATCTCCATTCGGGTGGGGCCGTGGTTCAACCACGAGCACCATGACCAGGGAACGTTTCAGGTTGCGGCTTTCGGGCAAGAGCTGATCGGTGAAGCCGGCTACGCAGATTATTACAAGGACCCCAATTACCAGACTTACTTTAAGCAGGCGCCGGGACACAACACGGTCCTGATTGATGGCAATCCTTTCAGCCAGCCGGGAGAGGAAGGCCGCTACTGGAAAGCGCTGGCCCATTACCCCCACTTTACGGCACACCTGCTCTCGCCGGGCGTGGATTATCTGTCAGCTGATTTGACGCGGGCTTATGGAGGCGTCCTCACCGATTTCCGACGTGAATTCATCTTCCTCAAACCGGACGTCCTGATCATCCGTGACCAGTTGCAGTCACCCTTGCCACATCGCTTCGACTGGCTCCTGCATGTGCCGCCGGGAGCCAAAACAGGCATCCGAGGTGCAAACGCTGCGATTACCGCTGATAATGCGTCAGCCACAATCACTTCCATCGGGACGAACAACCGCTGGACACTTCAAAAGACTCCTCTGGCCGGTGACCGCTACACTGATCTGGACCGCATTCGGCTTAGCCAGCCCTACGAGTTTGTACTGAATTCAGATAAGTCCGCGAGTGCCGGTTTCCTGGTCGGCATGAAATTTGAAAAAACCGGCCAACTACCGCAAGCTCTGGCGCCACTCGAACAAGGCGGCGTCGAAGGTTTTGCTGACGCGAGCGGCGGGTGGGACTGGATTGCAGGTCGTGAACCGGGCGCTCTCGAAACGGAAGGCATCAGCGCTCAAGGCGAGAGCCTGGAAGTAAAGAAAAGCTCCGGCAGCTTGCAGATCTTCGGCACTGGAATTATGTCGTTGCGCGGGAATAAGGACCTCGGGCTGGAATCGGCCACGCCGGTCGACCTTTGCCTGATCAGCACAGACCGGGACGAGACGATTACTTTCTATAACCAAAGCAACACCACGCTGAACGTGACCATCCCACGCAAGCCTGCAACCGTCCTGCTGGATAATCGAATGGTACATAGAGTCATCGAGGGACGCTCATTTGTGGTGAAGGGAATCGGCCCGGGAGAACACATCATACGGATTCATTATTGAGGCAAATCCGGATTCGATAGATCATTCGCACACTTTCTTCCGCATCTGTTCACCTCGACGGACAGATTCGTTCCACAACGATTGGGATTACTTCATTCCTGCATGGCCTGAATTATCCACAAAGGTCCCGCACTTGCCCGCGTCGGGAGAGGAGCCGTCGACTCCGAAAGACCGGGCGACGCCCAGCAATGGATTGGGTGGCACGAGGGACATCTGCCAGAGAACCGCTCCGTTGGCGGACCGGCAAGTGGTGTCCAGCGCCCCGCGTACCACGGCGGGTTCCGGCCGCCCGTCCTTATGCCAGTGCGTTTTCCCGGCATAAACGCCACCATAAATGGGAAACCGGTTGTTGATTACCTGCCGGCTGTTCTTTAGCCAGACGTCGAGCCCGACGTTGCCTTCCAGGTTTCGCCACCAGAGCCAGACCCCGTCGATACAGCTCCCATACTTTTTTGCAAAAATCGTATCCAGCCCATAAATGGTAGGCGCAAACTGCAGTCGCGGATTGATGCTCTGTTTTGCCGAATAAATGCTGCAGGTGTATTGCTGCGTAAAAAATTTAGTGTCCCAGTAAAAATCGTCAATATTCACGCCCTTCAGGCAGGGATATTTCAGCGACAGCCTGGCCAACTCCTTTACCCATCGAACGTAATCCTTATTGAACGGCGGCGAATTACCTCCTTCGCTCGGGGGAATCAGAATCGCCCAGACGATAATTTCTGCAGGTTGCGCCTCGGCGACGAAAGTTTTGAAACTGTTCCAATCAAATGTTGGCGGTCCACCTTTACGTTGCAGCCAGAGTAGCGCCCCGTAGCAGCCAAGGCCATTGGTTTTGAGGATTTTGATTGTGGCGCCCGGATCGATGGCACCTTGTGCGTCAGCCACCGCTGGAGACCAGACACAAGGAGTGGAACCGAGCGCGTGCCAGTCAACCTGAGGCTTCTGCCCTGAAGATTGGCCTCCGTAGACCGCTATCCCGCTGATCAGAATGGAGAATGTCAAAAGCATAGCCCGCCATCCTCGCAGGTGCGACAAGCGGAACACTCCTGAAGGTGCAACGGTGTTGAAGCCGCGTAACATAGACAAACCCTCCGGCACTCGACCCTCTCAAATAAACAACTGCCGCCGAACCCCGATCAAGCGGGCGTTCCATCATAACGCGTAGAGGTGCATGGATAAAACCCGTATTTGTGTCTCAGAAAACATTATTTGGTTTCGATTAGTAGAACAACGCGACAGAAACTCGCCAGCGTCCTCAAATTATATCTTGACGGCACCTTTCAAGACAGTATATGTAGTTACGGCATGAAACGAATTGCCGTCTTCTGCTGGAAGGCTGTTCTGAGGAGCAGAACGGACGACTTGCCATCTGCGAGTCTTATTGATCCATAGGAGTTGCTCCGATTCAACGGGTTCAGCCATGGATTGCTTCGGTTCCAGATCTATCACTGAGAGAACCGCGCAGCGTACTGGCGATCAATCGCCAGAGGGCAGAACCACCGAGGTGGAATTGTGATGAGGGATTGGTCCTTGTTTGGCGGGAGGCTTGGTGTGGCAGCCCTTCTCCTTCTTTTTCTGGGAATGGCATCATGCTCCGGGCCGCCCATGCCGCCGCGTCCTTCGAACTCAGCAAAGGAGGAACCGTTCGTGCGAATAATGGCTTTGCAGCCGCGGTCCGTCTCTCCGGGTTTCACACGCGTTGGCCCCATGACCACTGACCTTTGGACCTTTAATGCCCTCAACCTGTACGACCCGGCTCTAAAATCAGAGGTATTTTACGTTACATCATTCAACGAAGCCGGTGGCGGCCAATTCTTTGTAACGGAGGGCAAGCCGGAGCGGACAGGCCAATTGATCGAGTTGGATTATCTTCACAACCGCGCCCAAGCCTGGGCCATGCCGGCCGGGATCGGCTCCTGGGGGATCATCAAGGGGGAAGATGGCAACATCTATATGGGATCCTATAACCAGGGTGAACTGATGTGCTTCAACCCACGAACCAAGCAGTGGTTGAAGGTTCCCCAGGCGTCTCCGGAATTCCGAAAGAAGGAATTTATCATCTGTGATCTGGCTCAGGGTCCAAACGGAGACATTTACTACGGCACCTACCCTGGCGCCCATCTGGTTCGCTACGATCCCCATGCGAAGACGGTGACCGATCTTGGCAAGGTTGCCGATGAGAACTACTTGCGATGGGTGGCAGTTACACACCAGGGAATCGTGCTCTGCGGCGTCGGACCGCGGCTGGGGCGCGTGATCGCTTACAATCCCGCGACGCGAAGCTTCTCAACCATCACCCCGGAGCAATACCAGACTCCGGGCGTCTTCCCCAAGCCGCTGGTCAGTGACCGTTACGTCATTGAGGGGCAGCACCGGCCCGGAAGCCGTGTTCTCGTCTACGACCCCAAAACTCTCAAGCTCCTTCATGTCTATACCGTTCCCTCCAAAAACAACGGGTCCGGCAACCAATCCATTTTCACTCTGATTGACGACAATCACATCCTTTACCAGAACGACGATCAGAAACTGATGTCGCTGAATTTGACGAACGGCAACCGCACGGTTGTATTCGCCGCGCCCGGTACCGCCGCGAACAATAGATGGTATTTCGATCAGTCAGGAAATCTTCTTGGGCTGCTTGTTCAGTCGTACGTTTATCTGAATCGCAAGACGAACACAGTAACCCACCGCATGATTCCCGTAGAGGGTCTGGGTGAACACGTGCTCTGGCTGAATTCATTCCCGAATGGCCTGATTTACGGTGGCCCTGGGCTGGGGCAGACATTCTTCTCCTTTAATCCCAAGACGAATGCGCTTACCTCTTATGATCAGGTCATTGACCGCACGGGTGAAATTTATTATGGCATTCCTTTTAACGGCAAGCTCTACACGATGTCTTACGCTGAAGCCGGTCTGGCGGTTTTTGATCCTGAAAAGCCGTGGGATGCAGGCGAAGCTCTGTCGTCCAATCCGCGGGCCGTATTGTACATCCCTCACGATCAGTACCGGCCGGTGGCGGGAATCCATCTGGGTCCCGGCGGGAAAATGTACATTGGCACTCAGCCGGACTACGGGTTGCTGGGCGGCGCGCTGTCTGTTTTTGATCCCGCGACGGAAAAGCTGGAAGTTTTTCGCAATCTCATCCCCAACGAAGAAATCAGTGTCGTAGGAACAGACGATCGGTACATCTATTGCGGGGCAGACCCCGCCGGCGGTGGCGGAAGCAAAGCTGTAGAGAAACGGTCGCACTTCTTTGTGTGGGACCCGCAAAAGAAGAAGATTATTTTTGATCACGCATTTCAAACCTCGGCTGGGTTCGGAGCGATTGCTGCAGCCCGCAAACATGCGTACTTTATCACTGGCAATCAATTGATGGATTACGATTCTACGAAACAAACATTGGCGGCGATATATCACTTCGACCGGCCTCGCCATGTCCCGCTGGAAAGCCTCAAGGCAGCGCAGGACGGCACGCTGTGGGGAATTTTAGGAGACGAACTGGCCCACATCGATCCTTCAGCTCGCAACGTAAAGTTCTTCCCGGAGACCGCCGGGAAGGCCACCAGCGGGCTGGCCATCGGAGCAGACGGAACAATCTATTTCGGAAGTGACACGGACGTCTGGAGCTATCACCCCAGGTCCCCAAGCCCGCCGGCCGCATTCGGTCAATAGACAGGCTGCTGCTTCAGACATTTTTAGTAGTTTGATAGTCTGCCTGAAGCGGCTCCAAACGCATCGGCAGGATTGGCGGGCAGCATTTCATCACTCATCAGGTTAAGCGTTATTGCCTTTGGGAGGGACATCCTTATGCGCAGGCATAAACTCTTCTGTCTTATGATCACCACCTTGACTACGGTTCTCCTGGCCATGTCCTCCACGGGGCGGACCCAGGAGAACGATTTCGTACGTAAGAGCAACATTGTGTTGCGTTCTGCAGCTCCGGAATTCAGCAAAATTGGGCCTGTAGCAACTAACCTTTGGACCTTCAATGCTTTGCATGTGTACGATCCGCACCTCAAGAGTGATGTGTTTTTCATCACCTCGTTCAATTCGGCTGGTCTCGGCCAGCTCATTCGCCTGGATTACCGGCACAATCGCGCAAAGTCGTGGACGATACCTGCGGGCATCGGCTCATGGGGGATCATTCAAGGAAAGGATGGAAACCTTTATCTCGGCTCATATAACGAAGGTAGCCTACTCTGCTTTAATCCGCGCACGGAAAAATGGATTCCGCTGCCACAGGCTTCTGATGCTTTCCGGAAAAAGGAATTCATTATTTGCGATTTAGCCCAGGCGCCCGACGGGAAAATTTATTACGGAACTTACCCTGGCTGCCACCTTGTCTGCTACGACCCACATACGGGGAAAGTAACCGATCTCGGCAAGGTGGCCGATGAGAATTACTTGCGCAACGTCGCCGTCACGCCGGAAGGAATTGTTTTGTGTGGAGTTGGCACTCGTTTCGGGCGGATCATTGCCTACGACCCGTCCACGCGCCAGTTTCATACGCTGACGCCGAAGCAATATCAGCTTGCAGGCGTCACGCCCCGGCCGATGGTCAGTCCTCACTTCACGGTCGAACTGGCCGGAGAAAATGTCCTCATTTTTCGGACCCAGACACTCAAATTACTTCGAACGGAAAAGTTGCACGAGGCATCGGGTATCACTCTGCTGGATGTCGACCACATCATTTACCAGGTGAATTACGGGAACATTGAAAAGCTCGATCTGCGCACCGGTGAAAAGTCCGTCTACTACAAGTCGCCGGGCGTTATCCCAAGCGGCCGCTGGTTTCTGGCGCGCAATGGAAACCTGATGGGCATGCGAGTACAGTCCTACATTTTTGTAAACGTCAAAAATCACACGACGCTCCGCCACCGTATCCCGGTTGATGGTCTGGGGCAGGAAGTGCTGTGGCTGCGTTCCTTTCCGAACGGGCTGATTTACGGAGGGCCCGGCCTGGGGCAGACACTTTTCTCCTACAATCCGAAAAACCACCAGCTCATCTCCTACGACCAGGTCATGGATGAGGGCGGTGAAATTTATTACGGCATTCCTCACCACGGAAAGTTATACTCCGTTTCCTATATCGAGGCTACACTGGTGGTTTTCGACCCATCCCGGCCCTGGAACCAGGGTGGCAGTGTGAATTCCAACCCGCGCACGATCCTGCACATTCCGGAGCAGCAGTATCGCCCCGTAGGAGGAATTCATTCCGGTCCCGGCGGCAAGATGTACATTGGCACGCAGCCGGATTACGGTTTGATTGGCGGCGCGCTCTCCGTTTTTGATCCGGCCACAGAAAAGTTAGAGGTCCATCGGAATCTCATTCCCAACGAAGAAATCGGCGCCATAGCTGCGGATGAGAAGTACGTCTATTGCGGGGCCGACCCAAGCGGCGGAGGCGGCAGCAAAGCCGTGGCGACCAACAGCCACTTTTTTGTCTGGGATTCGGGCGCCGGCAAGATCGTTTTCGACCAGTCGCTTGGCAACGCTCACGGCCTGGGAGCGATCGCGGCGGTCAACGGCCACGCTTACTTCGTGGCCGACGACCAATTGATGGATTACGATTCGCACACCCGCAACCTGACGCCGATTTATCACTTTGATAATCCGCGTTCCGTTCCGCTGGAAAGTCTGCAGGCGGTGAAGGATGGAACGCTTTGGGGCATCCTGGGCGGCGAGCTTGCGCATATTTTCCCCGCGCGCCGGGAAGTGCATTTCTTTCCGCAGACGGCCGGCAAAGCGACCAGCGGGCTGACGATCGGCGCCGACGGAACAATCTATTTTGGCAGCCGCACCCAGGTGTGGGTCCACCATCCCAAATCCCCCAGCCCGCCTGTCAGCTTTGGCCAGTGATTATCACGGGCCGCTTCGCGGGCGGCCGCCTTCAGGATGCAGCATGGGCGTTAACTACTGGGTTGCAATCGGGTGGTCAGGCGGAGTGATCTTTTCCAGATCCAGAAGGGTCTGATGGAGGCGCCCGGAGCCGTAGTCCTTCACAAAGGCTTCGATCTCGCGGGCAAGCTTCCAGTAATCGAGCGTGTCGCCCAGCGTATAGCGGCCGTCAACGGGCCCGGGCTTGAGCAGATTTCCCGGCGCTGCCTGCGCCAGGCCCTGATAATCCGCGGTGGCGTTGCGCCGATAGAGTTCATCCCGCACGCCGAGGAAGTACAACTCGCGAGCGATATCCAGGCAATATCGACGGCGCTCTGCCATGGTCGATTTTGCCGCCGCGGATTCATATTCCGAAGCCAGTGAAGAGCTGACAAACTTCTTCATCTCGCCAATCAACTGCTCGTCCTGCGCGGTGGCCTGCGGCAAAACCTGCTGGTTGTAATCCTTGATCAGAAAGTTGCGCGTAAGCGGGACCAGCCGCGCGCGCGGGTCCGATACAGTTGTGACTCGCACGGGAGCAGGATTGCCGGCCAGAAACACTTCCCACTTGTCAAAGTATCCGTCGCCGTTGGTGTCAAAGTAACGGACCTCCATGTCTCTGGTGTTGTCTACCAGGTGCCCCACTTCCATCCAGCCTTCGCTCGCGCCAAAGAGATGGTAACGCTTGTCCACCGCGGAATAATAAATCTGCCGATGGTCCGTCTTCCGGGAAGAATATTCACGCCGCATGTTCCAGCGGAAAGTCGGGCCTCCGGTGTTGTAAAGCAGGCGCCGTTCGTAAATCCAGAACTGGCCCTCCCATCGATGGACGCTGCGCGCTTCATCCCAGGTAAAACCGGTCTGGCTGGCCGGATAGTCCAACGAGGCGGCGAGCGCTTCGTTCCACGGAATGCGGACCACGGTCTGGGGCGGGCGGCGGCGCGGGTTTGTATAAAACATGTGCGGATAGCGGTAAGGACTGCCGCCCACCATGGTGAATCCAAAGTTGTAATGCGGGCGCTCTGGGTCAAGGTGCCGCGGCCCGGGATCAATATTAAAGCTCAGCCGCACGTTCATGGCCCCCATCCGGGCAAGCGGGACCGCCTCCGGCGCCCACATATAATCGTAATTGTTGGCGTAATCACGGTCCTTTCCCCTATTGCTGCTGAGGGGCGCGACGCTGAAGCGCGTGACAATGTCTCCGGGGCCATCGTGGTCCGGGTCCCAGAACGCAAACGGGCATTCGGACAGCGGCCCCCAGGAATGAGTCCTGGGATTGTACTTGTTAAGATAGATCATGTCATTGCCGCGGAACTTGCTGGTGAAACCGTTCGCGGCATACTGCCAGTTCTTCAGTGAAAAAATCTGCGCTCCGTCGTTATCAAAATTTTCGCCAAACCATCCATAGCGGAGATACCCGTCCTTGTAATACCGGATCTCCATTTCGTCGGCCTTGCCGTCGTGATTGTTGTCGATATAGACGACCATGCGGTCGACCAGTCCGGTCCCGTTGTAACTGACGACATAGGCAGTATCAGCCTTGTTGAGGATCTCTTTGGCTTTTCCGCTGTCATCGATGGCCTCGATAATATTTCCATCCTTGCGCTCGATGAGCGTGTCCGGCCGGCCGTCTTGGTTCAGGTCGAGCGTGAAGCTCTGACCTTCGGCAAGGGCTTTTGCCCGGGGCCACCACGGCTTATTTAGAAACGTCAGACGGCCGTCGGACGTCATGGCCGTTTCGCGCATGTACCAAGGCCGGCCGGCGCCGGGCGGAGCAGCCGCCACAGTCGCCACAGTCAGCGCACACCAACCCATAAAAAAAATGCATCGCCTCATCAAGTTCTCCAGTGTTTAGCTCGCGGATCTGCCTGCGCCCGCGGCGGCGTAGTGGCGGGCCACTTTTATGATTGCCTCGCCGATCTGCTCAACATGAGTTTCGCTGTAGTTCTCATTCCAGTGGATCGCAATCACTTCACCCAGCGCCTTCTCGGCCTGGGGACACAAACCAGGCTTGTATTCCTGCCTGCCGTAGGAACTGAACGGATAGTGCGAACTGCCGAAAGTCCGCATCTCCGAAAACAGGTTGGAATTGTAAAGCGGCTTTACGATGTAACGCACCCAGGCTGGAACGCCTTCGGCGGCCAGCGCCTCGCCAAACTGCTGCGTTGGCACGCCCGCGCTGCTTTCATCGATGCGCAGCATATAGAGCCAGTATGAAGGATCGGTGTTGGAGGGGACGCGGGGCGGGCGAACACCCGGCAGGCCGGCAATCATTTGTGACAGGCGCTGTGCGCTCTGGCGCCTGCGCCCGGCCACGCCGGCCACTTTGGGCAACTGCCCCAGCGCCACGGCGCCCTGCAACTCGCTCATCCGGTAATTCTGGGCGAGGAAAAGAAACCGTGCGGCGCTCAGATTTTTTGTGTCGCGCGGCCAGGCTTTATCGGCAAACAGAATCGCGCGATCTGCGAACTCCGGCCGCGACGTCGCCATGATTCCTCCTTCGCCGCAGGTGATGTGCTTGGTCTGCTGCAGGCTGAAGCAGGCGATGTCGCCGAGCGTGCCCACAAGTTTCCCGCCGTACTTTGCCCAATAGGCCTGGGCGCAGTCTTCAATCAGCGCAATGTGATGCTGATCTGCAATAGTGCGCAGCCGCGCCATCTCGCAAGGCTGCCCGGCCAGGTGGACCGCAATGATCGCCCGAGTGCGCCCGGTAATGTTCTGCTCAACCGAATCGGGATCGATGGTCATCGTGCCGGGATCCACATCGGCAAATACGGGAATGCAATTCTGCCAGAGAGCGGGCACGAGCGACCCGATGTCCGTGATGGGGGGGACGATGAATTCATCGCCGGGGTCGGGATCGAGCGCCGCCACCGCCAGATGCACCGCCGCGGTGCCGCTGGAGCAGGCCACCGCCCGCCCGACGCCCAAGGCGGCTGCGAATTCCCGCTCAAATTCTTTCACCATTGTGCCGCCATTGCGGCTGAGGCAGCCGGACCTGAGCGCCTGCAACACCAGTTCTTCCTCTTCGCGCCCGAACGTCCGCCCTGCGGAATCCAAAAAAGTTGGCAGCGGCGCCCGGACCGCTTTGGGCCCTCCAAATAATGCCAGTTGCTCGTTCACTTGATTTTTCCTCCCATGGGCAGCCGGACGGTCACGCCTTCTGCTGCGGAACGGTACGCTGCCAGAGCCGCCTCCACGGAAGCGCGGCCGTCCTGGCCGGTAACAGCCGGCGCGCGCCCTTCGCGGATGCTGTCAATAAATTCCTGATGCTGCAGGCGGTAGGCTTCCAGGCGGACGGGGTCCAGCATGCCTTTCCCTTTCCAGTCGATGGGGTCCTGGCGCGCCACGACCGTCCACTTTCCCTCACGGCCCAGGCGCAGTTCGCCATAAGCGTCCACGTCCAGGATGCCGGTTTCGCCCACCACCCAGGATGACGAGGCCGTGCGCGGAAATCCGGGTTGCGGAATCGCCCACGATTCCCAGAGCGTCGCCATGCTGCCGCCGCTCAGCCCAAACAGTGCCATGGTTGAAATTTCATTCCCGCTCGCTGTGTCGGTCTGCGCCTGCGCGGCCACGCTTTGAATTTCCTGGCCGCTGAACCAGCGGATGCGGTCAATGTTATGCACGGCATGTGCAAGCAGCGTGCCGGAGTTTTCCGGCAGGCTTTGCCAGGACGGGAGCGAGGCCATGCCGCCGCAATTGAGAATCTGTTCCTGAATCATGGTGACGCGGCCGATGGCGCCCTGCCGGATCAGCCGATGCGCCTCGCGATTGCAGATTCTGAACCGCTGGCCAAACATGATCATCAGGTTCACGCCGGCCTTGTGGACCGCGTCCAAAATCCGGTCGCAGTCTTCCAGCGTAGTAGCCATGGGCTTGTCAAGCAGGATGTGTTTCCCGTGCTGAGCGGCCTGGATGGTCTGCCGCGCATGCTCCGAGTGGGGCGTGCTGATCAGCACCGCGTCAATGTCCTCGCGTTCCAGCAACTGCGCCACCGTGGGTTCGCACGCCACGTGGTATTCGGCGGCCAGTTGCGCGGCGCGGGTCCCGCCGGCAATCGCCACAAGTTCAGCGCCCTCAAGATACCGGGCCACAGTCTCCGCATTCGTCTTGCCCATGAACCCCGAGCCGATAATTCCAACCCTGACCCTCTCCATCACCGTTTCCTCTCGTTCCGTTCACGCCGCGCTGCCGGCAAGCTCCACGGGCGTTTCCAGCACGCCGATTCCTTCGATCTCTCCCCTCATAACGTCGCCGGGCTTCAGACTGATTCCGCGGCCTTTGCCGACTCCCGAGGGCGTGCCCATGGCGATGATGTCGCCGGGCTCGAGCGTCAGCACCTTCGAAATGTAGCTGATGGTTGTGGGGATATCGAAAATCATTTGCGCGGTGTTGGCGTCCTGCATCAGTTGGCCGTTCACCCGGAGCCGGATGGCGAGCGCGTGCGGGTCCGGGATTTCGTCCGCAGTAACCACCTCCGGCCCGAGCGGGCAGAAACCGTCAAACCATTTGCCCATCAGCCAGTCAAAGAACGGATCGAACTCGCGGACTTTCCGGTTTTCCATCCGGGCATTAAAATTCCTTTCGCTGACGTCGTTCAGGACGGTGTAGCCGAAAACAAACTCCATGGCGTCTTCACGGCTGATATCTCTGCCCCGGCAGCCGATGATTACGGCCAGCTCAATTTCCCAATCGACAAAGACGTTCGCCTCGCGGATGAACACCGGCTTGCCGGGCGCGGTGAGGCAAGTGGAAGGCGGTTTCATGAATACCTGCGGGGTGATCCGCGAGGTCTCGTCAACATCCTTGAATCCGCTCTCCACGATGTGCTGCCGGAAGTTTCCGGCGAGCGCCAGAAGCTTTCGAACGTCGCGCAGCGGCGCGTCCAGGCGCAGGCCCTCCGGCGGCATCAGGACTTCCTGTTGGAGCTTTTCATCACCGGCGACTCCGGCAACTATTGCCTCCAGTTGCTTGGGGCCTTCGCCGCTGCCGGCCATGAACCCTGTCATGCTTTCGATATCTCTGGCCAACAGCCGCCGCGCCGCCAGCGTAACGTCCAGGACTCGGCCATCGTGTTTGAGCCCAAGGTGCGCATCACCCTCCGATGTAAAGAAACGCAGAAAACGCAATCGACCTCCTCCGGATTTTATTGGCTGCTTTCGATGCCCAATAAGCGGCAGGCGTTCATGCCCAGGATATGCTCGCGGGCAGCGTCAGAAATTCTTGCTCGCAAAACTTTCTCGAGGTTCGCGCTCCCGTTCTGGAGCGGAAGCCCCGTGCCCAAAAGCAGGTTGCCGCTTCCGCATTGCTCGACGAGTTTTGCAAGGGCGTTAAAACCCTGGACGCACGAGGTTTCAAGATGCACTGAGGAATGCCGCCGCATCAGCGAGGCAGCCGCCTGCAGTTCATGGAAATAATTAATGCCGCTCAAAATCCACGGCACGCGCGGGTGGCGCTCCACAAGCGTGGCAATCCAATCCAGGCTGATCTGCGGCAACCCCCAGTTCATGATGACGCGCAGCGGCAGCAGCACCGGCCATTGGCGCGCCGCGGCGTCTTCCAGGACCTGCTCGACGAAGGGCTCATAAAGCGGATGGTACGTGTGGTACTGAGGGTAGAGCCGCACACCGCGGAAGCCGCGCGCCTGCAGCTTGTCAAAATCAAATTCCCGCACGCGGAGCGTGTGGCTCAGTTCCAGCGGGCCCAGGCAGGCAAAACCCAGCAACTGTTGCGGGAAAGCGCGAACGGCCTGCGCGGTTTCATCGTTGCCTTCTTCCCAACCCACAAACAGCCCGCGCGTCGAGCAGACGGCGGCCCGGTCGATTCCGCAGCGGCCCAGTTCCTCCACAACGGCTGCCGATGTCGAGATATCAACCGGCCAGTACGGCCACTTGCCGAAATACGCGCAGATGTCCACGATCATGCCGCAAGCCTCATGAGCCGCTGGACGTTTCCGCCCATCAGCAGAGCTCGCTCTTCTTTGCTGATGCGCGTTTCGGTGATTTTGGTTAATTGCGCATAAGGATCGAGAAGCGGCGTATCCGTTCCGAAAATAATCTTCCGCGCTCCTAGCGCGGCAACGGCCTTTTCCACGAATCCCGCGTCGAGGGTGGAGCTGGCGGTTTCAAGATAGAGGTTTTCAAACCGCTGCGCCATCATGATGGCCCGGTTCCAGTCACCGAAAGCGAACGGCTGGCCGCCCGCATGCGCCATCATGAACTTGCACTCCGGTACGCGCGCCATCAGGTACTCGCATTCCGCCGGCGTCGTGTGGGCAAGCACCGGCCAGTCAAATTCCACGCACTTTTCCAGAATGGGGATGGCCCATGGCTCGGCAATGCTCGCTTCCGGCGTCGAGTAAATTTTGAGCCCTTTCATGCCGTAGACTTCGTGGCAGCGCGCCAGGTTGTCGAGGGCTTCAGATCCAAAGCGAGTGGAATGCAGGCTGGCATAGCCGACGATCCGGTCGGGGAAGCGGCGCATTTCCTCATAGAGCAACTGATTGCCTTCGTGCATGTCGTAGAAAAGCGCCGTGAGGTCCGTGCAGCAGATTTTGTCAAACCCCATCTCGTCGGCCACGCGGACCAGGAACTCGCCATCCACGCTGATCTGCAGCCGGGCGGATTTTCCGATATGGACGTGCGCATCAATGATCATGCTGAGTTGATTTCAACTTTCCTGTTTGCCGGCCGTTCAGTAAGCTTCGCCTTCAATCCGTTCCGGCTGCGGGGTCCGCTCCAGCCGCTCGCCACTGACCACAACGCGCGCGTTCACGCGGGGCTGCAGGCCCGCAAGATAGCGGAGCAAGTCCGGGATGCCGCTCCCGCTCCACGCCGCTGCAACGGCGTAGTCTTCCTCGATCGCCTGGCCGCCACTCAGCGCTTTTTTGAAGATGGCGACCTCATTCTTGCCCTCCGGCGTAACAATCGGCGAAGAGGCGAAAGCCGTCTCAGGATTGAAGTATAGCGCCAATGCCAGCCGGCCGGTTTCCGGGCGCTGCTCGCCGCTCAGCATCAGCAGGCCGGACCCGTTGCCTGTCTTTTCCTGCGGAAGTTCGCGGATGCCTGCGCCCGCTTGGTAAATATTTCCCCCACGCATTTTCACGGGAGTGATCCGGACGCGGCAGCGCACGAAAGCGTCCCCCGAGTCGATGCTGTAGCGCGCGCGCACCGCGACCTCGTCGTCGCCAATTTTCCAACGGTCCATGGTTGCCTCGATGATGGCGCGGAGCGGCCCGTCGGCCACCACGCGGTAATGAGGAACATCCTCAGCCGACGGCTTGTGTGCGTAGTCGGGCATGTTCATGGGCGGGCGATAGATTTTGCCGTCGCGCTCGAGGAAAATTCCGCCCAGCCCGAGCGTATCGCCGATGTGAAAGATGTCCTTGCCCGCCGCAAATTTTTCGTGCGCGGCCAGGTATCCGTTCAGATCGTTGTAAAGCCCCTTGTGGCCGGCCACGCGCCCTTCCACATCGAGGAAAAAGCCGCCGTAAGTACGGTAGCCGATGAGCTTCGATTCCAGGGCCGCCGTCTGATGGTTGTATCCGTAGTTGTGCGAAGCATGGACCGCGCGCGGATAAACAATCTTTCCGTGCAGCGTTTCCGAAAAATAAATCTCCACCTGCCTGGATTCATGCGGCTTCAGCACAACCGGAAACTCGAACTCATCCGCCATGCCATCGCCGTCCAGGTCGTCAGCCTGCGAGGGAATCACGGTCACCGGATACTCGCTTCCCGGCTTGTTTTTGAGGACCGCAATGGCGAGGCTGCCCGGAAAACCCAGCGCGACTTTCTGCAGGCCGGCGACAGGAAGCGTGACGAGAGATTCCACCGCAGCGCCGCCGGGATTCGTGACCGTCACATCAAGCCGCCGGGGAAAATTCGGCAAGACCCAGTCTCCTGCCGGCGGCGCCGCAGCGCAAAGCGCAGCCTGCATCAGCATCAGCACCGCCCAGGCAGCTATCTTTCGTGCCATGCATTTCTCCTTCCTGCCGCCGATGCGAGGCCCATCGCCCGGCCATCCGGCGCCCTGCATCAACTCGCCGGGCGCAATCTCAGTCGCTTCCCGCCGCCCGGTAACGCCTCTGCATCACAATTCCAATTACGCCCAAAATAGCGCCCACCGCCAGATCGATCGAACGCGCGACCGCCAGTTCAGACCAGATTCCGGCAATAATCAGGAGCACGGCCACGCCAATCGTGGACCACGCGATTGCGGGGCCGGGAGAAATCACGCGCTTTTCCGGAACGTCCTCGCTCGTGATGGGTCGCGCCAGGTGGCGGAAAAAAGTATCGATCCGCTCCCTCTCCCCGGCGCTGCAAGGCAGCCAGGCGCTGCCCGCCCACATGGCCAGAATCGTGACCGCGGTATTCAGAAGGATAGAAATACCCTCGAAGGTGTAATTCGCAAAATCCGGCGAGACGCCGGGCAGATTCGGCAGATACCGGGTCTTGAAAACCAGCGTGAAAATGCCGGTGAGCAGGCCGGCGGCGAACCCGGCAAATGCGCCCCTCCAGGTGATCCTTCGGATGGTCAGGCCCGCCAGCAAGGGCAGAAAAGTCGGCGCGATAAACAGCCCGAACACAGTGACCATCAGATGAAAAAGCGATTGCTGATGGCTGAACGCAATCCAAAGGCTCAAGCCCACCGTGAGCACGCCCAGAATTAATGTGTTGAATCTGCCGATGGCGACCAGCGTGCGCTCCCTGGCCGCCGGATTGATCAGACGGTGGTAAACATCCTGCGTCAGAACGCTGGCGATGGCGTTAAAGTCCGCGCTGACGGTGGCCATCGTCGCGGAAAACATCGCGGCGACGATGATGCCGACCATGCCCACAGGGAGGAATTTCAATACCAGCAGGACGTAGGCGTCCGCCGTCCTGTGCTGCGCGATCAGGTCCGGAAGCAGCCTGCGGCCCAGAATCGCCGGCAGGATCATCAGCGGCGCGCCGAGAAAATTCAGCGCGGCTGCGGTGTAGGCTGCTTTTGAGGCATCGCGCTCCGTCGGCACGGAGTAGTATTTCTGCGCCAGCGCCCAGGTGCTGTTATAACTGATCGCGATCAGCACCCCAAAGCCGATGATGTAAATCCATCCATACGGCCCGCCGCTGGGCCGGAAAAAGTGCGTGGGATAGCCGTGGAAAACGGCCTTCCAGCTTCCAAACGCCCACAGGGTGAGGGGAAGAAGCAAAATCATCGCCAGGATTTTCATCAGGAACTGAACGAAATCCGTCACCACCAGCGCCCACAAGCCTCCCAGATAGGTGTACGCAACCATCACAACTCCGCAAATGCCAATGGCCACGGGCAGGCTGATTCCGATGCTCAGCGCCAGAAAGAGGCCGGTGGCAAAAACCTTCAGCGCGTCGTCAAAAATCTTGACGGGAATTCCCGCCCAGGCAAAAAGCTGCCGGATGAAGGGACTGAAACGCGATTCGAGAAACTGAATCGGCGTGATGATCCTGGCGCGCCGCCATCGCTGCGCAAATAGGACGCCTCCCAGGATGCACGCGGGAACCGACGCCCAGAAAAGCGTGATGGCCACCCATCCGTAGGTGTAACCCATCTGCGCGTAAGCCACGAAGGAAAACGCGCTGAAGCTCGACATGTAATGCGAAATGCCGGCCAGCCACCACGGCACCTGGTGCGCCCCTGCAAAATAATCCTTTGCTCCCACCAGCAGCTTGCGGAAATAAAATCCCACCCACAAGACAATCAGGAAATATCCCCCGATCACCAGATAGTCGGGAGTGGTGAGATGCAAATTGCTCATGAAATCAGTGCCAGCATAAGGAGTCAAATCCGCCGCGGCATCAATCACCGAGCGCAATAACGCCGTACGGCGGAAGCTCGGGCAGCGTGATGCGCAGGCGACGCCCGTCCCGGTTCAACTGCAGGCTTACCGGATCGCTACGGCCCGGCTGGTGCCATCGGGCAGTTCCGGCCGTTGCGCCGAGCGCCGCAGGCGTGGCGATTTCAACCTGTCCATCAAACACTTTGTGCCGAAGCACGTGAAGCAGGGTGCTCTTCTGCCGGCGGTACGCAACAACTTCAATCTTTGTTGCCGGCACGTCAAAGGTGAAGTGTCCGGAATTTGCAAGCGCGACCGGCCCGATCTCTTCAGGCTTCACCACAAACACCTGCCCCTGGCCCGCTTTCGCCGCTCCCTGCGGAATGTGGTCAAACCCCAGGCGCTGCCACAGCAGGGAGCGCGGCCTTCTGCGGTCCGTCTCATCGTATGCTGCAACTTCCGCCTGCGCAATCAGCTTGCCGCCGCCTTTTACCCATGCCGCCAGCGCGGCGGCGGCATCGGGCGGCATCACTCCGCAGGTTTCTGCCGTAATCATCCGTGCGGACGAAAGCGCCCGGGATGAAATATGTTCTTCGCGAAGCATGCCCAACGGCACTCCGCGTTGCAACAGGAAAGACGCATTCG
>DATEKC010000168.1:0-30549 GCA_035277665.1 Terriglobia bacterium
GAAGAACTTGCGCACGCCGCCGGCCGCGCTGGATGATCTGGACCTGAAGACACCGGCGGGCAAGGTGCTCGAGTGGAGGGCGTGGTTTTCATCCTCTGTGACCCGTTACACCGTCAAAATACCTGAAGAGGCAAACACGCTTGAAGTAACTCCCGTCGCGTATTGGCCAAATTATAAGAAGTTGACGGTCAATGGGACCGAGGTGAAGTCCGGCGCTACTCATGTCGTGAAACTGAGCCCCGACGAAAACAGGATCGAAGTCACGGTTACCGGGAACGATGGTTCGACGAAAACCTACACCGTGCAAGCCGCGCGATGACCGCAGTCAGCGGGCGCATGCTCCTCCCACGGAAAGCGCAGCGCCTTTCAGTATCCGGATTTCAATTGCGTTTAGCCAGGGGCAGCAGCGAGTTGCAGGGAGGGCGAGACTTGAGGTGCGGGAGATCAGGCGTTGCCGGCGGCGGATCGTCAAAATCCAGCGGGGCTTTAAGGCGAATTTCCAGCGTGGTGCCGGGTTGAAGCACAATTCGCTTGCCACGCGTAACGAGCAGCAGGATGAGGCCACCGACTCCTTCGGATGCGCTGCTGACGGAGCTGGCATCCGCCAAACCGCTGGCGTCGATCAAACCTTCAGCTGATGAGGAAGGTTTGACTTTTCCGACTTCTCCAACGTCACCATTTTCTTTTTTTGCCTGATCGACGGACAAGCGCGCTCCTGCCAGAGAATAAACGGTGGAACGTATGGGCCACGTTCTCCCATTAGGCAGGATCAGGTTATCCATCCTGATCCCCAGTTGAGCCTTGCCAATAATATGACCCGGGCGGTCAACTTCCGTCACATGTCCTCTGACAAAACTGTGCGCAGGGATGAGAATGTGATTGTTCACAGCCACCGGGAAAATTGTCTCACAATAAACATTCTGGCCCCCGAAGGCCGTTCTTGAATTGATTGTATTTTTGAGTTGAAGCGGAATGACAGTTCCGATTGGCGCAGTCTCACCTGCGGGCTTTGGATCCTTTTGAGCTGCCAGGAAAACCGCTGGCTCCAAGATGCCGATTGCCATTGCAAAAACCAGGAGCCACAGTCTGGAAGCCCGTATTGATGTGCCGGACTCTTGAACATAGTGCATTGTCGGACCCTTGCAGCCTGCCTGCGCGTTCGAGCTCAGATGCCACCCGCAGCCTCGCTTGAATCGGCGTTACGGGCCGAAACCGGGGGAAAGCTGGAGTCCATGACGATTCTTCAGGTGCGACCGTCATTGCACTTGAGCTTGAGCAGTGGTGCTCTCGCTTTTGCCTTCGCGGCACGCCGTTGTGGAATGCTCGAGCATGTCTACGGCTTCAGCGAGTGAGGGCGGTCTCGGGAGCTGGACATAGGATCGCGACCTGTCGTTGAAATGCACGTGGAGTTGTCCAAATATCAGTTTGCTCCCATCAAGATCTACCTTGAGGTATGTTGCCTTCCAGCTTCCGCCGGCAACTCTTGACTGTTGCAAGGCAAAATTCCCTCCTGCATGAACGCTGGCCAGAAATCCCCAACCGAAGTTTACGCTGTTGATCAGGGTGCCTTCGATTTTGACCAGGCGCTGGCTTTCGGGATCTGCCCAAAGAGTGCCTTGCATGCCTTTCAGCAAGGCGGCTTCGCGCGTTTGCGGCTGAAAACGCGGGTCGGGCCGGAATGTGATTTCCTTCAACCCATCGCCTTGCGGATTTTCCTTATAACGAAAAATAAAGGCTTGCGGGATCGCCTCCATCAACTTGTCGATTCGATCGTTTTGTTCTTTTTGTTCCTGCGCTTGCTGGTGCTGGGTTTGCGGGTCAGCGGCAAGCTTCTTCAGGGAATCGACGTCTTTCCTGCACTGCCTCTGCGAGGGCGGCTTACCGTTAACAGAGACCGGCACGCCAATTTCACCATTCGGAGTTTCAATCCGGATGCTGGTCTTTGACCCCTGGGGAGTTATCTCCTTCTGAACGAACTTGTAATAGTTCTGAGGATGCTCCCGGGCCATTGTCTCATTGCGCACAACATCTTTAACGAGTTCGCGGGCGCTAATGCCGGCCGACCCGCCGCCGGGCGCGGCATGAAGAGGAGCGCCGGCAGCGACGAGCAACAGGCCCGCAACAGCCATCGAGCTTATCCACTGGTCGATCCCTTGAGGCAAGAGCTTCACGCCGCGTTCGCCCGCCGCTGGTGACTTGTGCCGCGCCGCGAGCGTGCCTTCCAATCGCATTGGAACTCTGGCCATGGCTTCTCTTTGAAGCCTTTTCCACCATGCCGCCTCGTGCGGCCCGTTCCAGCCCACGCGTCCGCCCTGCAGCACGCCGGCGCGGGAGTTGCGTTTTTCACGATCGGCAATTCCTGAACGGAAATCTCCCGGTTGGCGCTTGTCCGTGACACCGCAAAACATAAGTTGCCCCTATGCAGTGGGTGTAAGCAAATCCGGTTCCGTTCTCCAAAATTCTTAAGCCGTTGAATATTGAGGAGGTTAAGTGGTTCGGGGTACGACACTTGATTTTTCTCCTCAGGAACAAATTTCCCCTCCCGTGGAATTCCTGGAGGCCAGCGGCCTTGCCCGATTCTTGCCGTAAGCGCATCCGTATCCGGACGGCTCCCGCACATCTGCGTTGCGCGCAAGCCGAAGAAAATCCTGCTGTAATCAGATCCTCGTCATTGCGCGTTTCTGTCATTCATCACGGGCCGCTTTCTTTTGAATATCTTTTGCGGTATAAGGTTAGGGCCCGGCCGCAGGCCGGCGTGCACCCACACACTCTGATCGTTCGGGGTTCTCCACCGTCCAAGGAGATATGTTTATGAAGATGAAGATAATTCTATTGGCCGTATTGCTCATTTCTACAACCCTGGCATTTGCTGCGCAGGAAAGCGATCCTGTCATCACGCTGATGAAGGAATTCACCGAGGCCGACGGTCCGTCTGGCGCCGAGGGAGCAGTGCGCAAACTTTACGAAAGCGAGATGCACAAAGCGGGCGCGGAAATTTCCACCGACGGTCTGGGTTCGGTGATTGCGAAAGCGCCAGAGAGTTCAGCCGGGCCGCGAATCATGGTGGACGCGCACCTGGACGAAGTGGGCCTGATGGTGCGCGCCATCACGCCACAGGGTTTTATCAAGGTGCAGCGGCTGGGCGGCTGGCTGGGCGCCAACATGGTGGACCAGCGTTGGACGATCATGACTGAAAAAGGTCCCATACCGGCGGTGAGTGGAACCCAGGACGCCCACATCGCCACGCCGGACCTGGAGAAGTGGTCCGTGGATCCGCTCAACGTTTATCTCGACGTGGGCGCGACCAGCCAGGCCGACGCGGAACGGCTGGGCATTCGCATCGGCGATCCCATTGCGCCGGCCAGCAATTTTCTAGAACTGGCCAACCGCCGCTACGCCGCAAAAGCCTGGGACGACCGCATCGGGCTGCTGGTGCAGCTTGAAGCGCTGAAGCTGCTGCAGCGCGAAGGCGTGAAAACTCCCAACCAGATTTTCTTTACCGGCACGGTGCAGGAAGAAGTGGGCATGCGCGGCGCGATGGCGGCAGCGCAGGTGGTGAAGCCCGACGTGGGAATCGCCATCGAGGTGGGTATTGCAGCAGACTCACCCGGCACCAATCCGGACCAGGCCGAGGAGAAACTGGGCGCTGGTCCCGGAATCTTCTCCTATGACAATTCAACACTGCCCAATCGAATGCTGTTTCGCCTGTTCCGCAGCCTGGCAGAGACGAACCACATCCCCTTGCAGACCGATATGGTAGTGCGCTATGGCGAAGACGCTTCAAGCATGCAGAAAACCGGCCGCGGAGTGCCCGTCATCAACTTTGTGGTTCCCGCCCGGTACACCCATGCCAACACCGGCATCATTGACCGGTCCGATTTCGACAATGCCGTGAAGCTGCTGGCCGACGTGCTCAGAAAGCTGGATGCGACGACGGTAAAAGGGCTGACGGATTTCCAGTAACCAGCGGCCGCGGTGATAAACTAGCGGCTATGGCTTCGGCGCGAATCCGCCTGGGAACTTCAAGCTGGACCGGCGACGGATGGGTGGACAGTTTCTATCCCGCGGGGAGCAAGCCGCAGGATTTTCTTCCGCTCTACGCCGAGCGCTTTGATACGGTGGAAATCGACAGCACGTTCTACCGCATTCCCGCCGGCCGGACTGTCGAGCAGTGGCGCGAGCGCACGCCTGAGGGCTTTATCTTCTCGGCAAAGGTGCCCCAGACTATCACGCACGAAAAAATGCTCGTGGACGTTGAGCGGGACCTTGCAGAATTGCTCCGCGTGTTGGACTTGCTGGGCGGCAAGCTTGGACCGTTGCTGTTCCAGTTTCCGTACTTCAACAAAGAGAAATTTCGAAGCCTGGGATTCTTTCTGGAAAGGCTGGAACCTTTGCTGGCGGGGCTTGCGAAGGACCACCAGTGGGTAGTGGAGGTGAGGAACCGGAACTGGCTCTGTGAAAAGCTCTACGAGGTGCTTCGAAAGCACGGCGTGGCACTCGCGCTGGTGGATCACGCCTGGATGCCGCGCCCCGCAGAGCTGTTTGAAACCGGCAACCCCATCACCGCCGGCTTCACTTATGTCCGCTGGATTGGCGACCGCAAAGGAATCGAGGAGCAGACGAAAGTGTGGAACCGGACCCTCATCGACCGCACTGCAGAATTACGGGAATGGATCAAAGTGATGAGCAGTGTCGCTCGGCAGGTAGATATTATGTTTGCCTACGCCAACAACCATTATGGCGGGTACGCTCCCGATACGGTCGAGGTGTTCCGCAGTCTCTGGCCGCAGGATCAGACCGCATCACCAGGAGACGCGGTGCAGCGTGTGGCTGGCGGCACGCGCGGGCAGCAGCTCCTGGGATTTACCACCGACCCGGAACCAGACCAGTAGCGCTGGCTGTGGGTTCCACGCGAAGCAACTTGGGCGCCAGCGGCTGGCAGTTCCGTGGCCAGACACATAGTGTTTTCCAATTTATTTGTGATGAGGAGGGGCGGCAATGAAAAGGGAGCAGAAGTCAGCCGGGAAACCCGGGGAAGAAGGCGGTCCCGCGGCCTCACATTTGCAGAAGACAATTTCAAGAAGGAGCCTGCTGGCAAGCGCGGCCGCACTGGGCGCCGGAAGCAGTTTGCTGAAAGCTGCCAACGTCAAAGCTGCGGGTTCGCCTTCGGCCAGTCCACGCGTGATCGCGCTCGTCGGCGATCGCTATCATAATCCGGATTACATTCGCGTGAGCCTGGGCCGCCTGTTTTCTCAGCTTGGCATGCCGATTGACTACACCTTCCGTTATGACAAGCTCTCGCGGGACCTCCTTCGCGGCTACCGCATCCTGGTCTGCTTTCGGGACGGGATGATCTGGCCGGGAGGCTATCTTGGGCCTGATGCCTATAACTATGAGCGCGAGCTTGAAAATCCCGGCGATTTCCCCAAGGCAGAACCACAGAATTGGATCACACAGGAGCAGGCGGAAGCAGTCCGTGACTTTGTTGCGGCGGGCAACGGCCTCTATTGCCTGCACAACAGCAGCCACATTTCGCTCTCCTCACCAACTTACCGGGAAGTGATGGGCGGAGCTTATATCGGCCATCCGGCCCTGCGCCCCTTCAAGGTCCGCGTGGTGAACCGCACCCATCCCATCACTCAGGGGGTTGAGGATTTTATGGTGAATGATGAGCAGCACTACGTCACCTACGACAAGGACCCAAAGAACATCCTTCTCCAGGGTGAAAACATTGACGGGCTCGACTACGAAGGCCATGGAATAAAATCCATTTCGGGCTGGGCGCACGAGTACGGAAAAGGGCGCGTGGTCTTTACCGCAGTTGGGCATACCATTCACGCCATGTGGGCGCCACAGTATTTACGGATTCAGAAGCGCGCCGTGCAGTGGCTGTTGCGAAGCATCTAGCGCCTCCGGTTCTGATCCGGAAACGAACGCCAGCGTCAATTCAAAGGCATAAACAGTCCGTGAATTATTGTGTTGGTGATTACACACGCGATTGTGTAGAATAACGTGTGGAGAAGAGCTTTATGCCTACTAATCTCGCTATTGATGATCGTCTGATTACCGAAGCCCAAAGGCTGGGGCACCACCGCACCAAGAGAGAAACGGTGAACGCGGCGCTGGACGAATATGTGCAGCGCAGAAAGCAGCAGCAGATCCTCAAGCTTTTTGGCGCCATCGAGTACGACGCCGCCTATGATCACAAGCGGGAGCGCCGCAAAAGGGCATGAGTGTTCTGGTGGACACTTCCGTGTGGTCTCTGGCCTTGCGCCGAAGGCGCAGGCACCTGGCCGCCGCCGAGCGGGCTGTGGTGGACGAATTGACTGCCCTCACACGGGAAGGGCGGGTGCGCATCATCGGCATCGTCCGCCAGGAACTGTTGTCCGGCATCAAAACGGCAGCACAGTACGAGAAGCTGCGTGCCGCCCTGCGAGCTTTCCCGGATGAGTCCATTACCACCTCGGATTATGAAGGTGCCGCGAAGGCCAGCAACGCCTGCCGCGCAAAAGGAACCGTCTGTTCGGTTGTGGACGTTTTGATCTGCGAAATTGCTATGGCGCGCCAGTGGAGCATCTTTACGACTGATCCCGATTTCAGAACCTACGCGAGGGTGCTGCCCATCAAGCTCCACACGGTGCGCCCGGCAGCAGGCGCCGGTGAGGGCGGTCGACGATCGGCGATTTTCAGGGGCAAGTGAAATGGCGGAAATCGTCACATTCGGAGAGCTGCTGGCGGAATTTGTCGCCACAAGAGTGGGGCACACCTTCGATTCGCCGGGAACGTTTGAAGGCCCGTTCGCAAGCGGCGCGCCGGCCATCTTTGCCGACCAGGCTGCACGGCAGGGAGTACGGGTAGCCATTGCCGGCTGGGTTGGCCAGGACGCTTTCGGCGACGCCGTCCTGCGACGTCTGGAGGACGATGGCGTTTCCGTCAAAAGCATTGCGCGCAGCAAGGACCGGCCCACCGGCACGGCTTTTGTGGCCTACCGCGCTGATGGCAATCGCCAGTTTGTTTTCAACATCGCCCAAAGCGCCGCAGGCTTGCTGAACGCTGACGGCATCACTCCTGAGTTGTTCGATGGCTGCCGCTGGCTGCACGTGATGGGGTCATCGCTTTACAGCCAGGGCGCGATCGCCGCGGCGCGCGCGGCGATTGAACAGGCCCGGCAGCACGGGTGCAGAATCAGCTTTGATCCCAACATCCGCTCGGAGCTGACAGGCTCGGCCCACATGCAGCAGGCGCTGTGGGAAACTCTGAAGAGTTGCCACCTCTTCCTGCCCAGCGAAGCCGACCTGCAATTTTTTTATCCTGACCTTGCTCCCAGCGGTGCGATCAGGAAATTTCTCGAGCGGCCGTCGCTGGAAGCCGTGGTCCTTAAGCGCGGAAGCGCTGGAAGTATCTATGTTGATCGCAATCGGCGAATCGACAAGCCGGCCTTCGAAGTGGCGGAAATTGACCCGACCGGCGCCGGCGATTGTTTCTGCGGCACGTTCCTCGCCTGCCTGGTCCGCGGCCTGCCCGTCGAGCAGGCGCTCATGCGCGCCAACGCCGCGGGAGCCATGGCGGTGCTGAAGCGCGGGCCGATGGAAGGAAACAATTCGAAGGAAGAGCTGGACCAATTTATTGCCGGGCGTTCCGCGGGACCTCCGCGCATGACGTGAAGATGCTGCCAAACAGCAATCGCTATCCGGATTGTTCCGCCTGCTCGACGATTTCGCGAAGGTAGGCAACGTATTCCTCGAAGGCCCGCCGGCCGGCCCCTGTGAGGCGCACGCGGGTGCGCGGCTTTTTCCTCACGAAATCCTTCTGGGCTTCAACATATCCTGATTCCTCAAGTGTGCCGAGGTGTGCGCCGAGATTGCCATCGGTGGCGCCGAGGATAGCTTTCAGGCGCGTGAATTCCAACCACTCGCGGGGAGGGAGCGCCTTCAGGGCCGCCATGATTTTCAGCCGGATCGGCTGGTGAATGGTTGGGTTGGGCTGTTCCATCGCTCAGACCCTCCTCAGCCAGAGGCCGCCCAGAATCAATGCGCCACCGCCGACGGCAGCCATCCACAAAAGGAAAAATCGAGCCAACCAGAAATATCCCGCCACGGTGAGGGCTCCGACCGCCAGCCCGAGCAGAACAAACCGGAGGCCTTGCTTCCAGATCCCAGCGATCGCATAGCAAAGACCAATGAAAATGGGAATGATCGCGCCCACCTGCGCGCCCGACGGGGGCGGCATGATGGTGAAGAGTGCCACGAAAAACAGAAACGCTGCCAGCAAGCTGGCGGCAAAACGCCGGCCATGGGCGTGCGAACTTTCAGTGGCCGCACGCCGGCCAATCCAAAAATCTGCAGTGACGCCCAGCAGGACCAGGATCAGCCACACTGCCGCGTTCGCCTGCGGACGAAAGTAAGTTGTGGAATATCCCGCCACCCAGATGACGCCCCAGACGATGAGGTGGGGTGAAGCTTTCTGATAGCTGTAAGCAGCGGCGCTGCGGCGCTGGGCCCGCTGGATTTCATCGAGGGACCGTGCCGCGTTGGAATTCGTCATAGACATAACAGCCTCCTTTTGCGTGTTGAGAGTACTCTATATTATAGAGTACTCTGTGTCAAGCCTTTTCCCGCAACCGTTCCCCGCGGGTTGCCCTGAAGGCTCCGTGGCGGCTTTGTCTTGCCTGGAGAACCGCAAAGCCGCGAGCGCTCCGGTTACGGCAAAGAAACTCGTTGCGTCTGAAAGAAGGATGCAATCGAGTGAGACAAATGCAGCCGGTCTTTCCGGCCAAACACTGGCCGGCACGGCCTTCCAGAAGAACCTGGCTGTGGCACGATGACTTCCCTTCCTCATTTTTTTCTTCAATTTTTATCGTTTCTGTTGTATACGGGATGGATTGACCGCGTGATAATCGGCGCCGCGCACGCAGGGGGGGCTTATCTGCCTGTCAAAAAGCCGATAGTTAAATAATGAATCACCAAGGGGTAAGGAGCTAATGAACTGGTTTGACCTGTGGACGATCCACCTCATCAATTTTTTCTCACACCATTGGTGGATTACAGACGCCATCATCGTGCAGATCGCCAACAATGATTTCATCGACGGTGGCATCCTGATGGCCCTGTTCTGGTGGGCTTGGATTGAGCACGGAAAGGAGAACCCTGAAAAGAGAGAGATTCTCGCGGTCAATCTTTTTGTCACGGCCTTTGCAGTGATTGTGGCAAGACTGCTGGCCTTGAGTCTTCCCTATCGCGATAGGCCGTTCAGCAACCCGTTGCTGCACTTTCAAGTCCCCTATACTTCGAACCCCGAGAAGTTGATCCACTGGAGTTCATTTCCGAGCGACCATGCTGTGCTGACTTTTTGCGTTGTGGCCGGCCTCTGGATGGTTTCCAGGCGATTGGGTATGCTGGCCGCCGCTTACGGCCTTTTGACCAATCTCGCTCGAGTATATTCCGGGGCTCATTACTCTACGGATGTGGCCGCGGGCCTGGTCCTGGGCGTCGGAATGGCCTTCCTGTGCAGGATCTCGAGCCTTAAAAAGGTAGCGCGAACTGCTCTGAACATCCTGGATCAGCAACCCGCCTATCTGTACGCTCTTCTCTTTGCCTGCACGTTTGAAATTGCGGAAATGTTCGATTCATTGCGCCACATCACCGTTTTCGGCGCAAGAGCCACCATGCTATTAAGTCCTGGAGCGGTGGTTGCGGCGGCTATTCCGCTGCTGGCCATGCTGCTGGGCATGCTGGCATGGCTGAGGCTGCGGAGCCGCAAGAAACAGGCCATGATCGATGAATTCTCATCCACCCAGGCGCGATAAACTCTCGCTTTGTGGATTTGCAGACGATACAATGCGGGCTTCCGCGGCGCCCAACGCCAACCGACCGAAACAAGCAAAAAGTCAGTCCGTCCTGTGCCCAGGATCGGAGAGAGGAAAATCTTATGACCGCAAAACCATTCCGGGGAGCGATCTGCCTGCTCGCAGCCACAACCATTCTCCTGATCGCGTTGCCCAAATCCCCACCCCTGGCGGCCTCGGACGAGCCGGACTTGTCGCAAACCTTCAGCAAGATGGACGTGATGATTCCCATGCGCGACGGTGTCCGGCTGCACACGGAAATCTACATTCCCCGGAATGCCGCCGGCCCGCTGCCTTTCATCTTTGAGCGCACGCCCTACGGCCTGAATGACGATGCCCAGGGCTACAGCCGGAAACTTGGCGGATATAAGGAACTCATCCGCGAGGGCTACATTTTTGTGTTTCAGGACATTCGCGGACGTTACAAGTCCGAGGGGAAATTTGTAATGATGCGTCCGCCGCGCGACCCGAATGATCCCAAAGCGATTGACGAAGGCACAGACACCTATGACACCATCGACTGGCTGCTGAAGCACGTTCCGGGCAACAACGGCCGGGTGGGAATCCTGGGCATTTCCTACGGCGGATGGCTCACCACCATGGCGTTGCTGGACCCTCACCCGGCGCTGAAGGCCGCGTCAGAGCAGGCTTCGCCCGCCGATATGTTCCTGGGCGACGACTTTCATCACAACGGCGCCTTCCGCCTGAGTTACGGTTTTTTTTATGCCGCCATGATGGAAACCGGCAAGACCAACTTCCATTTCCATTTTGACCGGCATGACGTCTATGAATGGTACCTGCTGAACCTGGGACCGCTCTCGAATGCCAACGCAGAATACCTGCGCGGAACCATCCCCACCTGGAACGATTACGTGGCGCATCCCAATTACGACGCGTTCTGGCAGAGGCAGGCCGTGACGCCATACGTTGCCAAGATAAAACTGACGGTTCCCAATCTCAACGTGGCGGGCTGGTGGGACCAGGAGGACTTTTACGGTCCTGTTACGATTTACGAAGCGCTGGAGAAGCACGACCCGAACCATCTGAATTATCTCGTGGTGGGCCCCTGGAACCACGGTGGCTGGGCCGGCGGCACCGGGCGGACTTTGGGCCCGATCGATTTTGGCAGCGACACGGGCCAGTACTTTCGCGAAAAGGTGGAAGCGGCGTGGTTCGCGCACTGGCTGAAAGACGAGGGGCCGCTGCCCTTGAAGGAGGCTTTGACTTTCCAGACCGGCTCAAACCAGTGGCAGGCCTTCGACCACTGGCCGCCGCGGCAAAATGTCAGTGAACGTAAGCTGTACGTCCACTCAGACAGAGGATTATCATTCGATCCGCCCGGCGGCAGGGACGAAAAGCCCGGCTACGACAGCTACGTCTCCGATCCCGCGAACCCGGTTCCCTACCGCCAGCGTCCCATGGATCCCACTTACCCGTGCGGCGAGTGGTGCACGTGGCTGTTGCAGGACCAGCGTCTGGCGAGCTTTCGGCCTGACACGCTCACGTGGGAGAGCAAACCTCTCACTGAAGACGTTTCCGTGGCGGGAGACATTGTGGCGCATCTCTTCGTTTCAACCACTGGCGCCGACAGTGATTACATTGCCAAGCTGATCGACGTTTATCCTGAGGATTATCCGCAGGAAACAAGGCTGGGCGGATATGAGTTGATGATTGCCAATGACGTTTTCCGCGCGCGCTTCCGCGACAGTTTTGCCCACCCGGAGCCGATGACGCCCAACCAGGTGACGCCCATTACCATCGATCTCCACACCAACAATCATCGCTTTCTGAAAGGCCACCGCATCATGGTGCAGGTGCAGAGCACGTGGTTTCCGGTGATCGACCGAAACCCCCAGACCTGGGTGCCCAATATCTTTAAGGCCACGGCGGCGGACTTCAAGAAAGCCACCGAGCGCGTCTACCACACGAGCCGCTACCCGACCTATATCGAAATGCCGGTGGCCGGCCCCTGAAAGGCTTGGGACGCGGCACCGGCGAAGGCGCTCCTCATGCCTCCCAGGCCAATTGAAAACAATCGAAGTGCAGCAAGTTCAAGCAGTGCGCACCAGGATGCAACACCCTGGAAAGGTAACCGATCCCTTGTGGAAAGAGCGGGAGCCAGCCGGAGAGTGGACATCGCCCCGCACTGGACGGAGGGGCCGGCAAAATCTCACGGACCCACTCACGGGAGAGTGAAATTTTGATTCGTCCGTCCCCTCCGAGCTAGGGTGTCAATTTGTCATACGTGATTAATGACTGTCAAATGATTTTGGGCACGGCTGGAGCAGGGTCCGCAAGAGCGCCGGCGGCAATCTGCAGCGCCAGCGTTGCGTGTTGTTTCGAGCTTCTGGGATTGGCAGGCCGTTGAAAGGCTTCAACTGTCCGGCAATTCCGCGCTCTTCCTGTTCCTTTGACTGGAGGCTGGCGGTTCTCAAACGCGGTCCAATCGATTAAAAACTGCACCCACCGCGGTGTCGCGATGGGTACGAAGGACGTGAGTGGGTCCGAAAATTGAAACTTGAAAGCGAGAGATGGTGGGGCGAGCAAGAGGCGGCTAGCGAAGCACCATTTGCTCATGGGACGCACTGTGGCGGCCGACCAGCCAGGTGAACGCTCCCGGAAGACCGCTGAGGAGGTATCGTTCCACGACTGTCAGGGTCTCCTGCCCATAGACCTCAGCAGTGATGGTCAGCGTCCGGTCCATTCTGTTGGATTGAATCCTCCCTATTTCGCGCGGCCCGTTCCGGGGCTTTCGGTCTGGCCGGCGCAAGTCAAGGATGATGGCGTCGTACTCTTCGCGTTCAGCAATGGCCACCATGGCCCTCAAGCTGCCATCTGTCGCATCTTCGCCGGCGAGTCTCCTCATGAGATAAAAAAGATTGCGGATACAAACGTCGTCGGTCAAAACCAGAACCTGGCGGTGCAGCGGGACAGATGACATCAAAGATTCCTTTCAACGCCCAGTCGGGACTACGAGTTCGAACGGGCCTCGGCAACGGCAAACGAAGTGACGGTCAATCTTTCGCCTATCGAATTTGCAAAAAACTGAAGGATGGATGCCATTCTCAACACAGCTCCCCGCTCCCGGAGCTTAAGGGCGCTGCGAACGGGCAGGCTGAAAAGCAGAAAACGGAAGTAAAGGCCCAGAAACCTCTCGCTGCGCGTAAGGCGCTGCCTCGAGTCGCCGCCGTTTTTCAACAGGTATTTCAGCGTGAAAAAGTCGCATTTGAGAGCGAGGCGCATCTGGGCGTAATCAGGCGCGCCATTCGATGTTACCGAGTCACACACCTGCTCGTACTCCAGGCGAGCCGCCTGAATGATGTCTTTGAAATACGCGCGGCTGAACTCCCGTCGCAGGACAGTCTCGCAACTGACCTGGACATAGAAGAACAGAAGTGCGCTTGAAACAACCAGAACCAGGATTGACATGAACATCAGTGGCCTTCGCCCTCTTTTATAGGTTTCCTAACCAACAGGTTCATTCTAGTGTCTTGCCGGAAGGCCGACAATCTGACTTTAGTACTAGGAAGGCATACAGGAAGTTCTACTGTGCAGGCCCCAGGCAAGGCGGTAAACTCCCTTAAACGATTGCAGCGCAGTCGGATGCCCGGTTTGGTTTCCGCCCTGATGGCGTCAAAGGCCGGGTGCGGGAAGAGGTTGGCGAGCGACTCATACGACTGTATGATACGAATGTATGACTGATCCAGACACCCCCACTTCCCAACCGGAAGCTCCCGGAGCACCCAAACCGGCCTCCGGACAAAATCCCGCAGGCACCAGCGAACTCATTCTCGATGTCGCAGAGGGCCTCTTTGCCGAGAACGGCATTGCCGCCACCTCTATCCGCGACATCACCGGCGAAGCGGGGGGCAACCTGGGCGCAATCAACTACCATTTCGGGACCAAGCAGGACCTGGTGGCCACGGTTTTCACCCGCCGCCTGGAGCCGATGAGCAACCGCCAATGGGCGTTGCTGGATGAGGTGGAGAAGGAGGCAGGCGAAGGATCGCCGCGCCTCGAAGCGTTGATTGAAGCGATGATCCGTCCCCCTGTCGAAAGGAGTTTTGAGGCAGGTAAAAGGGACACGGCATTCATGCGCCTGGTTGGACGCTGCTACGGCGAGCCGAACCCGGAGGTCGAGCGGCGCATCCGCTCGCACCTCGAAAAAGTATGGACGCGTTTTGCAGGCTTGCTCTCGCGAGCCCTGCCCGGCCTTACGCCGGAAGAAATGTACTGGCGGGTCCGTTTCACGGTTGGCGCCTTCCACCACACGCTATTGACAGCAGGCCGGGAAGCCAATGTGCCGCCGGAAATGCAGGAAGGGCTAAACGCAGAAACCATGATTTGCCGCTTGGCGGCGTTTGCTGCTGCAGGGATGAGGGCGGGATTATGATTCGCGCCGAAAGCATGGACTGACACACACGGCAGGCTACGGCCGGGTGCGAGGGCGATAACGATGGCTGACCAGCCAGAGAAGGGTCGCCGGAAGACCATTCACAAGATACCGTTCCACCATGGTGAGAGTTTTCGGACCGTTAACTTCCGCGGTGACGGAAAATATTCTCCCCACTCTGCTAGCGTGAATCCTCCTGATTCCGTGGACCTCGCCCCCACGAAGGTTCTCCGGACAACGCAGGTCAACAATCACCTTGTCATACCGCCTGCGATCCAGCATTGCATCGCTCAGGCCCTCGCAATCCACGGCATTCTCAACCTCCAGCCTCTTCACAAGGTTCTGGAGGTTGCGGATGGGCGGCTCGTCCGCCAGGGTCATGATTTGCCGATGCAAGGAATTAGAAGCCACTAAACTGTCCTCTCCAACAGGCTGCCGCGATTAATGGATCTGAGACTGAGCGGCGGCGATGGAATAAACGGTCAATTTCTCGCCCACGATATTCGCAAAAAACTGCAGCGTGCTCGCCAGCTCCAGCAATCCCTCTTTTTCACGGAAATGGAGCGCATGCCGGATGGGCAAAGAGAAAAACATCAGCCGGAAATAAAGCATCAGAATCTTCTCTCGCCGCGGAAGATGGCGCCGAGTGGGATCGCCATTTTTCAACAGGTACCTGAGCGTGAAGAAATCGCATTTGAGAGCCAGCCACGTGTTGCTGAAGTCGCCCGGGCCGTTGGAGGCATAGGAATCCCGCAGGCGTGGATACTCAAGATGAACAGCTTCAACAATTTCTCGAAAATATGGATGGCTGAACTCCTGCCGCAGAATTTTCTGGCAAAGTGCCTGAACGTAAAAGAAAAACAGCGCAGCAGAAACAGCCAGCACTACAACTGATATCACCATTCGAACTTCCCCCCCTGAAGGGGACACAAAGGTGCCCCCATTCAAGACCTGATCATAACTTTTATTACCTCATCATACAAGGTAACTTAAGTACTAATACCAGGGTCTGGTGGCGCCCTCCCGCATGCGAGGTATGGCTGCGCCGGCGCCATCCCCACGGCAAATGAGCCGCCATAGCCGGGGAATTCGCGTTATAATGGCCTAATTACGCCGTCGTCCCAGGCAGGAGCGGGAAGCATCATCTGCGGGCCGGCTGCGGAGGAAAGGGAACCGTATGGCATTGGATTACTACGAGAAGGTCTGGCATAACGGCAAGTTTATCCCGTGGAAAGAGGCCACTATTCATGTAGCCTCGCACGTGGTCAGCTACGGCACCTGCATGTTTGAGGGCATCCGCACCTATGAAACTCCACAGGGCGCGGCCGTCCTCCACCTGGACGCGCACGTTGACCGCCTGGTGGATTCCGCCAAAATCTACCGCACGGAGCCCGGCTTCACGCGCGAGCAGCTTCGCCAGGCCATGATTGAGCTGGTCCGCGTGAACAACGTCAGCGCGTGCTACATCCGCCCGCTCGTCTTTCGCGGCTACGAGAGCCTGGGCGTGAACCCGCTGAAGAACCCGGTGGAGGTTTACCTGCTGGCCTGGAAGTGGGGCAAGTATCTGGGCGACGAGGCGCTGAAGCAGGGCGTGGACGTCTGCGTCAGTTCCTGGAACCGCATCGCTCCCAACACGCTGCCGGCCATGGCCAAGGCCGCGGGCAATTACATGAACGCCCAGCTGATCAAGATGGAGGCCATCACCAACGGCTACGTGGAAGGCATCGCGCTGGACCACTCAGGCAACATCAGCGAAGGCAGCGGTGAAAACATTTTTGTGGTGCGCAACGGAAAGATCTATACGCCGCCGCTGGCTTCCTCCGTGCTGCCGGGTATCACCCGCGCTTCCGTCATCCAGCTTGCTGAGGAAGCCGGAATCCCGGTGGTCGAGCAGGTGCTGGCGCGCGAAATCCTCTACATCGCCGACGAGGTCTTCTTTACGGGCACGGCGGCGGAAGTGACTCCCGTCCGGTCCGTCGACCGCATCGTGGTGGGCAAAGGCCAGCCCGGTCCCGTCACCAGGCGGCTGCAGGAACGCTACATCGAGATCGTTGAGGGCCGCGCGGAAGACAAGTTCGGCTGGCTGACCTACTGCAATCAGCCGGTAGCCACTTCAAAATAAGGCATCCCTCATACCGTGGCACGGGCCTCTCGCCCGTGCCGCTCCCGGACAGGCCGCCCCAATCACCCAAAATTTCTTTGCTCCGAGACCGCCTTCTGAGCGTATAGTCTTACCCGACCCATTTGCGTATCGAGGAGGGTAAGGTGAAACTTTGCGGGCTGCTGCTGGCAATCGCGTTGTTCCCGGGGCCAGCGGCCGGGCAAATGCTCCATTGCGATCTTAAGTATTACAAACCGCTCGACGGGCTGAAAGCGGAAGTCCATGCGTACGTCCTGGAAGTGACCTGGCAGGGCGAGCGCGGTGAAACGCTGCGGGCCGGATTTACGCTGCGCGGCGGCGTGCCGACATTGCAAGAACTTGCCGCGCGCAAACCCGGAGGGGAATGGGCCATCCTGGGACGCAATCTGCAGCCGGAGTTTCATGTAACCAGCGGCAAGCGCCGCATTGACCGGACGATGCTGAACTCGCTGAAGCATGCCTACGGAAACGTGACGCAGGCCATGATTGACCAGCAGAAATGGAACGTCTTCTGGGATGCGCCCCTGAACGTTACGCAAACCGAGGGTGGAGATGCGTCCACCGACCTGCCGCGCAGCCCGGATGAAATTCATCACGCCTGGGCCAGTTTTCATTCCACTGGCTGTGAAGTGAAAACCGAAGGCGCGCGCCTGGAAGTCAGCTTCCCGGGCGTCGATGCGGGCATCTTCTCGGGACGCCTGCAATACACCGTCTATCGCGGCTCCAACCTGCTGCGGCAGGAAATGATTGCGCGCACGGAAGCGCCCTCGGTGGCTTACAAATACGCGGGCGGCCTGAAAGGCTTCCGCGCAGGCGAACACACCCGGCTCGTCTGGCGCGACCCGGCGCGGGCCTGGCAGGAATACGATTTTGGCGGCTCGCCGAACCAGCAACTGGTGGGCGTACGGGCGCGCAACCGCCTGGGCATTGTTGAGACGGCTGGCGGCGCGCTGGCTTTCTTCCCGCCGCCACACAAGTTCTTTTTTGCCCGCGAGAATGAAGTCGATCCCGGTTATATCTATTACCGCAAGGACAGCGCAGATTCTTTTTCGGTCGGAGCGCGCCAGCCCGACCGCACCATCGGCTACACACCCTACGGCATGCACCTGGCAACGTGGCGGCGCAGCTCGGGCGAGGCGTGGGAGCAGACAGGCAACTTCGCTCTCTACAACGCGCCGCCCGGAACCTGGCAGCGCATGGCGGTCTACTTCTATTTGAGCCCGGAGGACGGCCGCTCAACCCAGCGCGATGTGATGGCCTACACGCACGGTGACGTTTTCAAGCCGCTGCCAGGTTTCAAGGTTTTGGTGAGCCATTTCCATTTTCATCTGATTGATATGCTCAAGGACCAGGGAACGATTGATTACCGCCCGCCATTCGTGCAGGTGTTTCGCGCGCTGGGCATCAACATCGCCATCCTCGCCGACTTCCACGGCGACGCGGACCCGAACGATCCCGGTCCTCTGCGCTTCGCAGATCAGAAAATTTATTTTGAAAGCTGCGAGCGGCTGAGCGACCACAACTTTATGCTGATCCCTGGCGAAGAGCCCAATGCCTGGCTTGGCGGCCATTATATGATGTTGCTGTCCCACCCTGTCTACTGGTCGCACGCAAAGGAGCGCGAGCCGGGGCAGCAGTTCGAGCAGGACCAGCCGCCCTACGGCAAGGTCTATCACACCGCCTCGGCGGCGGATATCATGCAACTGCTGAAGGACGAAGACGGGCTGGTGTGGCAGGCGCATCCGCGCACCAAAGGGTCGGGCGGCTACCCGGACGCCATCCGCACGCAGGATTATTTCCTGAGCGACAGGTTCATCGGCGCCTCGTTCGAATCGCTGCCGGTCGACCTCTCGGAGCAGCGACTTTGCCCGGAGCGCTGCCTTGGCACCATGGACGACATGAGCAACTGGGCGCCGGCGCCGAAGTTCATGATTGCCGAAGGCGACACCTACCAGAAATATCCGGGCGACGAGACCTATCCGCAACTCTCGGTGAATTATGTCAAGCTTGACGGCGTGCCGAATTTCGACCAGGGCTGGAAGCCTGTGGTGAGCGCGCTCCACAGGGGAGACTATTTTGTGACCAGCGGAGAAGTGCTGTTCCACAACTGGGGGATTGAAGGCTCAGGCGCGCGCAGCGTATACACAGCCGACGTGGAATGGACTTTCCCGCTGGAATTTGCCGAACTCGTCTGGAGCGACGGAAGCACGGTGCACCGCAAAATTATTCCGGCCGCAGAGATGCCCGCCTTCGGTCATCATCTTTTCCGGGTGCCGTTCGACACCACAGGCAAGAAGTGGGTACGGTTCGCCGTGTGGGATTCCGCAGGCGACGGAGCTTTTACCGAGCCCGTGGCAGTGAAGTAAGCCCCGGCGCGCGCTTTGACACGCCCAGGCCGCAACCCCATCAGGCATTCATGGCAGGAAACACCTGCCCTCAAGCCAAACCCTTCGCAAGCCGATAACTAATCCTGCCGGCACTGTGGCCCGGGGTATCCTGCGCGCCTGGCAGCGGGACCCCCGGGCCGGAGTGCCAGACTCCTGCAACCAGCCTGGCGGAACAGACCGTGACGGTTGACGAGCTGCTGCGAACGGCGTGCGAAAGCAAGGCTTCCGACCTTCATCTGAAGGTGGGCAACTACCCCTACATCCGCGTCGACGGCGAGCTGCGGGCGCTGACGCAGTATTCGCGCATCTCCGCCGAAGACATGGTCAACATGGCCTTCAGCATGATGACCAACCGCCAGAAACAAAAATTCAAGGAAAACACCGAGCTCGACATGGCCTACGGCGTGGCGGGGCTGGGGCGCTTTCGCGTGAACCTGTTCCAGCAGCGCGGCAACGTGGGCATGGTGCTGCGCGTGATTCCCACCAAAATCCGCACGCTCGAAGAGCTTTCCCTGCCCCGGGTGCTGGAGAAGATCTGCCAGGAAACCCGCGGATTGATCCTGGTGACGGGCACCACCGGAAGCGGAAAGACCACCTCGCTGGCCGCCATGGTGGACCGCATCAATTCCACGCGCACCGACCACATCATCACCATCGAGGACCCCATCGAGTTTCTCCACCGCGACAAAAAAGGATTTGTGAACCAGCGCGAGGTGGAAGTGGACACTTCTGGTTTCGGCATCGCGCTGCGCGCCGCCCTGCGCCAGGACCCGGACGTCATCCTAGTGGGCGAAATGCGCGATCTTGAAACCATCCACACGGCCCTGCTGGCCGCGGAAACCGGCCACCTGGTGCTCTCCACGCTCCACACGCTGGACGCCACCGAGACCATCCAGCGCATCATCGCCGTTTTCCCTCCCCCTGAACAGAAACAGATTCGCCTGCTGCTGGCGAGCACGCTGAAGGCCATCATTTCCCAGCGACTGGTCCGCAAGTCCGACGGCATCGGCCGCGTGCCCGCCGCCGAAATCATGATCGCCACGGAATACATCCGCGATTGCATCATCAATCCCGAGAAGACCCGCCTGATTCGCGAAGCCATCGCCTCCGGCGTCTCGCAGTACGGAATGCAGACCTTTGACCAGTCCATCTACGACCTGTACACTAAGGGACTGATCTCGCTCGAAGAGGCTCTGCTCTACGCGTCCAACGTCGACGAATTCAAGCTGCGCATCCAGGGAATTCGTTCCACGTCGGACTCCGCGCGAGACGAAATGGAGAAGGCAAGCCAGGTGGATCGTTTTGCCAGGTAAGGCACGCCCGCAAAAAACTCCCTTTGAAACCGCCGTGGCCATGCTGTCGCGCCGGCCCTATTCGGTGGCCGAACTTCGCCGCGCGCTCAAGAAAAAATTCCCGGCGTCGGAAGATATTCCCGGCATCATTGCCCGCCTGCGCGAGCTCGGTTATCTGGATGATTCAAGGTTCGCCGAGGCCTACGCGTCCTCACTCGCCAGGGTGCGCAGCTACGGACGGCGCCGCATCCAGCGCGAACTGAAAAGCAAGCTGGTCGATTATCGCGTGATCGATCGCGCGGTCGAGAATGCCCTCACCGCCGGCGACGAACGCGAACTGCTGGAACGCGCCGTGGACAAGAAAATCCGCACCCTCCGCAAGCCTCTCACCCGCGCCCGGCTTGCTTCCCTCTGCCAGAGCCTCATCCGCCGCGGCTTCCGCGCGGATGATATTATGAAAACGATCCGCTCACGGCCGGAGCTTCACTTTGACAGCGAAGACATTCGATCAGCCGATTTAGAGGAACAGGAACGGGAAGGTTAGCCATACGAGGAGCGACGATCCCCTGTGACCGAGCGAGAGAGGCTCAATGCCATAACACAAGACATCATTGGTGCTGCCATTGAGGTTCACCGCACTCTCGGCCCTGGGCTCCTGGAATCAGCCTACGAGGCTTGTCTGGCGTTCGAGCTGACGAGCCGCAATCTGGCCGTTGAAACTCAAAAGCCCCTCCCGCTCGTATATCATGATGCTAAGCTGGAATGCGGTTACAGAATCGATCTGCTCGTTGCAGGCACAGTCATAGTCGAGATCAAGTCGGTAGCAGCCCTGGCACCGATCCACGAAGCCCAGATGATTTCGTATCTGAAGCTTTCCGGGTGCAAGGTGGGTCTGCTTATAAACTTCAATGTCTGCACGCTCAAAGAGGGGATCCGGCGGTTCGTAAACGGCAAGTTCTGAAGAACATTCACCACAGAGGGCACGGAGGCCACAGAGAAATCGGTCCTCCGTGTCCTCTGTGATCTCTGTGGTGAAGGGTGTTATGCGGTCAAGCGAAATTCGAACCCGTTTTTTGAAATTCTTTGAGGAGCGCGGCCATCGCGTCGTGCGCTCGTCGTCGCTGGTGCCGGCCAACGATCCCACGCTGCTGTTCACCAACGCCGGGATGAACCAGTTCAAAGACGTCTTTCTGGGCCGCGAGAAGCGCGACTACGCGCGCGCCTGTTCGTCGCAGAAGTGCGTGCGCGCGGGCGGCAAACATAATGACCTCGAGCAGGTGGGCCGCACGCGCCGCCACCACACCTTCTTCGAGATGCTCGGCAACTTCAGCTTTGGCGACTATTTCAAGCCCGAGGCCATCCCCTGGGCGTGGGAACTGGTTACGAAGGACCTCGCCATCCCGAAGGAGAAACTCTACGTCACGGTCTTCGAGGGGAAAACGCCCCCATACGCCGGCATTCCGAGTGACACCGAGGCAGAGGACCTCTGGGCGAAGATCGTTCCACGCGAGCGCATCTTCCGGCGCGATGGCACGGAAAATTTCTGGCAGATGGGCGAGACCGGCCCCTGCGGTCCCTGCAGCGAGCTCCATTACGACATGGGCCCCGAGGCCAGCGGCCTGGGCCATACCGATTGCAGGTTTCCCTGCCCGGACGATTGCGGCCGCTACGTCGAGATCTGGAACCTGGTCTTCATGCAGTTCAACCGCGACGCGCATGGGCAGTTGACGCCGCTTCCCCGCCCTTCCATCGACACGGGCGCGGGACTCGAGCGCATGGCCGCCGTGCTGCAGGGCAAACTGTCTAATTTCGATACCGATCTGTTCCGCCCGCTGATTGATGAAGCCGCCACGCTGGCAAACATCGAGTACGGCGCCAACCACGACGCCGACGTTTCACTGCGCATCATCGCCGACCACGCTCGGGCTTCGACGTTCCTGATCTCTGACGGCGTGCTGCCTTCGAACGAAGGCCGCGGCTACGTGCTGCGCCTCATCATGCGCCGCGCACTCTACCACGGCCAGACGCTCAGCATGAATGAGCCCTTCCTTTATAAGATGTCGAGCCGCGTGGTCGATATGATGAAGGACGCCTACCCCGAACTCGCCGAAACCGCGCACCATGTGGCCAATGCAATCAAAATTGAAGAAGAGCGGTACGCGCAAACGACAAGGGTTGGCATCGAGCGGCTGAAATCCTGCCATGTACACTCGGGCGGACGGACGATGACTTTCGACCAGTATGTCGCTGAGTCAAAAGCGCAAAGCTTTAGAGAATTTGGCCTCTTCGACGGAAGAGACCTCTTCAAGCTACATGATACCTACGGTCTCCGTCCTGACTTCGTACAGGACGTAGTCAAGGACCATTTCCTGCAAGTCGACTGGAATGGCTACAACGCCGAGATGCAAAAGCAGCGCGAGCGGGCGCGGGCGTCGTGGAAGGGCACGGAGAAGAAGGTGGCGGCTCCTGTTTACCTGGAAATTGTCAAGGAGCAGGAGAGCGCGTTTGACGGCTATCAGCAGGTGCGCTCGGAAAAGTGCCAGGTAGTGGCGCTGGTCCGGAAGGGCGAGATCGTTAATGACGTGAAGCCGGGCGAGCAGGTGGAAATCGTGCTCGACCACACGCCGTTTTACGCCGAGGCGGGCGGACAGGTGGGCGACACCGGGCGATTTTTCGCGCCCGACAGCGATCACGAAGTCGCGCACGTTACGGACACGTACCGCCCGGTGACGGGCGTCATCGCGCACAAAGTGACCGCGCGGGACGTGATTCGCGCGGGCGACATGGTGACGGCCGTGGTTGACGCCGAACGCCGCGACGCCATCCGGCGAAACCACACGGCGACGCATCTGCTGCACGCGGCGCTGCGGACGACGCTGGGCACGCACGTGAAGCAGGCAGGATCGCTGGTAGCGCCCGACCGCTTGCGCTTTGATTTTTCGCACTACGCCGAACTCGGCGAGCAGGACCTGCTCGACATCGAAGACCTCGTCAACCAGCACGTCCTGAAAAATGAAGAAGTCCACACCGACCTGATGGACATTGACCAGGCGCTGGCCACAGGCGCCATGGCGCTGTTCGGGGAAAAGTATGGCGACCGGGTGCGGGTGCTCTCAATTGCCGACGGCAGCTTTTCGCGCGAGCTTTGCGGCGGCACGCACGTGGGCCGCACGGGCGATATCGGGCTTTTCAAAATCGTGAGTGAGGGAAGCGTGGCGGCGGGCACGCGCCGCATTGAGGCCATCACCGGCCTGGGCGTGCTGGAACACATTCGCAAGGCCGATGAAACGCTCGAGATGGTGGGCGAAACGCTGCGCGCCAAGCCCGATGAAGTTCTGGAAGCGGCGCAAAAAATGGCGGAGACGGAAAAGAAGCTGCGCAAGGAACTCGACGCGCAGCAGATGAAGCGCGCCTCCGCGCAGGCCGGCGACCTGCTCGAGCGGGCGCGCGAGGTGAAGGGAGTGCGAGTGCTTTCCGCCCGTGTGGAAGGCGTCTCGCGCCCTGCCATGCGGCAGATGGTGGACCAGTTGCGGGCGAAGCTCGGTTCCGGCGTCATTGCGCTGGGCGCGGTTGCGGACGGCAAAGCGGCGCTGATTATCGGCGTCACGCAGGACCTGACCGCCAAACTCGATGCCGGAAAGATTGTGCGCCAGGCGGCGGCGCTGATGGAAGGCTCTGGCGGCGGCCGCAAAGACCTGGCCGAAGCCGGCGGCAAGAATCCCGAAAAGCTCGAGGAGTGCGTCCAGGCCGTGCCGGGGATTGTGGAACAGATGCTTTAGAAGTCTTTTCTCTTCAGGGGCTGAAGCCCGCTGCGGTAGCCTCTTGCTTGTGTCGGACCTGAAGGTCCGGCCCCCTGAATTTGCTTGAAATTAAGTAGCGCCTTCAGCCACCAATTTCTCAAACGTTCGCCCACGCCCCAAGCCTCTTCCCAGGCGATTTTGCTTGACATTCGTCGGCTAGTATGGTAGTCTCCTTAGGTGACAGAGTAAGGATGCGGGGGCAGAGGAAAGCAGTCTGGCTGGACTGCTTTAATGCCCGTAAGTGACTGAAAACATTATTTGGCTGGTTTAGCCACTAAAATGCGCGACAAAAAAGATGTTATTTGCAGAAACGAAGCCGAGAAGTCATTGAAAACAAAGGGAAAGGCTACACATGTTAGCCGAAACGAACCCGAAAACGAACCCGAGAAGTCCTTTAGATTCGCACCTGTGGAAAAAACGAACCCGAGAAAATTCAGCCGGAAAAATTGCCCATCCGGCCCTACTCACCGGGCGCGAAATCGGACCTCAGGACGGACTTTTGGAAGCCGCATGGAAAGAGAGATGGCGGGAGACCTGGCAAGGAAATGCGCAGAATCACATTTTTCTTGTTGACACGGCAAAAGCACGTTATAATTCAATCGTTTTGGACGGTTCTGCCCGTCAGTGCTGCAGGCGGCGGGTGGAGTGCCAGGCCGTTCCCGCTGGAAGAAGGACGAGCTGAATCCCGGGTGGTAGGGTCCGGGCAGCCGGGGGGATGAGTTCCGTTCCTCCACGACGCTGTGGAGACTGGATCTCTATGCGTATCTGGTTAAAGTCCAAAGTGCCTGCTTTTGCCATGGCCTGCGGCTTCCTTCTCGCTGGTTTCCTCTCCGGTGTGTCCTGCCTGCAGGCTGCGCAAATTGCCGCCGTCGCGGGCCCGAACGGCGAGGCCGTATACGTCAATAATAACTCCGCAGACGCGCAGGCGGGTTCTGCGCAAGCGGATGCCGCCAGCGGCCCGGCGAAAATCGAATCCATTATTGACCGCGTTTCCAGCCATTATCAGGTTGACCCGAAGCTGGTCCACGCCATGATCCGGGTTGAATCCAACTACGATCCTTCCGCCGTTTCTTCCAAGGGCGCCATGGGGCTGATGCAGTTGATTCCAGCCACGGCGCATCGCTTTGGCGTGCAGAATCCATTCGATCCCAGCCAGAACGTTCAAGGGGGCGTCAGCTACTTGAAATATCTTCTGGACCTTTTCGGGGGCAACCTGCCGCTTTCGCTGGCCGCGTATAACGCCGGAGAGGAACGGGTCATACGGTCGGGAGGCATCCCCGCTATCCCCGAAACTGAGCATTACGTGCGTGCCATCACGCATCTTTACAACTCGAATAACGCCGGCCCCGATGTTACAGCGGCGCCTGCTGCCGCCCGGATCACGCCGATTGTTCGCTACGTTGATTCACAAGGGGTCACTCATTTCACCAATGCCGATTAGGCGGAGATTCTTTGCGCCGGCCGGCTGGGGATGATGATGAACACAACCAACCAGGGGGAAACGACACAAGCGAAGATAAGAGGGCGGCAAAGAATGGGTGCGCGACGACTTGGATTCAGGCTTGCTGTGCTGGCGGGAGTCTGGATGGTCCTGGCTTCAGCGCCCGGCTATGCCGGCTTGCGGCATACGGCGCTTGCCGGCAAGGCGTGGTCGCGTGCCGTGGAGCAGCAGCGGAAGCTGGAGGCGAAATCTGCCAGGCATCGCACGCGGGCGGAATACGAGCAGGTGATCCTCGAGTACCGCCACGTCTATTATTACGACTTTGCTTACGTTAAAGCCCCGGTTGCGGCGGAGAACACGGGCGATCTCTACGTGGAAATGGGCCGCTTGTTTCACGACCCCGCATGCTTCCAGTCTGCCATCAAGTCCTACCAGTACGTCGTGTCGCAATATCCGGGCACCCGGATGGCGCGCGAATCCGCGCTTGCCGTGGGAAATGTTTATCTTGAAAGGCTCAATGATCCGGAGCGGGCTGAGTCGGCCTACCGGGAGGTGCTTAAAGTGCTCCCCGGTTCCTCACAATCGAGAGAGGCAAAAAAGAAGCTGAAAGAAATTGCCGACCTGCAGGCCGCGCGAGAAAAGCAGGAATCTGCAAAGGCCAGCGCGGCTGCGGAGGCAGGCAACGCGGATGTCCATTCAGACGGCGGTCCTGTGGAAGTGACGGAGATCCACAAATGGGTGGGACCCAATTATACCCGGGTGGTCATTGGCGCGCAGGGACCATTCAAATACAACACGCTTCGGCTGTCTCATCCCGACAGGATTGTCTTTGACCTTGCAGATACCCGCGTGGACCGCGCGCTGCTCAAGAGCAGCTTTTCCATCAACGGCGCTTATCTGCGCGACATCCGCGTGGGCCAGTTTAAGCCTGACGTCACACGCATTGTGCTGGATGTCAAGGACATCAGCGACTATTCTGCCTTCCCGGTGCCCAATCCCTTCCGCTTGATCATTGACGTTCACGGAGCGTCAAACGAAACGCCGGCGCCCGCCGCGGAACGCGGAAAACTCGCTGTCAACACAGCCGCAAAAACCAGCCCCCTCAAGCGGGTCCCGGCGGAAGAGAAGCCTGCCGTTATGAAGCATACGCAGACCTCGCCGGAGGAAGAGGTACCTGGAGCCTCCGGACCCGCCGTGGAAGCAGCGAAACAAAATGCCGGGGGAGCTATCGAATTCGCGGACCAGCAGGCTGCAGCGGCGATGGCCGGCGGGCAAGCAACAAAGCACACTGCTGAAAAGCCTGTGAAAACGCGCACCAAGACGGCATCCGATCATTCCGTCCGGCAGCCTGAAAAACCAGAGACTGAGGCGGCCGCCAGCCGCCACGTGGCGAAACCTGCAAAACCGGAGGCCAAGGCTGCTCCTGACCAGGTTGAAGACGAAGGCGAGGGCAAGGTTGAGGCTAAAGCCTCCCGGCACGCTTCGCTCGCCGCGAAACATAAAACCGAAGTGGCTGCCGACGAAACCCGCCAACAGCCTTCCCCAATTTCCACCAAACCGGCTTCTCCCACTGAAGACGGGTCTCAAACACTTACCCGTGCCCTGGGGTTGAAGGTTGCGCGCATCGTGATTGACGCGGGCCACGGAGGCTTTGACACAGGAACGATCGGTCCCACGGGCCTGGAAGAAAAGAACATCGTGCTCGATGTCGCGCTTCGCCTGCGCAAGCTGATTGAGACTGAGACGAACAGCGAAGTGTTTATGACGCGCAGCACGGACAAGTTTATTCCCCTGGAAGAAAGGACCGCCATCGCCAACGAAGACGGCGCCGACCTGTTTATCTCAATCCACGCCAACGCCAGCAGCGATCACCATGTGAGGGGAATTGAAACCTACTTTCTGAACTTTACGAGCGACCCCGAAACCCTGAAGTTGGCCGCCCGTGAAAACGCGACCTCGCAGGAATCCGTCTACCAGTTGCAGAGCCTGATCAAGAAAATTGCGCTCAACAACAAGATTGAGGAGTCGCAGGAACTCGCCCGCGACATTCAATCGACGCTCTATAAGCGCATGTCCAGAGCCTCGCACGGCATCCACAACCGCGGCGTGCGAAAGGCCCCCTTTGTGGTCCTGATCGGCGCCAACATGCCCTCGATCCTGACGGAAATTTCCTTTCTCTCGAATCCCCATTCCGAGCATCTCCTGAGAGAGCCCGCTTATCGAGAGCAGATTGCCAAGGCGCTTTTCAAAGGCATCGAAAATTACATCAACAATCTGGGGAGCGTCCGCATAGCCCAGCGGACCCAGTAACGCGATAGCCCGTTCGATTTACCTATCGCGCAAAATGCCGGCTTAGGCTGGTTTTCCGGCCAGTTTAGAACCAGCTTGATCGGCCGAATGGAGATATCAATGCGCCGACACCAGTCAGGCGGCGAGATGAAATGGCTGGGGCAACACTCCCATTTTCGCGCCGCAGCGCCGCTCACGCTGGTGCAAGCGATTTCTGCTATTCTAGGAACTGATGAAGTCCATCACCCGCCTCATTATGATGCTTTCGGCCGCTCTGGCTCTGGGTGCCCTTGTTGCAGGCGCCCAACGCACCACGATTGTGAACCTAGCTTCCCTGCCCGAATGGCGGGTGCAGAAGAGCCAAAATGTCAGTTTGAACGACGTGCGCCAGTGGGGAGTGCAACCGCGCGTCGATCGCGAATACGGCGTCACACAAGTGGAGATGCGGACTTATGCCAAGGGAAACAAAACCATCGAAACCGTGGTTGAAAAAACACCCGACCCTTCTTCCGCATATGGATTGCTGACTTTCTACCACAATGAAAACATGAAAGCAGAAAAGGGAATAAAACTGGCCGTCATCGGACCCGATCAGGGCCTGGTGGCGCGTGGCGCATTCTTTATCCGCGCCAGGCGGCCGCCCAAAATGTCAGAAGATGATTTCCGCACCGCTTTGATTGCGATTACCGGAGGGTCTCCTTCCGCGAACGCCATGGGCCTGCTGCCGCCACCTCTGCCCTCCACGGAAATGGTTCCAGGCTCACATAAATACGTTCTGGGGCCTGTCGCCATGCAACGGGCCCTGCCGACCCTGCCCGCAAACCTGGTGGGTTTCCAGATGGGTGCCGAACTTCAGTCGGCCGTATACCGCGTGAACGGTAAGCCCGTAACCATGATCTTTATCAGTTATCCCACCAGCGCAATTGCACGCAAAGAGTTCTCAGCCTTTGAAGGAAGTCTGGGTGTGAACCGCAAGAGCGGGACAGAAGCCATTTACGGACAGTTGAAAAGAAGCTATGTGCTCCTGGTCCAGGACGCACAAACTAAAGAAGCGGCCACGCGGATGATGAACCGTCTGAAGATTGAGCAACAGCTAAGCTGGGACCAGCCTCCCCCTGGGAAACCGGTCGCAGTGCAAATGTTCCATCTGATTATGGGGAATATCCTGCTGGTGCTGCTTCTCGTGGGTATGGCTGTGCTCGCCGGGGTCCTGCTTTTTGCTTCCCGCCAAATTGCCGCCCATTGGTTTCCGCATTCCGATTGGGCGCGGGGTTACGAAGATTCCATTATCCGGCTGAACTTGAAATAACAGTAACCCTAACCAGAGAAGGGACTTAAGCCATTAGAGCGGGTTTCGGGGCCCGAAAACCCGAAATTTTTCAAAAATTTCGCCGAAAGTATTGTGGCAGTAAGTTGTTTAGAATAAGCATGTTATAAGTTAAATATTTTCCGAAATATTCCTTGACATGACCGCCCGATTTTAATTACACTCCAACCGAGTTTAGATGGCGGAGCGCGTCCGTCCTTCTATTCTCCTCTCAATAAAAATGCTCACCCGCAGGTCCGGGGGATCACACGCCCTCCTTTCGGGTGGGCATTTTTTTTCGCCGCAACCTGGTTTCAAGGTCGTGCACGAAGCTCGGCTCGGCCACAGGGCGGGCGATGATTCGCCCGGCAACTGTCAGGCCCGCCGAGCTTAAATCAGTTGTCTACTGAAAGAATGACCCTGCTGCGGCTTATCCTCCGGTGCAGAGTGTGTTCCCGGTCGTGCTCCGTAAAAGAGTGAAACAGGAAGCTTGAACATTTCAATGCCAGTCGGTTACGATAAGCAGGAAGGTTGATTCGATAGATTGCTGCGGGCCTGTTGTGGATCAGGTGGCAACGGAGCTTTCCGGCGCGTTGACAATCGGGCAAATCCATCACGCTCACCACGAGGCAGGATGTCCGGTACCACCTGCAGCCAGGCCGTTTTGGGCTTGCGCCCGCAGAGGTGTCAGCAATAAACATCGGCGCCATCCGTAATCAGCCGGCGTAGCTCAGTCGGTAGAGCAACGGTTTCGTAAACCGTAGGTCGGGGGTTCGATTCCCTTCGCCGGCTCCATTCTTTTCAATCAGTAGCTATCCTAGAATCAGCAATTTCGCTTGGCTGAATTGTTGTAGGCCCATCGAACCGATTAAGGCCTAGTGTCCCCAAGGTGTCCGATTTCCATAGCGCTATTTGCCAAGATCCCAAAGACTCTTCACTCGCCTCGTGTCGAAAAGCGCGGCAACTGGAGCAGTTTTGATTGACGCCGGCTGGAAAATACCGGTCTACCCGAAAGCAAGTAAAAAGATCTATACTGTCGCAAACAATACGGGCCTGAGAAGACCCGTTGGGTAATAAAGAACGACAGCATGCTCGGCGGACAAAAATAATGTCCTTGGGAGGAACCCAGTAATACGTGCTCGGGACTTAATAAATGGCAGGCCGGTTGTGCCAAGAAAGGCATCTGGCATTAACTCGCTTGGCATGCCCTGATCAGGGGTCTCGTCGGTCGGCACATCTCTTCTTGGGAGGCACCATGCACGAAACACGAGACTTGTTCGATTTCATGATGGATCGCACCAAGGATGTTCAGAACCGGACAGCCACAAAGGATTATCACGCATTCGGAAGATGGCTGGCCCAATTATATTTTCAAGAACCAAAAGATGTTTCGACTTGGGATGGAGCGGGAGACGGCAAAGTTGACGTTGTATTTAAGACAGAGGAAGACGGAGAACTCCGTTATCACGTCTTGAATACAAAATTCACGAAGAAGTTCGACGTGATTGCACCCCCTAATGACCTGCTCCCCGTTCTTGGTCCAAATCATAATATGAGTTCTGAGCTTTGTGGTAGCTCTGGTTTTGGGAGAGCGAGGGGCGTGGGGGGAGACGCCCCTCGCGCCGCCGCTTGCGCCGCGAACTCCGCCGGAGTTTGA
>DATEKC010000169.1:0-36124 GCA_035277665.1 Terriglobia bacterium
GAAGTAACCGGCTCCAAGGACCAAGTAAATGATGCCCAGGCCGGCAGACCCCAGGAGCATCAGCTTGCGGCGCCCCACTTTGTCCACCACGCCAATAGCCACGATGGTGAAAATCAGATTCACGGCCCCCGTAATCACGATGCTGAGCAGAAGGTCAGAAACTTTGTATCCAGCCGCAGAAAAAACCTCCTCGGCGTAGTTGAAGATGACGTTGATGCCGCACCACTGCTGGAACACTGCCAGAACCACGCCCAGCAATAAAACTTTCAAAATTGTCGGATCGATCAGTTCCCGCAGGCTCGTGCTTTGCGCCTCAATTTGCAGGCTTAACTCAATTTCCGCCAGGGCGCGCCTGCCATGCAATTCGCCTCCGATTCTCTCCAGCACTTTGCGGGCATTGCTGTGCCGGCCCACTTTGGCCAGCCAGCGCGGACTTTCCGGGACAAACATCATGCCGGCAAAAAAAAGAGCAGCCGGGAATGCCGTCACCCCAAACATCCATCGCCAGCCGTGCTGGCCGTTCCAGGAGTGCAGGATATCCAACGCCGTTGCCTCGGCGGGCACGGGCCTGGCAATCAGCCAGTTGATGCACTGGGCCAGGAGAATTCCGATCACGATATTCAGCTGGTTCAGAGATATGAGCTTGCCGCGAATTCTGGCTGGAGAAACCTCAGAGATGTACATCGGTGAGAGGTTTGACGCCAGGCCGATGGCCATGCCCCCGCTGATCCGCCATCCCACAAAGCTGTCAAAGCTACCTGCCGACGCAGTGCCAAGCGATGCTGCGGCAAAGAGCAGGGCGGCGGCGATCAGCAGGGGCTTACGGCCAAACCGGTCGCTTAGGCTGCCTGAAATCGCTGCGCCAATGAGGCAGCCCACCAGAGCGCAACTCATGGCCCATCCCTGCAACGCCGGATCGGTGAGATGGAAGTACGCCTCGTAGAAGGGCTTCGCCCCGCCAATCACGACCCAGTCATATCCGAAAAGGAGACCGCCCAGGCCCGCAACCAGCGAGATCAGCCAGACGTACGCGGCATTGTGTTCCCGCAGCATCCCGCGGGCGTCCACTTGGGAGGGAGTAACACTCATCTGAAATTTCTGTCAGGCGGCATAAACCGGCGCGGAGCTTCCGCTACGCAGTGGACCCGAAATCGCCCCCAACTATTTGGAAATCCGGTTTGGTTCCGTCTGCAGCCAATGAATACGAAAAGATTGCGAAATTCCCATTTTGGGAATCAGGCTGAATCAGGCAGCGCCTTGACGCAAAATCCGACCCGTCCTGCCATCCAGGGATCTGAGATTGCCAGCCGGCCACCGTGGGCGTTGACGGGATACACTCTACCGATGCCCCTGCTCAAAAGCAAACGGTTTTGTGGGCTGGAATTTCGGGGATTCTCCGGAATGCCCTGGGAATGGATTGCCGGCGCAACATGCATTTCTTTGCCGGGATTATTGCAGAACGTACTATACTCGCATGGGGTGTTACGCTCCAGCGTCATCAATCATCAAGCCCGCAGCGAATGAATATCTCTCAAAGAACCTGGACAGCACTTTTTGAAAATGATCTCGGAGGAACATCTATGGGAATCACCCGTCGAAATCTGTTAATTTCCGCCGGAATTGCAATGTCAGGCCTCGGCTCAGCAGCCTCTGGCGTAAGCGAGGGAACCTCAAGCGCAGGAAGCGCGCGTGACCGGGCCTCCCGAAAAATGAAAATCATCGTCAGCGGAGGCCACCCGGGTGACCCCGAATATGGCTGCGGCGGGACAGTGGCCCGCATGACGGCACTGGGGCACGAGGTGGTGTTGCTCTACCTGAACAACGGCGCGTGGCCGCCTACTCCGGCTCCCATTCGAATAAAAGAAGCCGCCAAAGCCTGCGGGATCCTGAAGGCCCAGCCTGCCTACGCCGGCCAGATCAACGGGCATGCGATTGTCGACAACGCGCATTACGACGATTTTCAAGAGATCATCGCCAAAGAAAATCCTGACGCGGTCCTGACGCAGTGGCCCATCGACAACCACCCTGATCACCGAGCCACTTTTAATCTCACCTACAACGCGTGGCAAAAACTGGGCAAGAAGTTTGCCTTGTATTATTACGAAGTCTCAGACGGAGAGGACACCCTGCAATATTCCCCCAACCGGTACATCGATATTACCGACACGGAACCCATCAAGCGGCAGGCCTGCTACGCGCACGCCAGCCAATCTCCGGACATGTTTTACGCCCTGCAAACCGCGGTAGCCAACTTCCGCGGCATCGAAAGCGGATACAAACAGGCCGAAGCTTTCGTGTGGCAGAAGGAAAGTCCTTACGACATCTTTTCCGGCAATAAAATTATCACGCCTTGAATCCGGTTCCGGCCTGAGTCGGGTCCGGAAAAGGCGCCGGTTTTGCCCATTCGTCGCCCACGCTATTCTGCCGGCGTAATCACGATGTCACGAAAGGACACTTCTGCTTTTTCGCTTCCTTGCAGCTCAATGGGGCCCGGCGCCCCTTCGTCGCTGTTGATAGCCCCGCCGGTGATTCCTGGAATCTCTTTCTGATCGATAACAGTTACTCCGTTCTGCACAACCGTGACGGTCCTCCCTACGAACGTGATATCAAAGGTCTGCCATACACCCGGCTTGCGCGGCTGCTCCGGATTGGGGGTAAGAAAGCCGTATACGGCGCCCGTATGGTTCTGCGGCGGCTGATCAGCCGAATCGGTTTCTATCTGCACCTCGTAACGGCCTCGCAAATAAACGCCGCTGTTGGACATGGGCGCACACTTGAACTGCAGATGTAGTTTGAAGTTCTTGAACTCGGAAGTGGTGATGATGCCGGAGCCGCTTCCCTTCTTAACCAGGATCCCGTGTTCGACCTTCCACACATCCGGCCGATTGGGATGTCTCAACTTCCAACCGTCAAGATTCTTACCATTGAACAACCTGATGGGGTTGCCCCATTTCGGAGCTGCTTGCGGTTCCAAGGCCGGTGCTCTGCTGCCCGTCCATTGCCAGGTAGCTCCGTTGGGGCCCGCCGCCGTCCCCTCAAGCCCGCCGTTGACCAGCTTCCCTGTAAACTGCCCGGCGCCATCGTAATCCTCCGGATGGGGGGGCATGGAGATCTCGATTGTCCCGTTCACCACCTTCGCGTCTGCGGCGGGAGTTGCACTTCCCCCGATTCCCACCACCAAAGTCTTTGCCTGCCCTTGCGCCTCCGATAATTCGATCCATGAAGGAAGTTCGCCAGTGGGCGTTTTGATGGTCAGGTCCCACCTGCCCAGAAATGGTTTGATGGTCGATCCGGCGCTTGCGGGCGGCGTTTGCTGGTTGCAGGCTCCCAGGATGACGACAGAAAACACCAGAATGGCCGTTAAGAGAGCAAAAGATTTTCTTCTGGAGTTGATCATTTTCACCTCGTTTAATTCAGGTTCGATTGTTTGATGAACTTCGCCCGTCTCTATAAAAATTCCCTTGTGAAAACAGAGTCAAAAGTCCTGCAACTCGACAGCAATGCGGTACGAGCACACAAAAACCCGGAAACGCCGGCGCGGCGACAGCCACTAGACTACTGCGGAAGCCCCGGCGTGTCCGTAAGGACGCGCAAGGTGAGCGCTCCAACTGTCTGCCCGTTCGATTCGGCCTTCCAGGTGAGGGTTTGCCACTCCGGCTTCTCCGTGGAAGAAGCGACGTAAAGCGTATTCGCCGGGTAACTCTCGTGCGGCCTCACCGGATATCGCGCGGTCCCCTGTACTTCCTTCCAGCCTGCAGGAATGGTGGAGGTCAGGGTCACCTGCACGGGCTGCCCGGTATCGTTATGGATCAGGATGGGGACATGAACATCTGCCGAATCAGCCACCGCAACCTGGGGAGTCTTGATCAGGTCCGCCAGATGATCCAGATTGTGAACGCGCCAGAAAACGCGGTAGAAGGCCCAAGGGCCGCCCAACTCGATGGAGATTCCATGGCGCGCCCGCGGTTGATAGCCATGCACAGGAGCAAAGGGAATGGCTCCGGGAGTGACGCCCTGAAAGACGTCGCCCGTGGTGCTGCATTGGACGAGCGATTTGCCCAATATCATCCGCTCCGGCTGCTTAAAATAAGTGTAGTCACCTGTTTCAATCGCATGCGTGGCCATCTGGCCAGTGTCGCCCTGCGTCAAATGCCGCGACATCTCCTCGGCGGCGAGCTTGTAATAGGGCAGGTGCTTGCTCGGAGAGATTTCGGTTGTTTTGTACTCCGGCCCCTGGCCATTCATAAAATCCTGGTTGACAGCGTCGCTGAAATAATAGATTTTCTTAGGCTGCCAGGGGTGCAGCCCTTCCGTCAGGTTGCCGATGCCGGTCCGATTGCGCGGCGCCGCAAGCTGCTCCGGGAAAACAGACGGATCGCCCGCCATGTCGAAAGCCTCAGTGGCAATCACGCCGGCAGCCTGATGGTCGCCATGATTTTCTCCCGCCACGTAGTCGGGCAGCCAGGTCAGAACCACTTCCGGCCGCGTCAACCGCACCAGGCGCACGGCTTCCCAAAGCGCCCTGGCGTGGTTCCAGGTTTCAAGCGAGCGCAGAACGTCCTGCCCGGGCGTGTCAGTCCCGCCCAGAAACCAGACGTGCATCACACCGTAATAGGCAAGCGCCTCGCGCGCCTCAATCATGCGGATATCGCCCAGCGAGGCCGCCTGCGCGTTGCTGACCGAATCGCCGCCGCCGTTGCCGGGAGTCCCGTAAATTGCAGCCACGCGCTTGTGCTCATCAAAGACCGCACGCGCGAGATAGCTGCCAATTTCCGTTTCGTCATCCGGGTGCGCCACGATCACCAGGATGTCTGCTTTGAAGCGCGCGTCCGGTGGCAGGTTTGGCGGTGCTTCCTTGATTTCTCCCGCTTCCGCCGATGCATGCCCTCCCGCGCCGGCAGCCATCGAATGCTGTGGAGCCAGAAGTAGTGCAGCCGAAATCAGAGCTGCGACGCCGAAAATAATGGCCGAAAACCTTTGCTGACCCTTCATCCGTTCCCCCTTGTTGATGAATCTATGGTTGACCGGGCGCCAAAATCTTCTCCAGCCAGCCAACCATCTCTTTCTTATAAACCGTCCATTCCGGATGCCCCTCCCAGTTTTCCATGCCGTGCGGGGCTTTTGAGAGCAAGATCACTTTGTGGCGAGCGTGAACCTGATCGAGACGCCTGATATATTCCTCCGTCCCGGGATAAAGCTCATCGCCGGTGCCCTGAATAATCAGCATGGGCGGAAGGTTTGCGCTGGCGTGGAACAACGGAGAATATTCCCGCAGCGTCGAATCATCCGGGCTTGCAAACATGCGGCTGAACATGCGCTCGAAATCCGGCTCCTTTTTCCATCGCTCGAAGTTGTACACGCCATAAAATGACACGACGGCCTGGACCTTGCAGCCAGGGCAGGGCATGGAAGCCAGTTGCGCTACAAGATGTCCGCTGGCCGATTCGCCCAGCAACGCAATGCGGTTCGGATCAACGTGGAACCACTCCGCGTGTTGACGCACAAAACGGACCGCATTGCGGATGTCTTCAAGCTGATCAGGAATGTGGAAATAAGGAGTGAGGCGGTAGTCGATGGAAAACCATGCAAAACCAGCCCGCGCCAACGGAGCAAAAACCGGTGAAACGTATGTGATCTTGTCGCCGGCTTCCCATCCTCCACCGTGCGCGATAATCACGGCTGGGAAAGGGCCTTCCCCCGTGGGGACATACGCATCCATCAATAAGGGACGGCCGCCCGGCCGTGAGTAGGGGATGTCCTTCCAAAGGCCCCGGCGATCCTCGCGCAGCCAGGCCCGGAATTCTTCCTTCCAGTACCACTGGTCGGGGTGCCAGTTTTCAAAGTCGTGGATGGCCCCTGCCACAGGAAACCAGGAACACTGCGGAATACGCGCGCAAAAATCTTTAATTGTTGCCGGACTGACTTCCTTGTCCCCGGCGCCCTGGATCATCAGGACCTTCGTCGCACGGGGAATGTCGGCCTGCTGTCCAGGCGGCAGCCTGGCGCTCAGGGTGACAACGCCATCCACGCGCGCGTGGCGCGCCAGGTCGAGCGCGACAGCGGCGCCGGCGTCCACGCCAATCAGCACCGTGTGACTGTTAATGTTAAAGCGGCCGGGGCAGCGGATGTAGTCGAGTGCGGCGCGGACGTCCTGCTCGCTGCCGTAGTCTACTGAGAACCATGCGTAGCCGGCCTTGCGCAGCAACGGGAAGAGCTGATCAACAAAGGTGCTCTTGTTGCCTTTGCTGCCATGGATGATGACGGCGGCGGGCCGTGCTTCGCCTGGCGGGGCAAAGGCATCGAGCGTCTGCTGCTGCTTATAAATAAGGTTGCTGCGGGCCCCCGGCTGGATAAAGTTCTCTTCGGGTCCTCTCGCTCTGGGGGGAGTGCAAACTCCACTCCCCACCGAGAGCACGACAGCGAGAGTCGCGGTTAAGAGCATAGACAGGGGAACGGCAGGTCAGACCCCGCCGCAAGTCCTCCAGACCCTAGAACCGGAAATGGAGCCCGAACTGCATCCGGCGCATTGGAAGCGCGGTGGAAGTGATTTGCCCGGCGCCCGACACATCAATGGTGCTGTTAGGAAGCCCGTAATTGTCGATGTTGAACGCGTTGAAGTTTGACCACTGGAATTCCAGCGTCTTGCCCTCGGCAATGACGAACGTCTTATCCAGCGAAAGGTCAAAACTGTATGCCGCTGATCCGCGGAGCGAATTTCGGGAAGCTGTCCCATCCCGGTAAGGCTGTTGCGGAGGGGTATAAGCTGCCGGATTGAACCACAACGCGGCGCTCTGGTCTGAGACGCTGGGGTCGCCGATCTTGTCGGCCCGAACGTTGTTGAAGTCGGCATTCACTGAAGCCGTATTGGCGACCGTGGGTGAGAAGGGGCCTCCGGAAATCAGGGTTGTTACGCCATTGAGGTTCCAGCCCCCCAGCAGGATTTGCGCCACTTCTCCACTCGATGAGCCCCACCGCTGGCCGCGACCGTACGGAATGGCCCAGACATTGGTAAGCGTGATGGCATGAGTGTGGTCCCAACTGGCAGGCCCATAGGAAGCCGCCCAGTTGTAATTATTGTCAAATCCTCCGCCGCCCGCTTCGGAGCTGTCCATCGTTTTCGAATAAGTATAGTTGAGCACAAAGTCCAGGTTGCGCGTAGCATGCTTCTGCAGAGTGACCTGGAGCGAGTTGTAATTGCTGTTATCGCAGTTGCAGGTGTAATAGATCCCCTGCTCCAGGCCGAAGCTGGGGAAAAACGGCCGGCGCGAGTCAAAGCTTCCGGGGCCTGGGACCGCCTGGTTGATGTTGGGATTGGCGTACAGGTGCCTTCCCACGTTGCCGACATAAGCTACCTGGAGGGAAACACTGTTCCCGAACTCGTGCTGGACGGTCGCATTCCAGAGGTAGGCCATCGGTATCCGGTATGTATCGAGAGGCCAGAACCAGTTGTACATATTCAATCCGTTGGGAAGGGGAAACGTGCCATTCGACGAGACAGGCGGATTGGCGGGCAGCGGGGGGCCTGTAAACAAGTTGAAATCCGGGCTGTAGGGATTCGCCTGGGAAACCGTCTGCGGCAGAAGACCTGGCGGGTTGTACTCGGCCCCCTGCCCAAAAATCGAGCCAAAGGCGCTTGACGTGTAAGCCCAGGCGTAGCCCGCACGGATCACGGTATTGTTCTGTATCTGGTAGGCAACACCAAGACGAGGCAGGAATCCCATGTTGTAAGGTTGGACGCCCGTGTTAAGGGGAACCGGCCCGACCCCTGCAACCCTCACCAGCCCTGTGGTTGGATCGAAGGTACTGTCGCCGCCCGGTTTGGCGGCTGCCTGAGGCCGGTAATTCTCATAGCGCACGCCCAGGTCCAGCGTCAGATTTCGGGTGACACGCCACGTGTCCTCCCCGTAAAGGAAGATGCGCGTTTGCCGCAGACCCGGATAATAGCCGATGCCATTAAAATAACGTCCGAAGTTCGAGGGCGTGCCAAGCATGAAGGAAGCCAGGCCGGCGCCGGTCGTGGCCAATCCGCTGGCCAAAGCGTCCACCGCGGCATTCCCCGTTACCGATTCCGAAAAGGTGATTTCGCCGGAGCGGTGTTCGTCGCTGGGAATACGCTGCTGCTGATCACGAACTATTTCGCCGCCCCATTTGATGTTGTGGTTGCCCTGCATCTTGGTCCAGTTCGTAATCCACTCGAACTGGTTCTGGGTCTCTTTCAGCGGGCAGTTGCAGTCATTCACCCCCAGCGCGTATCCAAAATTGAATCCACCATTACCATTGATGTAGAAGGCCGGCATTCCGCTGGTTTCTGTTGTTCCCAGGTTGAGGCCGGGCAACCCGGCATCCGAAGCAGGCTGGGTGCCCACGCCAAAGGGCTCCACGCGAATCCGCTGGCGGTAAGCTCCAAAGCGGAATTCTCCGACCAGGGAAGGCGTGAAAACATAATCGAACCCGAGGGCCAGACTTTGGTTCCTGTCCAGCGACTGACCGGCAAAATTCAGTCCGTTCATGGCGGGGCCGCCGGCCACCGTGCCGAAGGCTGCCGGCGCCTGGATGGTGTAATCCGCCAGGCTGTATCTGCCGAACATCGTAGCCTTCGGCGAAATAGTGTAATCGATACGGCCGTCGGGCTGGTTGGTATCGTAGATTTCAGACCCCGAGCCAATGTAATTGTTAAAGATCTGCCCAACGGGGCCGGTATTGGCATCCGGCAGATAGCCCAGGAGCTTGGTTATCGGCTGGGGAACGGGGATGATGTTGGGCTGGCCGCCGGTAGTGATAGCTTCCCGGCCGGTGCCATCCGGATTTCCAGTGGAAGGATCAAAAATCATTCCGGCTCGTGCCGCTATTGAGCCGCCTTCCGTTGTCGGAACCATGTACGGGCTTCCGCAGGGTGTACCGGAAACCGATCCGTCCGAGCAGATGTAGCTCCCCAGCAATGCCTGCAAATTGCCGCCGCGCTCGTCCGCCGTCGGCACCGTCGTGAGCACGGAGCCTCCATTCCGTTGCCGGGTCCCCTGGAAGTCGGCAAAAAAGAAAAGCTTGTTTCGCTTGATAGGCCCTCCCAGCGAGCCGCCGAACTGGTTCCAGCGGATGGGCGGGTTCAGTTGCGTAAAGGGGTCCGCCGAATTAAAAACGTTGTTCCGCAGATATTCGAATGCGCTCCCATGATACTGATTGGTCCCCGACTTGGTTGTGGCTTGCACCAGGGCCGCGGTGACATTGCCAAACTCCGCATCATAGTTGCTGGTTGTTACTTTGAATTCCTGCAGCGCGTCAATATTGGGGTTGATGATCGCGATGCCCAACAGGGCGGTCTGGTTGTTGGTGCCGTCAAGCATGAAGCCATTCCCGCTGAAATTCTGGCCATTAACGTTGATCTGCAAGCCGCCATTGGGGTTCTCGTCCGAGGCGACCGACCAGCTGTTGGTGTAAGCGCCCGGCACGGTCAGGATCAGGCTGGTAACATTGCGGCCTAAAACGGGCAACTGTTCGAGCTCATGGGAGGTCATGGTGGTATTCACGCTGGCGCGGTCCACCTGGAGCACAGGAGTTTTGCCCGCAACCGTTACTTCCGTTGATGTCTTGCCCACCTGCAAACTGATGTCAACCCGCGTGGCAGCGCCTACCTGGACCAAAGCAGGGGCTACGATCTCGGAAAATCCCGGGGCGCTGACCTTAACCTTGTACTGGCCGGCCAGCAGCCGCCCCTGGACGTAGTTTCCGGAGGCGTTCGAAGTTTGCTGGTAGGTCGTGCCGCGTGCGACGTCGGTGATTTCGATGTGCGCGTTGGGAATGGAAGCTCCCGACGGGTCTGTGACTGTCCCCAGAATGCTGCCCGAGACCGCCTGGCTATAAGCGGGTCCAGGTAGGCCCACGCCAAGCAACATTGCCAGCAATCCCAGCAAGAGGGTTCTTTCAATTTTCAATAGACTGCGTTCCATAAAACTCCTCCTCACCCGCAACACCGACAAATTTTCTCCGTGGCCATTCCTGCCGTTTTGATCCGCAAGGCAGCGGCCTCCTTCACTGCCCCCCAAGCCTCCGAAAACCAACTCTATCAAGAGGATCTACCACGTTCGTAGGCTAAGGGCAGCTTCAACACACACAATTTATCAAATTCTTGCCTGACCCTTTTGGAATTGCCCCAAGGGGTCTTGTCAAAATCTGAGTTATTGTAAGCGTCAGAATAATAACATAGATAGTCCTAAAGTCAAGACAAAATTTGCCAGAACATTCCTCAAGATTTAAGATAGCCCGCTTGAGAACAGTAGAAAATGCAGGAGATGGAGCTTCCCGAAAGTGGACGAACAGGGCAGCAAGCCTGTAGCCGAAACAGGCCCCAGTGCGCCGGTTATCAGCCGGGCACGTGCCGCCACGAAGGGCGGCGCCGCCAAGAGGTCGGAGCTTTAGCTCCGACGTTTCACGCGCCCGCAGATTCGGGGGCTTTCAGCCCCTGAGGTGCCGCCCTGAAGAGTGCCGCTATGCGAAGGCGCTTCGCCACCGTCATTCCGAGCGAAGCGAGGAATCTGTTGTTGCCGCGCGGGAGGATAAAGCAGGTTCTTCGGCCAGAAGGCGGCCTCAGAATGACGCGGGACGCCGATTTTGCTTGACAAGTCTACGCTACTATGCTAGCCTTTATGATGTCTCGCCGGACCGTTCCGGCGGGGGAAGGGGAAGGCTCCAGTTCAGGCATGAACGTCACGCAGGTCCCGCGGCGCAGGCGACGAAAAATGTGATAAAAACAAGGTCGATTTTGGCCGCTTCGGGGCTGAAAAATAAAAAAAGATATCTTATTTGGGGAAACGAAGCCAAGAAGTTGTTGAAAACAAAGGATAAGGCTACACGTGTTAGCCGAAACGAACCCAAAAACGAACCCAAGAAGTCCTTTAGAATCGCATCTGGCGAAAAACGAACCCAAAACGAACCCAAAAACTATCCAAGCCATGTCGTTGAAAATAAAGATGGGCTAAAAAACGGTCCGAAAACGAACCCGAGGAGCATATTCTTTAGTGCAACCCCAGCTGGAGTCTATATTCAGGAGGAATTATGCAAATTACCCGGCGGCTATGGCTGGCGCGTACCGGACTTTTATCGATGGCGGCGGCCCTGGGAATAGATTTCCCTGCAAGGGGTAGAGAGCAGCCTCATAGCACTAATGGCCAGGAAGGAACTTCACTTTGGCAGGTCTATGAGCAATCATTGAAAGGCGCGAAGTACGTTGACCTGACGCACAAGGTCAACCCACACATTCCCGTGTGGCACGGGTTCGGGCCGTCGCGATTCCTGCCTACCGTCGACCCCGAAACCGGCCGGGCATACACCTACGAGCAGGACGGGTTTGAGGCGACGCATTACGACCTCTCCACTGACCAATTGGGGACGCAACTTGATCCGCCGGCCCACTGGAACCCGTACTTCCCCTCCATTGACGAATTGCCCCCCACCTTTGCCGTGCGGCCTCTGGTAGTGATTCCCATTCAACAAAAAGTTGCGCGTGATCCGGGATATCAGATGGGCATCGGGGACATTCACGACTGGGAAAAGCGCCACGGCAGAATTCCGCAAGGCTCGGTGGTCTTTGTCCGCTCCGACTGGTCAAAGGAGTGGCCCAACCCGGATCTGGCCACGCGGAAGGTCTTCCCGGGAGTCCAACTTGCGGCGCTGAAGTTTCTCCATCTTGAGCGGCACATACTTTTCCACGGGCATGAACCGCTTGACACGGACACCACGCCCACGTTCGAAAGCGAAAGATGGCTGCTGACGAACGGGTACACGCAAGGCGAGGGCGTGACCAACCTGGACAAGGTCCCAGAGAAGGGCGCACTGGTAACGATAGGTTTCCCTCGGCTTCAGGGCGGCACGGGAGGTTACGCGCGTTATATTGCCATCTGCCCGCCCGATTGGAAATTCGGAATCTCCATAGGCGAATTCCCCGAATCCCCACTGCCAAGGTCCTCAAAGCCCCTACGCTGGGATCAGAAAGCCGGGATGCGCATTCGCTAGCTCATTTCAACGCGTTCAGGCAAAGGAGAGGTTATACTTTACGGACTGGAGGGTTGGATGGCGCAGCAGGACTCGAACCTGCAGCCAAGGGATGATGAGCCTAATTAAAGAATTTATAATCAATAAGATGTCAACATAACTCGACAAATTCCGCCGGCATTACTCGGCGCTGCCAGAAGCCCGATTTCTTCCGTCTTCCGAAAGGCGGGCCCTCACTATCGCCGTAAAGGTTCACCACCTGATTCTCCGACTGTAACTGTGCCTTTCCTTCTGCTCGACAATCTCACTCAGGTATGGTACGATCCGCCAATAGCTGATGACTAACTCCCATCCCGGGGTTTCGATCGGAGAAAATTCATGTGCGATGAACCGTCGGATCGCGAGTTACAGGCCACGTTCGCCCAAATCGGCTTTGTCACATCCTCCCCGAGTATGATCTCGGTATTACATCAGGCTTACAAGGCGGCGGTGGCCAGCGACGTAACCGTTTTACTTGAGGGTGAGACGGGGACCGGAAAGCAGGTCCTGGCCCAGGGCATTCACAAGCTTGATCGCAAGCGCAATTCATCGGCTTTCATCACGGTCCATTGCAGCACCATCAGCGAAGGGTTGGCTGAGAGCGAGCTGTTTGGCCACCGGCGCGGGGCATTCTCAGGGGCCGTATCAGACCGGAAGGGGCTTTTCCAGGCGGCGCAAGGGGGAACGCTGTTCCTGGACGACATTAACGACCTTCCTCTTCACCTGCAGCCCAAGTTGCTGGATGTAATGCAGCGAGGAATTACGCGTTCCGTCGGTTCCGATCGCGAGATCAAGGTGGACGTTCGCCTCGTCGCTGCTTGCAATCAGCCCCTGGAGCCATTGGTCCTGGAAGGACGGTTCCGGCAGGACCTGTATTACCGGCTGAACGTGGTCAAGCTGTCCCTGCCTCCCTTGCGCGATCGCGTTGCCGACATGCCGGAACTTATATTGGCCCTGGCTCAGCGGCATCGCTGCCTCTACGAACCGATCGAGACAATCGAACCCGACCTGGTGAATTTTTTGCGGTCAAAACCCTTTTGGGGAAATGTCCGCGAGTTGGAAAATGCCGTGCAGAAGATGCTCTTCGTCAAGACTCAAGGCGCCTCTTTAGGGATGGCCGATTGGATGGCGCAGGCGGGAAAGGAAGTCTCCCAGACCGGCGCCGATCCGTTGGCCAAAGCGGCCGAAGCCCTGTGGACCGCCATCTCACAAAGCGGCATCCCTTATGCTCAGGCCGTCAGGGAAGTCGAGAAGAGGGTCCTCGAGGCTGTCATTAACGTTCCGGGAACCACAAGGCGCGTTGCCGCCCAACGGCTTTGCACCAGCGAGCGGACGCTTTACAACAAAATGCGCGTCCATGGCATTGGTTCCGGCCGCAATACAAAACCTCCACTGCCCCAATAGGCGAAATCGAAACTTCAGGACAATTCTCCTTTCAGGACCGGTCCGTTTTGCCTGCAGCTCATTTCAGTTCACTGCCAGCTTTTTCAGTCCGTTTCCGTACTGTTCCAAATGTTGATAAACCTTGACGTTCTTTTTAAGGCCCGCCAGAAGAGCGACTCACGGCGACATTCCGTATGCCAATCTTTGCAGATAAGTCCCACCTGCGCACCCAGGCGGCAGCCGTCACAATCGAAGAATTTTCTCGAGTTGAAATTAAATCAAGCCCTCACAAATGCAATGACTTCGATATCACGATCCGGGCATTCCCATCCCTCAATTTCAAGGAACCAGTAGAAATGGCCGTGTCCGTGCACCTTAAAGCGGCGTATCAAGGGGAAACCCAGATCAAAAGGTCGCAAGACAGGAGGCATGTTACGCGCGAGGGAGACCGAGTGCATTTCCGTGCGTCAGACGTTTTCCTGCCTCAGCCAGAGGACTTGTTTAAAGCCCCCTTGGCCGAAGAGGAGTTGGAGGGCACGATTGTCGGTTTCTCTGATTCAGGATCAAAGGCCCGAGCTTTTGCGGTTATTGATATTGTCCGCACTCAGAACGTCATCGTGCCGACGGCAAAACTGCAAATCGAAAGATCAGAAGAACCTGAGAAGGGATAACTTCGAAGGCCGCACCCGATGATTCGCCTGAGTCTGGCCGCGCAATGAATCAGGCAGTTTGGCTGAAGACAATTTCAGTAGTGGATTGATCATGAGGAGGCCACAATGGCCATGAACGTCACCTACCCCGGCGTCTATATCCAGGAACTTCCGAGCGCTGTTCATCCTATTACCGGCGTCGCAACCTCGATTGGAGCGTTTGTCGGCTATACGGCGCGCGGGATCGACAACCGCGCCGAACATCTTTTCAGTTTCGCCGACTTCGAGCGCCTGTTCGGCGGGCTGGATGCCGAGAGCGAATTAAGTTACGCCGTCCAGCAATTTTTTGCCAACGGCGGAAACGAGGCCTACGTCGTCCGAACACCAAAGACCAATGCCAGCGGGGCGAAAGTGGGCTTCGGAAGCATGACCTTTACGGCTTTGAGCAGCGGTACGTGGGCAGACGGCCAGGTGCTTCTGGACGTCGATTATAATGGCCTCGCGCAAGCCGTTCCGGGAACCGTGACGGTCACCGGCGGCTCAAACGCCGTCAGCGGAAGTCTCACAACCTTCACAACTACTCTCAAGCCCAACCAGTATCTCGTCTTTGCCTCAGACCCGACGCAGACCCTTTACCAGATCAATTCGATTACGAACGACACCAGCCTGACCTTGACGGCAAACTTCAGCGGACCAACAACGCCCACCCCGACGGCAGCGTCGCTGATTACGGACCCGACCGCATTCAATCTGACCATCACGGATGTTGCCGATAATGTCTCGGAATCGTTCCCAAAACTCTCGCTTAACAACAGCCTGAAAAACTATGTTGAGGCTGTCATTAATGACTACGACAACGGATCACAGCTTGTCAGCGTAAAAGTGACAGGCTCGCCCACCGCAGCTCCGGCGGTCACTGGCCTGGTTGGGGCTGCGCTGGCAGTTTCGGCGGTAACGAATGCGTTAGGCGGTTCAACCGCGCTCACGGGAACAGTGGCCCTGACGAATGGATCCACCGCAGTCGCGGGCACAGGGACTCTATTCACAACAGATGTGAAGGTGGGCCAATGGCTCGTGTTCGCTTCCGATCCAACAAAGACCCTTTACCAGGTGAGCACCATCACGAGCAATACCAGCCTGACCTTGGCCACGAAATTCGCAGGCGCGGACGCAGCATCAACGACCGCCACGCTCTCGAATCCAACGGCAGCGAGCGATTGTGGTCTTCAGTTGAAAATAAGTTCCCCTTCAACTCTGCCTCCGCTGCCGATTACAGTGAAGGTCTTCCCAAAGAACGGTCCGATTCCGCTGAGCGTTTCCGGGCTCGCATCGCAGTTGCAGAAAGCGCTGAACTCCGCACTCAGTGTGCAGATGCCGGGCGCTTCAGCGCAATGCTCCGTGTCTGGAATCGGCGCCGGCCAGGCCATCAGGATCAATGTCACGCTGCCCCAGGTCCCCGACGCCGTGATTGCCATCGATTCGCCGCCGACAACCAGCGGCCTGACGGATGCCGCCACCCCCCTGGGCCTAAAAGGAGTCAGCGGAAATGTGGCGCATTATTCACTCGGCACGGGTCACGTCTGGGCGCAGCAAACAAGTTCAACGCCCGGGTCTGACGGAACCGGCCTGCCCGGCACTGGCGATCTGATTGGCGATCCGGCGGCTTTCACGGGGATCTACGCTCTGGAAAAGGTTGACCTGTTCAATCTGTTGAGCATACCGGATGCGACGCGGGCCACTCCGGGCGATGCCTCGGCGCTTGATCCAACCGTGGACCTTAACAGCATCTATGCCGCGGCCGCTGCCCTCTGTGACAGCCGGCGGGCGTTCCTCCTGGTCGACTGCCCGCCCTACGTGAACACGGTGGCCTCGGCCGTGGATTGGATTTCCACCGGGCTTGCCGTAAAGGATGCGAACGGAGCAGCATTTTTCCCGCGCCTGAGGTTGCCGGATCCGCTCAATAATTATCAGCTCCGAACGTTTGCGCCGTCAGGTGTTGTCGCCGGCCTGTATTCCCGAATTGACTCCACGCGCGGCGTGTGGAAGGCCCCGGCGGGCACGGAAGCTTCACTTCGCGGAGTTCAGGGACTTGTATATAAGCTCAGCGATGCCGAAAACGGCGCCCTCAATCCTCTGGGCCTGAATTGCGCCCGCAACTTCCCGGTCTATGGGACGGTCCTGTGGGGCTCGAGAACCCTGCTGGGCGCTGACGCCGAAACAAGTCAGTGGAAATACGTTCCCGTAAGGCGGGTCGCGCTGTTCCTGGAGGAAAGCCTCTACCGGGGTACGCAATGGGTTGTGTTTGAGCCCAACGACGAACCGTTGTGGTCCGCCATCCGGCTGAATGTCGGCGCCTTTATGCAGGACCTCTTCCGCAAAGGTTACTTCCAGGGTCAAACCCCTTCCGATGCCTACTTCGTCAAGTGTGACAGCGAGACGACGACGCAGACCGACATCGATCTCGGCATTGTGAACATCGTGGTGGGGTTTGCTCCTCTCAAACCGGCGGAATTTGTGGTTATCCAAATCCAGCAGATGGCTGGCCAAAGCGCAAGCTAGGGAGGATTTGAATGGCTGAATTTACTGTCAACACCAAACGCTTCGACCCATACAAGAATTTCAAATTTCGCGTGAAGTGGGACGGGCAATACGTAGCCGGCGTCAGCAAGGTTACGGGCCTCAAGCGCACCACCGAAGTGGTTAAGCACCGTGAGGGTGGTGATCCCTCCACCAGCCGCAAATCGCCGGGACGGAATGAATTTGATGCCATCACGCTCGAACGCGGAGTCACTCATGACCCGGCCTTCGAACTTTGGGCGGGAAAGGTATGGCAACTGGGCGCGCAACTCGGAGCCGAAGTCTCCCTGGCCGATTTCCGCAAGGACATCATCCTTGAGGTTTACAACGAGGCGGGCCAGAAAGTTCTGGCCTATAAAATTTATCGGTGCTGGGTGTCCGAGTACCAGGCCTTGCCGGATTTTGACGCCAACGCCAATGCCGTCGCGATCCAGCATATCAAATTGGAGAACGAAGGTTGGGAGCGGGACGTCGCCGTAACGGAGCCAACCGAGCCCTCTTTTAATGTTGCTGTAGGTTAATCCTTGTCATGCGCAGCATATTGCCGCAGGAACTTCTGGAGGTCTGGGAGCGCAGCCTCGCTCAAGCGCCGGCCGTGCGGGCGCAGTGGCTGCTGGCGGCGGCCTGCCCTGAACTGACGCCAGATCAGATTGCCACTCTCAGTATTGGCCAGAGAGATGCGCGCCTGCTGGCGCTGCGCGAAGCGCTTTTTGGCGCGGAGATGGAGTCGGTCGTCAACTGCCCCGGTTGCAACGAGCGGTTGGAACTCAGCTTCAGCACAACAGAGCTGCGGTCTGATTCCGAATCTCAACCGCAGGCAGCGGAAGTCTCTCTCAACGTGGCCGGCTACGACCTTCGCCTGCGTCTGCCCAACAGCCGGGACGTTCTTCTTGCTGGGAGTCTCGCAGACGAGGACGAGAGCCGCGGTCAGCTTCTCAGGCGTTGCCTGCTGTCGGCGGAATGCAACGAGGTCCCGGTTGAGGCGGACGATCTTTCCGCTGAGGTGGTGGAAGCAGCGGCGCAAGAATTAGCGGAGGCCGATCCGCTGGCTGACATTCGAATAAAAGTGCTTTGTCCTTCGTGCGGACATGCATGGAAGGCGGCCTTTGACATCGTGGAATTCCTGTGGGCAGAAGTGGAAGCCAGGGCGGGCCACATCTTGAACGAAGTCCACGCGCTGGCTTCAGCTTACGGCTGGAGTGAGCGGGACATCCTGGCCCTCAGCCCCAGGCGGAGACAGTTCTACCTGGACATGGTTGGCGCATGAGCGATTTTCTACGCAACCTGATCGCACGAAGCCGTGGCGAATTGGCAGCCGTTCGGCCGCGCCTGCCATCCCTGTATGAATCCTACCGCCATGGGGCAACTTTTGGTCCTTTAAGCAACGGCGCAAATGAATTCAAAGAGAGTGCTTCCGGGGCCGGATTGATGCCAATTTCTTCTAAGTTGCACCGCGAACCTTCTGCCCGATCGGCTGCGGAATCATCAGAAGAAAATCGCGATGTCTTCCATGCGTCGTTGCCTCTGGCGGGCTCACTCCTTCCCAGCCGTGCAGCCTTGCGCGCTTCGCGCGCCTCAGAGCCTGATCGGGCGGACACGTCTTCCAAAGACAAATGGAATTCTCTGGAGCCGTCGTCAACGCCACCGATCGCCGCACGAGCAAATTCTGACGGGATCTTCGATACCGAAGCTCGCGAGAATCGGTATACGGAAACACATGTGCCTGCCGAACCACCGGGTAGGAGGCTGCGCCGCGGTCCGAACTTGCTAACCACAAACAGATCCGATTCCTCTCTCGAACCGGCTTCACATTTGGACTCAGGAAATCCTGAATCAGAGACCCCCGTCCACGTTGCGACTGTCCGGCCTCAGCTGGTTGCCGGGTCGTTTCGCTCTGAACGCGGCGAAGCTGCCTGGAGCCAGAACCGCGCGCGTCGCTCCACGCCACGGGAATCGCCAATCAATATTACGATTGGCCGCGTGGAGGTCCGAGCCATCATGCCAACTCCCCCCGCCCGCCGCGCAGCTCCGGCGAAGTCCCGCACGACGCTTTCTTTGGACGAGTATCTAAAGCAGCGCGAGAGGGGGCGGCGATGAGCAGCTATCTCGCTATCGCAACGGTGACGGCCGCGCTCCAGCAGGTCCTGCAGGCCCCGGTTTCGGCCGCTGTAGGCGGCGCGACGGTTGGCTTCAATCGCCCTGACGGGACAGGCACAGGCAGCAAAAGTCCTCTCGTGAATGTTTATCTCTACGAGGTCACGCCGAATTCCGCATACCGCAACGACGATCTGCCCACACGCCGGTCCGATGGAACCCTGGTGCACAAGCCCCAGGCGGCGCTCGACCTTCACTATCTATTCACTTTTCACGGTGACGATGACAAGCTGGAGCCCCAGCGAATGCTGGGCGCTGTGGTCAGCACGCTTCACTCCCAGCCGCTGCTCTCCACCCAGAATATCCAGGCCGCGGCGACACATTACGGGTTCCTGGCGGGTTCGGGGCTCGATGGCCAGGTAGAGCGTGTCAAGTTCACGCCCACTTCACTTTCTCTCGATGAATTCACAAAGCTCTGGTCGGCGTTTTTCCAGGTGGAATATAGCCTGTCGGCGGCCTACCAGGCCTCGCTGGTTCTCATCGAGAGCGACAACACGCCGCAGGAAGCGCCGCCCGTTGCAGCGAGGAATGTTTACGCATTGCCATTTCGCAGGCCCACCATCACTCAAGTGGTATCCCAGGCAGGCACAAACCTGCCCATTCTGCCGGGCAGCACGCTGGTGGTGAAAGGGAGCGACCTGCTCACACCCCTGACACTGGTTCGGACGGGTGACATTGTGAGCGCTCCATCCACTGTGACCGACAAGGCCATCATTCTCCCTGTGCCTGCGAATCTAGCGGCAGGCGTCCAGGGCCTCCAGGTCATCCAACAGTTACAGATTGGCACGCCACCCAAGCCTCACGCAGGCTTTGAATCCAACGTGTTTCCATTTGTCCTGCACCCGCTGATTGTTCCCCAAACAGCGACTGCTTCACAGATCTCTGTTGACATCACGCCTGCCGTGCAGGCGGGGCAAAGAGCGACGCTCCTGCTCAATGAGGCCACGATGCCGCCTCCGCCCTCTCCCGCTGCTTATACGTTTTCGCTCCCGCCGCTTGCAGGCAGCGCGAGTACTTTGACCTTCGATATCGCCGGCGTCAAAGGCGGCGGTACAACTTACTTTATCCGGGTCTCGGTGGACGGGGCGGAAAGTCCGTTGGACCTTGACCCGAGCAGTTCTACTTTTGGCCCGTGGGTAACCATTGCATGAACCTGACGGTCACACGCAGTTGGGAAGAAAGCAATCAGGCGTACCTGACGGCGGCGCTCGCTCAAGTGCGCGTCGCGCTGACGAGCCTTCTTGCGCGATCAGGCGACAGCGCAGCGACCGCAGAGAACACACCGCCCCCTTCACTCGAGGAAGCCCGCGCGGCGATGCCATCGCCCCCGGCGCTGGAGACGCTTTCTGCCACCTTCGGCCTTTCCGATTTCGAGCGCAAGGTTCTGTTGATGTGCGCGGGAGTGGAACTGGATGCGGCTTTTCGAAACCTTGTGGCCACGGCCTTGAAGGACCAGCATCCGGGCCTCCCGACGTTCAGCCTGGCTTTGGCGGCATTTGAGAGCGCGCACTGGAGCGCACTGCTGCCGGAGCGTCCGCTGCGACGTTGGCACCTGGTGGAAGTCATGGCCGGCAATGCGTTGACCACCAGTCCGCTGCGCATCGATGAATGCATTCTGCATTATCTGGCGGGGCTTTATTGTGTCGACGAGCGGCTGTGTGGCCTGACAGAAGCCGTGCAATCGGCGAGTGAATTAACACCGTCCCAGCAAAGGATAGCAGAGCAGGTATCGCTTGCCTGGTCGCGGGCGGACGGAGGTTCCGCCTGGCCCAGAGCGCATTTGTGCGGCCGCGAAAAAAGCGGCAAGCGCGCAGTGGCGATGAAAGTGAGCGCGGCGCTCGGCATGCGACTGCGTCTGATGCTTGCCGAGGCGATCCCACGGCAGCCGGCCGAACTGGAACTCTTTGTGCGGCTTTGGGAACGCGAAGCGGCCCTATCGCAGTCGGCGCTCCTGCTTGAATGCGATGAACTGGATGCCTCCGATCAGGCGGCGCACGCCGCCGCCAAACGTTTTATCGAAGTTGTGCGGAGCCCGTTGCTGGTTTCAATGCGCAACCGCCGCAACTCCATGGACCATTCCTCCCTCTGGTTCGAGGTGCACAGACCCGCCGCCGCGGAGCAACTGGAAGTGTGGAACCTAGCTCTGGGAGAATCCGCACGACCCCTTAATGGGACCGTAGAGCAACTGGTATCGCAATTCAGTCTGAGCACGGAAGATATCCGGCTGGCTGCGGCACAGGCCGTGGATCGCGCCAAACTTCATCCAGTGCCTGGCACGGCTGCGGCCGTCCACAAGCCGCCCGGCAATGCTGAGAAAGATTTGGCACTGGCGTTATGGGATACCTGCCGGTCGTATTCCCGGCCTTTGCTGGAAGGGCTGGCGCAGCGCCTCGAGTCTGCCGCCGACTGGAATGACTTGGTCTTGCCGGAGCGCCAGAAGCTGCTGCTCAGGCAAATCGCACTGCACGTCCGGCAGCGTGCCAGGGTGTATGAAGATTGGGGTTTTGCATCCAAGGGCGCCCGGGGGTTGGGCATCAGCGCGCTTTTCGCAGGCCCCAGCGGCACCGGCAAAACCATGGCGGGCGAGGTCCTTGCGAAGGAACTAAGGCTGGATCTCTACAAGGTTGATTTGAGCCAGGTGGTCAGCAAATACATTGGCGAAACGGAGAAGAACCTGCGCCGCGTGTTCGATGCGGCCGAAGACGCCGCCGCCATTCTCCTGTTCGATGAGGCGGACGCGTTGTTCGGCAAGCGCAGCGAGGTCAAAGACAGCCACGACCGCTACGCCAACATTGAAGTCAGCTACCTGCTCCAGCGCATGGAAGCCTACCGCGGGCTGGCCATCCTGACAACCAACCGGAGAGAAGCGCTTGACCCCGCCTTTCTTCGGCGCATTCGTTTTGTCGTGGACTTTCCATTTCCGGATGCCGCCCAACGCGCGGAGATCTGGCGCAGAATATTTCCGCCTCAGACTCCAACAGAAGAACTGCGGTTCGACCGCCTGGCAAATTTGAATGCCGCCGGTGGTAACATCCGCAACATCGCGCTTGGTGCGGCGTTTGTTGCGGCGGATGCAGCAGAGCCGGTCCGCATGCCCCATCTGTTGGAGGCGGCCCGGGTTGAGTTTGCAAAACTTGAAAGGCCGCTGACGGACTCAGAAATCGCAGGGTGGGTGTGAAAATCCTGGATCGCGGGGTGGTGAACAGAACATGAAGGTATGGCAGCAGTTCGACGACGATTGCAAAGCCGGGCGCCGGATCAACGTTCGCATTGAAGAACTGGTTCTGCACGGATTTGCCGCTACTGATCGCCATCGAATCGCCAGGGCGGTCCAGCAAGAGCTGGCCAGGCAGCTTCGGCAGGGTGGTGTGCCGGAGTCGGCCGGGAATCCCTCCGCGCCTACCTCTATCGACGGTGGTGCGTTCCACGTCCCGGCTGGGGCGGCGCCGGGGACCATCGGCGCCGGAATTGGCGCCTCAATCTATCGAGGTTTGCAGGGGCAGAGCCAGTTGCAGCAATCTGCCCGCGCCAGCAAGCCAGCGCCCGGAGGCCCGCAACGATGAGCGAGCACGTTCACGCCCCGCTGAAGCCGCCTCCCGCGCCGGCGGTGTCTCTCAAGCGGGCGCCGGTTGGAATTCTGCAGCGGAAGTGCGGCTGTGGAGGCTCGCGCAGTTCAGCGGGCGAATGCGAAGACTGCAAGAAGAAAAAAATGAGTTTGCAGCGATTTTCGACAGGCTACGCAGGGACATTCGCGGCACCTGCCATCGTGCATGATGTCTTGCGCTCTCCTGGACAGCCGCTGGATGCGGCAACGCGCACATTCTTCGAACCGCGTTTCGGGCACGATTTCAGCAAGGTGCGCGTGCACACAGATGCAAAGGCGGCAGAGTCCGCGCGGGCCGTCAATGCCCTGGCCTATACCGTGGGAAGAAACGTAGTTTTCGGGGCAGGCCAGTATTCCCCAAGTGCAACCCAAACCAGGTCGTTGCTGGCCCACGAGTTGACCCATGTTCTCCAGCAAGGCGAGGCGGAATTACCGTCAGGCGCTCCAGAGTTGACGGTAACCGCGCCCGATGGCCCGGGCGAAACTGAAGCTTCCCACATGGCCTCCCGTTCGTTTCAAGGCGGAGCCGCAAACGCGCCGCAAGCGAAGGAAAGCTCTGGCGCTGCGCTCACCGTGGGCGCTGCCGCCACAACCCCTGTGCAACTGGCGAGAACGTGGAATGACTGCGGGGACAGTAAGGACTGTCCCCCTCGGCAGCCCGGCGAACTCGCTCGCGCTGCAACTGCCCCGCTGGAAGTGGGAACCATTACATCTCCCGAAGTTGGAGAGATCGTCAGTCATTTCAATGTTGGTTCGAGCAGCCCCCGCGGCCTTGCCGGGAACCCTACCTGGAAGGCCTTCGTGGCCACAATCATTGCCGAGGATTCCAGGTGGGAAATCCTCGGTTTCACGGACTGTGCCGGCGGGTCGGGCATAAACACACGGTTACGCCGCGAGCGGGCTGAGGCTGTCCTGAACGCCTTGCCCCCGGCTGCCCGGGCGAAAATTGACCGTGCTGTAGGCGCCCCGAGCAGCGACTGTGTTGCGCAGAATTACGTGGAGTGGGACCGGGCGCTGAACCGCTCTGTCGTTTTCCGCCGAACGGCCCAGACCATCCATTTCCCACCGGAGAATATTTCCGCAACCAAACCAGCCTGCGCCTGCGGGCCTGACCTGACCTCTCAAGTTGCAGCGGCGATCGCCAGCATCGGGTCCACTTTCGCCGCGTGGAGCTCGGATAAAAAAGATGACGCCTGCGATGCCTTGGACAGCTATCGGCCGATCGGAGTGACGCACCCCCTGACACCTGTCGGCGCGATCGCCTGGGACATCGTGGAGTTGCACAACCACGGCTGGGTCCACAATATTTATCCGCCGACCTGCGCATCAGAACCTGCTCCCCTAAGCTGCGGCAATCCTTACAATTTTTCGATCCAAATCGGCCCGAATTGTTACTACTCGGGATCAGTGAATTATGTGGTCTTCGGAAAAATGTGCAAGTTGTGCGCGGATTACTACCTCGGCATTCCATTGATCAACGAGGGCTACGCCCGGTTTACCCGAAGCGCGATGCTAAGCCTGATCGCGCAGTACAAAGGGCCGGGCATCATCTCGCCGGCGTCGCCTAATTATGGCCCGTCACGCGCCTGGGCCGAGGCCGGTTACGATAACTGGCCATCCGGAGGAACTCCGCCGTCGGGCGATTGCCCGTGCAGCCCGTTGTGCCCCACTCCTTATACCGGGCCCAGCTTCCACGTGAACTGGTATCCGAACCAGTACTACACGGGAGGAGGCGGCAGATAATGAGAGCGAAGGGTCCTGGCAAATTCGTGGAGAGCCTTCCATCGAGGCCAGATCGGCCCTCTTGCCACCCCTCTCCCTTTCGAGGCCCGTACGTAAATTCGCGAACATCGCCCCAAGCTGAACGTGCCGTTGATTCCTCAGGAATCCAGGACGTACTCCGCTCGCCCGGCCAGCCGCTGGATGCCACAACGCGCGCGTTTTTTGAGCCGCGTCTCGGCCACGATTTCAGCAAGGTGCGTGTCCATACGGACGCGATGGCGGCGGAATCGGCGGCGGCCGTGAACGCCGCGGCATACACGGTGGGACGGAATGTGGTGTTTGGTGCAGGCCGGTATCAGCCGGGATCTTCTGCCGGACATAGGCTAATTGCCCACGAACTGACTCACGTCTTACAACAAGGTTCGAGCCGAGCCGATCATATTGTGCTTGCCCCAACCGAGAGCCGCTGGGAGGAGGAGGCCAACAAAGCCGCCGGCATGATGATTGGCGATCCGGCGGGCGGACATTTCAAACCTACTTTCAGCCCCGGCTATCTGCTTCACCGCCAGTTGGTAACCCCAGCCGGCGGTTCGCCCGTTCCTCTCGCCGGCACTTATACAGGACACCAGACTTCCCCGTGGCCTACGTCCCCGCCGCCACCGCCCCCTCAAGCCTGGAGTTTGTCCGGAAATATAGCAACCGCGCTTAATCATTTCGCCAGGCTACCTGACCTTGCGACACAAGTAGGTGCCCATACCAACGATTGGAAGTGCATCAAGCCGCTCAAGATGCAGACATTCGCAACAGGAACTTCTTCTCCAAGCCAGAAACGGAACTACCAGAACCATATCCAGCCCGGTGACCAGTTCGATGTCTCCAATCTAACCGCTCAAGCCGGCCCGGACCTCGAGATTTGCTTGTTTCAAACCGGCACTCCGGATGCGGAAGTCGTTAAGCGATTCTATCCTTCGAGCGCCGCGACTATCACCGACCCTGATTCGGATATATCGGCAAAGGCGCGCGACGGGAGCACGCCCCTGCGAAATCTGCTCATTGTCGGACACCATTCGGGTGACCACATGTTTGGAGAAGTCGAGTTCAAGCCCTCTGCATATTCTTCAGAAGAACCAAACCCATCTTATGACCAGGCGATAGGTGGGCTTTTCCCGCGGCGTTGCTGGCTCACTCGCAATGCATCGGCCCGCCTGGTGGGGTGCTCTTCCGAGGCCATCGGCCAGGATTTTGCCAATTCGTATCTGCGAACCGGTGCCAGCGTTACAACGACGACACGAGCTGTTGGGACCTACTGCACGGTCATGCGACCGCGAGAAAGAAGCTGTGTTCATCCTGACGCCTTATACTTTGCCCAATCTTCGTCAAGAAGCGCACCTAGCGTCGGCGGACCGTACACAACTGCCGGTGCATTTCAAAGCGGCCCGTTCTGGAGCAGCATTAAGGGAAGCCTATGAGAGAAGCCCGGAACACAAAGATATCTGAACAGGTTCGAGTAAGGCGGTCCGCGATGCGCCCACAATCCGACCGGCAGCCAAGGCACGCCAAACCTCTGCCCTTCCAACCACGCAACCCGGAGGTGCCGCCGAACTGCCGTGAAGCCCTCCGCTCGACCGGCAGGCCGCTCGACCGGGAAACGCAGGCATTTTTCGGACCCCGTTTCGGACATGATTTCAGCAAGGTGCGCGTCCATACGGAGACGAAGGCGGTGGAGTCGGCGCGCGCCGTAAACGCTCTGGCATACACCGTGGGGAGCGACATCGTTTTTGGGAAGAAGCAGTATGCGCCGGATACAGTCCGGGGACGAAAGCTATTGGCGCATGAGCTGGCTCACGTGGTGCAGCAGAGCGTCTCTGGTGCATCGTCAGGTAAATCTTCACATATAAACGCAGTTGACCCGCCGTCCAGCCCTTCCGAACGGGAAGCAGATTCGATTTCCGAAGCTGCTATTGGCTTTAGGGGCCGACAAAGCGTAATGCAAGTTGGGTCCGCGACTGCGCGCCCCTCAACGGGGGTTCTTCAGCGCGCAGAAGGCTCAGGGGCTTATTTGCAGGGGTACCGGGACGGCTTGAACGGCGGCCCGGCGGTTCCCGGACCACTCGATGAGGACGCTACTATCGATTACAACGAAGGGTATGCCAAAGGCCATTACGAGTTTACCCAGACTTCCTCACCGGTCAGCGGCACGGCCACTGCCGGCTCACAAGAGGAACGGCCCGCCCCCATGTCGGTTGCTGAAAGGACTGCTTACCTTGACCAGCAATACAACAACTGGTTGCTGGAGCAAAACTGGGAACAGGCCGCTGAATCGCTCAACGGGTTCAGCAAACCAGACATCGAAAAAAGGCTTGAAAGGCTGGCGCGGCGGTCGCCGGGCGCCATTGAGATGCTTCACGAGGGCGCTGTCAACAACCCCCACGTGGGGCCGCAATCAAATGTCGCGATCATGACAGCCCACGAGAACAATGAAAAGAAGAAAGGCGATGGAGGGACGGTCGTCGAGTTGCTCGCTGCTAAAGGTCTGGCGGTGGGGGGCGAAAAGGCCGGCAAGAAAATTGCAAAATCGGCGGCCAAGAATTTGACTGAGAAAGAAGCTCGAATATTGATCGCGGAATATGCCGGATTGGGAGGCATTATCGGCGAGGCGATAGACATTGCGCTCGATCCGCCCGGAGTTACCGGCATCCACTATCACAAGGCTTACCGCGCCGTTGTGATGGTCGGCAGCATACCGATACCGGTCGGGGATGTGCACATCAAGAGAGAAAATGCTGAAAAGGATGCGCAGAAGCAGTTCCAGCAAACAGGCGACCGGGCAATTGTTCAGCAGATCGTCAGCGACAGTGAGGATGATCCCGATTGAATGCGCGATATGAAGGCATAGCGGACAGACAGGAATCTTGAGAACCGAGACCTCTGCCGAATTTCATTCATGGTGAGGAGCCGGGTATGCCCATTTCACCCAGATTATTGAAAGGCGCAATCGTTTCCGTCGATGCCAACAGCGGCATTCCGGTGGGCACGATCAACCTGCAGTACAACCCGGACGAGATTACGCGGTCGCTCAGGCCTCAGAGCGTTGGCGAAGAGCCCGATCGCAGCGAGGTTCTCCGGTTGAAAGGTCCGCCCATTGAAACGATCAAGTGCTCCGTCGAGATTGATGCCACCGACCAGCTTGCCGCCGGTGATTCCAACACCGTCTCCTACGGAATTCAGCCGCAGCTCTCAGCCCTGGAGCTGCTGGTGTACCCATCGAGCGAGGTGCTGATCGCCAATGAGGTGCTGTCTTTCATCGGCACCATCGAGATTCTTCCCATGGAGTCGGCGCTCACTCTGTTTGTGTGGAGCAAAACGCGCGTCACTCCGGTGCGCATTACGGACATGGACGTTACCGAAGAGGCGTTTGATCCCCAACTGAATCCCATTCGCGCCAAGGTTTCGCTGGGCATGCGCGTCCTCAACATTAACGACGTGGGATTCCTGACGCCGGCGGGCGCGCTTTACATGGTTTATCAAACCCAGAAGGAGATGCTCGCCGGGCTGTTCAAATAATCGGAAGGTGGCGAAATGGACACTGCGCTTCAATCGATGGTAATGGCCGGGGCCGGAACCGGCGCTCCAACCAATCCCAGCAGCAGGTATTACGGATTCCCCGTCGAATACTACACGCGGCCGGATGGCGTGCAGGTGGCCTATCTCCAGCGGCGAATCATTCCCCAGCCGGAGATCTATACGTCGTTGCAGAACTACGTTGTTGTGGAAGGCACGCGCCTCGATAACCTTGCGGCAAAACAGCTTGGAGATCCGCTGCTGTTCTGGATGATCGCCGACGCCAACTGCGCCACCGACCCGGACGAACTGACTGCACAGGTTGGCCGCACGATTCAGGTACCACTGGCTTCGGGTATTCCCCCAGGAGCACGGAATGGGTAGTCCGCTTTACCTGACACTCCTGATTGGCCCTGTGGAGGCCGTGCCAGCTCCAAAGCCGGTGATGGACGCGCTGACCTCCGTGGAGGTTTCTGTTTCCGCCAAGGGCGCCAGCGGATTCCAGCTCAATTTTACGCTCGCGAACAGTTCACCTCTGCAGACGCTCTTTCTGCTCGCCGGCGGCGCGCCGCTTCCTGTCATTCGAGTCATCCTGGTGGCAACTTTCGGCGGACTTCCACAGGTTGTGATGGACGGGGTAGTGAAACACACAGAGGTCGTGCCGGATGCCATGCGGGGCTCTTCCACGCTCGCGGTAACAGGCGAAGACCTTACTGCCGTGATGGATTTGATCCCTTTTTCGGGCCTCCCTTATCCCAGCATGACGCCCGATATGCGCGTCCTGACCATCCTGGCAAAGTACTCCATGTTCGGGATCGTTCCGAATGTGTTTCCCGTCGTCACGCCGGACGTCGAACTGCCCGTTGAAAAGATTCCGACGCACAAAGGGACTGATTTGGACTACATCCGGCAGTTGGCCAGCGACGCAGGATACGTTTTTTACCTGGAGCCGGGGCCTTTGCCTGGAATGACGCAGGCTTACTGGGGGCCCGAAATCAAGGTCGGCGTCCCGCAGCCGGCCTTGAACGTGAATATGGATGCATGGACGAATGTCGAGAGTCTGAATTTGCGCTACGAGCCGCAAAGTTCAGTGACGCCCTTCGTCTTCATCCAGGACCCGACTACCAAAGTGGTGCTTCCGATGCCCATTCCGCCCGTGACGCCGCTCAATCCGCCGCTGGGTATGGTTGTGCCCACGCCGCAAAAGTTCGAGTACCTCACGGATACCGCCAAGCTCTCGCCGGCGCAGGCCATCATGGTGGGCATGGCCAGAGCTTCAGAAACGGCGGACGTGGTCTCGGCTGATGGTTCGCTCGATGTGCTGCGCTACGGCCAGGTATTGAGAGCGCGGCAGTTGGTGGGAGTTCGCGGGGCAGGCGTCGCATTTGATGGTTTGTACTACGTCGAGAGCGCCCGGCACCAGATCAAGCCTGGAGCATACAAGCAGAGTTTTTCTCTCAAGCGGAACGCGCTGGTTTCAAACCTGCCGGTTGTTCCGACGATGGCGATCTAAGACTTCTTTAGGGGAAACGGGTAAGCATGGAGAAGTTTTTCGGCAAGTACCGGGGGACGGTGATTGACAATGTCGATCCTATGCAAAAGGGACGGCTGATGGTGCAGGTGCCGGATGTCTCGAATATTCTTCCATCGACCTGGGCGATGCCATGTGTTCCCTTCGCAGGCATTCAATCCGGGTTCTACGCCCTCCCGCCAATCGGCTCGGGAGTGTGGGTTGAATTTGAACAGGGGAATAGCGATTACCCCATCTGGACCGGATGTTTTTGGGGTTCGGCTGCGGAGGTGCCAGCGCTGGCGCTGGCCGCACCGCCGGGAGTGCAACAGATCGTCATCCAATCGGTCACTGAGAACACGCTGATGATCAGCGACGTGCCGGGGCCAACGGGAGGCATCCTGCTGAAGTCCGCCACCGGAGCAATGATTGCAATTAACGAAACGGGCATCACCATCAGCAACGGCCAGGGGGCCACGATTATTCTTGCCGGCCCCAGCGTAACCGTCAACGAAGGTGCGCTGGAAATTATCTGACCGCGGCCAAGGAGCTTTTGAATGGCAGGTTTTTTACTTCATCAGGGGGCGACGGTCCTGTGCAGCCACGCGGGCCAGGCAATGCCAACCGCGCCGAATCCGCGCGTCCTGGTCAGCGGCCAGCCCACCGCGCTGCTTTCGATTCCGTGGATGGTTGCAGGCTGTCCACTCGTGCCACCGCCTCTGCCTCCCTGCGTGATGGGGCAATGGACCGTGGGGACAGTGCGCGTCACCTCCAGCGGGCAGCCCCTGGTTGTCCAATCGGGCGTGGGGTTGAGCATTCCCAACGGCACGCCGCTTCTGCCCGTGGCGATGCAAACGCGCGTGAGTGCAATGTGAGGCTCTATGAACGTTAAATATCCTTACAGCTTTGACAGCAGCGGGCACACGGCCGCAAGCAATCTGCCGGACCACATCTATGAAATGGTGGAGCAGATTCTGCTGACCTCGCCGGGCGAGCGCGTGAACCGCCCCACCTTCGGCTGCGGCGTGTCGCAATTAGTGTTTGCGCCGAACAGCGACGCCCTGGCGGCGGCCCAGCAGCAGGTGATCCAGGCATCGCTGCAGCAATGGCTTTCCGACCTGATTCGGGTGAACGCGGTGGAGGTGGCTGCGCAGAACTCCACGCTGCTGATTACGGTCACCTACACCATCATCCAGTCCCAGCAGCAACAGACAGAGCAGTTTGTTTATGGCGGAGCGGCCTCATGATTTATTTCTGCTCACAAAAAAATCGCCGGGCCATGGTGTTGCAGCACCCCTCGCTGAACGGAATCGATTACCTTGAAGTGTCGGACGCCGCCACCGGCTGCGGAAATCGTCTGCTGGTCACGCTGCTGAAAGATGGTCGCAACCTCAACCTGGGTCCGGCCCATGTGAAGATCACCGGCGGCTCGCCGAAAACCCAGGTGACCGTTGCCTCGGTGACTCAGCCGGGCGATTCGACGCCGCGCGTGATGACGGTCGACCTCGACGGGACGGGCGATTTTTCTCCCTACACGTTTTCCTTTGTTGCCGATTCCACGACGAACGATCCTCCCGACGGCATCGATCCTCAACTCTCCACCGTTGTCTTTTCTTTCAAGGCCGGATGTCCCACCGTGGGTGATTGCGTTCCCGACAATTGCTGCCCTCCCGACAGAGCTGCGGAGCCCGACATCAATTATCTCGCCAAGGATTACGGCGGCTTCCGCCAGGTGATGCTGGACCGCATGGCGACGCTCGCGCCGGCATGGAAAGAGACGCATGCTTCCGACATCGGCATCGCCATGGTAGAAACATTGGCGTACGCCGCGGACCATCTCAGCTATCAGCAGGACGCCGTTGGCACGGAAGCTTACCTGGGCACGGCGCGCAGCCGGATCTCGCTTCGGCGCCATGCGAAGCTGGTCGATTATCGTGTCGGCGAAGGCAGCAACGCCCGAACGTGGGTTTATTTGAAGACAGCGCAGGATGGCGTCGCCATACCGGCGGGGACCTTGCTCTTTCCTCTCGTCCCCGGCCTGCCGGTCAGCGTTTCACCCGGCGCCGTCGATGCTTCCGAAGTTGCATGCCAAGCCGGATTGATGCCCCCGCCCGCAGCACAACTTGTGCGCCGCAGCAGCATCAGCTTCGCAACCATGCAGGACATCGAGCTCTTTCAGGAACAGAACGAGATGCTGTTCTACACCTGGAGCGATTCTGAATGCTGCCTCGTCAACGGCGCTACGGAAGCCACGCTGGCCGGGAGTCTCACCCGGCTTGCTGCGGGCGCCGTTCTGGTGTTCGAAGAGGTCATCGGCCCCAGGACTGGCAGCCCACAGGACGCCGACCCGCAGCATCGCTGGGCCGTGCGCCTGACGGGAGTACAAACCACGGACCATCTGGGCCGCCCGCTTGTTGATCCGCTGAACGGCCAGCTCGTCACCAGGATTACCTGGGCGGCCGAAGATGCGCCGCCGTTTCCCATCTGCATCTCTGCCACCACAGATACGGCACACAGCTCGCAGGCGCCTACGGCTGTGAGCGTGGTCCGCGGCAATATCGTTCCTGCTGACCACGGCATCTGGCAATGCTGGGAAGACCTGGGCGAGGTCCCGGAAGCGCCGCCGGCGCCCAACGTGGCGGCCAGTTGCGAATGCAAGCTGCAGACCGCGTTGGCGCCGCCGCGGCCGCGATATTTTCCGCAGCTTGCGCATTCGCCGGTCACATTTGCCTGGCCGCTGGATGCGAAAGTTCCGGCATCGCAATTTCTGGCGCCATTAGCAACAGGCAACGCACGGCCGCTCCCACAAATCGCCGTCGAGGACGATCAGGGCCAGAGCTGGAGCGTGATCGAGGATCTGCTTTCAAGCGACGACTCGCAGCGCGTCTGCCTGCTCGAAATTGAGCGCGATGGAACAGCATTCCTTCGCTTCGGCGACGGCCAGTACGGGCAGGCGCCAGAAACGGGAGCGGAATTCCGGGCGCGATATCGCGTGGGAAATGGCAGCGCCGGCAACATCGGCCGCGACACGCTCGCGCACATCCTGACCGGCGTCGCGGGGATCACTCAGGTCCGCAATCCGCTGCCGGCTGCGGGTGGAGCGGACCTTGAAACGATGGAGCACATTCGCCAGCAGGCGCCCTTCGCGTTCCGCACTCAGCTTCGCGCCGTGACCGAAGACGATTATGGAGCGATGGCAGCGCAGGACCCCGCCATTCGCGAAGCCCGCGGCACTTTGCGCTGGACGGGAAGCTGGTATACCGCATTCCTGTCGCTCGATCCGCAGTCTGAAGGCGGCCTCGATGCCACGCTTCTGAAGGAAACGACCACCCGCATGGATCTTTTCCGCATGGCGGGAGTCGATCTGGCCGTGGAAGGCGCGGTCATCGTCGGCTTGCGCATTGAGATGAACATCTGCGTCGATCCGGCCTTCTTCCAGGCCGACATCCGCAAGGCCCTGCTCGAACTCTTCACCACCGGCAACTTGTGTACCGGGCAGCGGGAAATTCTGGATCCCGCCAACTTCACCTTTGGCCAGACGATTTATGCGAGCCCCTTGATCGCCGCAGCGCAGAGCGTCCAGGGCGTGACTGCAGCAACGCTGACCGTCTTTGAGCGCATGGACAACCCTTCAGGGATTGGCCTGCGGCAAGGTTTTCTCACCATGGGCCGGCTGGAAATCGCGCGCTGTGACAACGATCCCAACCGGCTCGATCACGGGATTCTCGAATTCCACATGGATGGTGGCAGATGAACGGTTCCTGCGAGACACCCGAAGAACAGCTCTGCGGATGCTGCCAGGGCCTCGGTTCAGAAACGCCCGAGCCGATTTCGAACCGCCCCGGCCTGAGCCAGATCAGATATCGCACGGGCACGCACGCCACTTTCAAGGCCAGCCTGCTGGCGGCGCTTTCGGATTCCAACCTGCCGGCACTCGCTCCGTTGCGGACCCGCGATGATTCGGATTTTTCCATCGCGTTGCTCGACGCCTGGGCGGTCGGGCTCGACATTCTGACCTTTTACCAGGAGCGCCTGGCCAATGAAGCCTACCTCGGCACCGCGGTCGATGCCGCCTCGGTAATGTCTCTTGCGCGGCTGGTGGGTTACAAGCCATCGCCCGGCGTGGCGGCTTCCGCCTTTCTTGCCTTCATGCTGACGAGCGCTCGGGGCGCTCCCGACAACGTGCTGATCCCTGCCGGGACGCGCGTTCAAAGCGTGCCCAAGCCGGGCCAGACGCCGCAGGTCTTCGAAACCTCATCCGATCTCACCGCGCTGATCGGGTTGAACGCCGCTCCGCCTCAAACCTCTGTCGAGTGGCATCTTTCCGGATCAGATATCAGCACGTGGGTCCAGGGGACTGCGAACAACATCAAAGTTGGCGATGCGCTGCTCTTTCTCGCCGCGCAGTCAGGCCAGCCGGTGCCCACCGGGCCGGGAGACGTTCATTATGTGACAGCTGTAAACGTTGATCCTGTTTCCGGCAACACGCAGATCTTCTGGGACCAGCCCCTCTCCACCTCGTTTACTGACAGCATGGCGGCGGAAGATGTTTCCATTTTCATCTTCCGCAAAAAGACCGCCCTTTACGGCGCCCAGGCGCCCAACCCCCTGGCGCTCGGGAGCAGCGCCTCGAATCCCAATCTCAGTTTGATTCCCGGCTACCCTGCCTCCGTTCAGCAAGGGGCTGATTGGAGTTTTTACTACCAGGAGTACAGCAACCAGATCAATCTTGACGCCTCTTATCCCGGGCTCGCTCCGCAAACCGGCGCGATTCCACCCTGGATCGTGCTGACCGGCCTTGGCTACATCTCGTTCTTCCAGATCAAACAGGCGGGGGAGTCAAACCCCGGCCGTTACACGCTGACATCGAAGACCACGCAACTGACGCTCGACATGGGGCAGATCCTGACCGGCGATACTTCTCTTACCCTCAATGAAGTGCTGTGGGAATTCGTGCAGGAAACGCGCAACATCACGGCCTATATTCAAAGCGACCCTCTGACTCCTGCGGATTTCCTTCTCACGGACTGGATCTATGACGACACGTATATGAGACAAAGCGGATCGCTCAGGCCTGTGGAAGGTTCCACGCTGGGGATTGTCACAACCGAGGCCCTTGCCCCAGGCCGGCCTGTCGCGGTTTTCGGAAAGCGTTTGCGCCTGCAGGTGGCGAATTTTGGCACTATGCCACCCGGCAGCCAGCCGGGGTTTGTCCGCGACGGCGCAACCGGCAGCACGCCGCTTTCCGACGGGCAGGTCTTCTTGATCGACCAATTCCCGCCCAACCCCATCACAAACAGCTCCGACATGTTCTGGCCGGTGCTGACCCCTGACGGCGTCTCCGGAACGCTCCGGATCAGCACCGCGAATGTTTTGCTGATTGGGGCCGGCAAAAATGATCCCGTCGTTGGCGAATCGATGATCATCAGCCAGGCCGGCACGCAGGGGCCGATCCAGACTCTCGATTTCAAAGAGCCTCTCGCGCGGATCTACGACCGCGCCACCGTCACTCTGAGTGCCAACGTGGTGGCCGCAACCAACGGCGAAACCATGCACGAAATCATGGGCAGCGGCGACGCAACGAACGCCGCGCTCCGGCTAAGTTTGAAGCAGTCGCCGCTCACCTACGTCAGCTCGCCGCGCGGCCTGGGGGCCGATTCCACCCTTCAGGTCTGGGTCAACAATCTTCGCTGGCATGAAGTGGAGAATTTTCTCGCCTCCGGGCCCAACGATCGGATTTTCGTGACCCAGCCTGACTCCGCAGGGAAAGTCACCGTGCAATTCGGCGACGGCGTCGAGGGCACGCGAACTCCTACCGGCCAGATGAATATCCGGGCCGTCTATCGCAAGGGCGTGGGCGCGGCCGGCAACGTGGATGCCGGCCAGTTGTCCCAGGCGCTCGACAGGCCGCAGGGATTGAAGGCCGTCACCAATCCCGGTCCCGCCACGGGGGGCGCCGACCCCGATTCAGCCGCGAGCGCCCGTGTCAGCGCGCCTTTGCACGTGCTGACTCTCGAACGCGCCGTTTCGCTCGAAGACTACCAGAACTACGCCCTGGCTTTTGCAGGAATCGCCAAAGCCCTGGCCACCTGGACCTGGGTCGGCCGCATGCGCGCGGTCTTCCTCACCGTTGCAGGGGCGAATGGCACGGTCCTCAAACAGGACGATCCCGTCATTACGCATCTCATCAAAGCGCTGCGCGGAGCAGGAAATCCTTATGTCCCCGTGACTGTTGCTTCCTACGTCCCCGTCCTTATCGAAATTGGCGCGAACGTCCGCGTGGACGCGGACAATTACGATCCTGCGCAGGTGCTGGGCCAGGTCTGGCAGGCGCTCCAGACGAATCTGAGTTTCGACCAGCGGCAACCCGGCCAGGGCCTGGCACAGAGCGAAGTGATCGCCCTGATGCAATCCACGCCGGGAGTGATTGGTGTGGAGCTCACCACTTTCAGGCGCCAGGGACAGTTCTTCCTGTTCAGGCGCTTCATGCCCCGGTTGCCGGCGGTCCTGTGCGCCTCGGCTCCCGTGCCCGGGGAGCAGGGCACACCGCAAGGTGCGGAGATGCTGACGCTGGACCCGGCCTCACAAGGCCGGCTTGAGGTGTGGTCATGAGCCTGAAGGCCGACCAACTTTACGCGCTCCTCCCCGCCATTTACCGGACGCGCGATGCCGACAACGGCGAGCCGCTCAAGGCCCTGATGACCGTGATCGCAGAACAGTCCGCAATCGTGGAAGAGAACGTCAGGCAGCTTTACGACGATGAATTCATTGAGACCTGCGCCCAGTGGGTGATTCCCTACATTGGCGAACTGGTTGGCTACACCCCCATTTATCAGATTTCCGGAACCAGCAGCTCGAGCCGCGCGGAAGTGGCCAACACCATCGGATACCGGCGGCGCAAAGGCACAGTGCTGGCGCTCGAGCAGGTTGCCATGGACG